>CALUUT010000043.1 GCA_944324045.1 uncultured Desulfovibrionaceae bacterium | reverse complement strand
CATAGAAAATGGCGACAGCGCCGGCGGCCGCCATGACCATGACATAAATGCGCAGATATCCGTTCTGGAAAAACCGGGCCACAATCCCCGCCAGCGCGAACAACCCGTCAATAATTTTGAAATACAGCGCGTTTGCGCCAAACGATATCCGAAAATCGCGGGACAGGCGTTTTGCGCTTCTTAAGCGCGAAAGCGCCGCAAACACAATAAACGCGACAACAATGGTCGCAATGCTCAAAAGAAGCGGAGTCGTCATTCCGTGCCAGAGCGCAAGGCTTAACGGCTCATTTACGCCGGTTATGGCCGAGGACGCGGGACCAAGCACATAGCGCGCCGCAAGGTTTGGAACAACTCCGAAAACAAGACCGAGCGCCGCAAGGATAATCGGACCAAGCCACAACCCGACAGGACCGTTGTGCGCCGGTTTTGGCGTTTCGCGATTTTTCCCGAAAAAGGGCCCCACCGCGGCCATTGCCGCGCAGCACGCCAGAACCGCGCTGGCAAGGACGCTCAAAACGCTCAACCCCTGCGCAAGCACAGGCGAATGCAGCATGCTCTCATAGAAAAACTCCTTGGCCACAAATCCGAAAAACGGAATAATCCCGGCCATGGAAAATCCGGCCAGCACAGCGGCCACGGCCACGACAGGCATTTTTCCGCCCAGACCGCCAAGGTCGAGAACATTGCGCGTTCCAGCCTCATGATCCACCGCCCCGGCGACCATAAACAACGCGCCTTTGTACATGGCGTGGGCAAGCAGCATAAGACACATGGCGGTCAGGGCCGCAGGCGAGCCTACCCCGATGAGCATGGTCAAAAGCCCCAGAACCGAAATCGTGGAATACGCCAGAATGCGCTTGAGGTCCGTTTGCAGCAACGCAAGAATCGCGCCGCCAATCATGGTCAGGGCCCCGAAAAATGTAATAAGGCCCTGCCACTCCGGCGTGCCGCCAAGAACCGGCGAGAATCGCGCAAGCAGAAAAACGCCCAGCTTCACCATGGTGGAAGAGTGCAGATAGGCGGAAACAGGCGTGGGCGCGACCATGGCGTTGGGAAGCCAGACATGAAACGGCATCTGGGCCGACTTGGTGAATGCGCCCAGAAGAATCAGCAGCAGCATGGGCAGATAGAGCGCGCTTTCCCGCAAAACAGGTCCGGCCGCAAGCAGCCCGCTTACGCTGAACGTGCCGCCGGTCGCTCCCATAAGCACAAAACCGGCCAGCATCGCAAGCCCGCCGCCGCATGTGATGAGCAGGGCCTGAAGCGCGAAATCGCGGGAGCGCTCTTCTTCATGGTTGAAGCCTATGAGCAGATACGAGCTTATGCCCGTAAGCTCCCAAAACATGTACAGCATGATGAGATTGTCGGACGTCACCGTCCCGACCATCGAAACCATGAAGAGAATAAGGTACATGTAAAAGCGGCCAAGGCGGGGCTTTCCGGCCATATAGGCGCTTGTGTAGATGAGAATGAGCGTTCCTATCCCCGCTATCATGCATGCGAAAAGCAGGCCGAGTCCGTCAACCCGGAAATTGAGCGTCACGCCAAGGTCGGGAATCCAGTTTACGATATCCATGACCGGCGCGCCCGCGGCGATCTGAGGCGCCGCGCGCAAAAGAAGGATCAGCGTGATGAGCGGCCATAAGGCGAAAACCCAGCCCGCCGCGCGTCCCAACGCCCTGTAAAGAAGCGGAGAAACAAAGGCGAGAACAAATCCGATAAGAATAAGTGTGCACATCATTCCACGTTGCTGCCATAGTTTGGAAGTTCAAAAGCAGGAGTGTTTCAATCCACGGACTCTGAAACTGCGTCCATTTGTCGATGAATGTTCCGCCTTATAAGGGGGAAAGCTTCAAACCATATAAGGAACGTTTGATGAAACACGGCTGTTTATGACGACTCGCTGAACCCCTCGCCGACCCCGGAACATGCATCCGGCGTTTCATTTTCACCAGAAAAAGTCAAACGCGCGCTTTTTCCCAAACGTCATGCCGCAAAGAAAAAACCCTGCGCGTACCCTGTCCTTTATTGATCTCTTATATATTTTGCGGCCGTCTGTCTTGTATTTTTTTATGTGATTTATATCACATTTACTTTTTTTTCATTGCGCCTCACCGCGCCGGCGACGTTTCAACCGCCTGAATTGACAGTAAACAGCTTATTATTACAATATATTACAATGACATTTATCGATAATTCAACTATAACCCATCCATGGACAGACCCGCATGCGACACCAAAAAAGATGACAAAAATTTTTGACTGAACGACAACGGGAGGCGCTGGCCCTATTGCCGGGCATTCGCGCCTTGCCTTCATGCCAAGGCGCATGTATGAAATGCGCTTTCGCTCCATGACGGCCCTCTCCATCCGGGGAAAAAGCGCCCTTCCTGGACCATGCGGCCTGAAAGCGCCGTATCCGCGGGGATGGGCCGGATGGACTTTCTTTTGTTTTTGTTATTGTTGAAACATGGACAAACGCAGAGCGCAACGCGGTTTTGCCCGCGCAAAGCGCCCAACTGGAGAACACAGCATGAGCATCGAAACGGTCAGAGCCTTTCTTCGCGAACGCGGATTTTCCGGAAACATCATCGAGCATGAACAAAGCACCGCCACGGTGGCCAAGGCCGCGCAGGCCCTCAATGTGCCGGAAGCGTGCATCGCCAAGTCCCTTGCGGTCCGGCTTGGCAAATCAGAAGACGAGGTCGTGCTTATTGTGACGTGCGGCACGGCCAGACTCGACAATGCGAAATTCAAGGCGCGATTCGGCAAAAAGGCCAATATGCCCGACGCGGACGACGTTCTTGCCTTGACCGGGCATCCGGCCGGCGGTTTGTGTCCTTTCGCCCTTGCCCGCCCTATCCCCATATATATGGATGTTTCCCTGAAAGAGCTTGCCGTCGTCTACCCCGCCGCCGGGACTCTGAACAGCTGCATTGAAACCACGCCGCAGGAGCTGCAAAGCCTGACGCAGGCGCAGTGGGTGGACGTATGCAAATAAAAGGAGCCCATATAGCGCTGTTCTTTACAGGCGGGACCATTGGGATGGACTGCGTTCCGGGCATGGACGGCGCGGCGCCCGGCGGCAATTTCGAACGGCTTATGGCCCATCTTGCGCCCCACCCGGAAATAGCCGTGCGCCCGGCAATCTGGTCGGACATGCCAAGCCCGCACATGACGCCGGAGCATATGCTGCGCCTGGCCATGGACGTCAATGCGGCGCTGGCCGACCCGGCGGCGCTGGGTGCCGTCGTCCTGCACGGAACGGATCTGATGGTGGAGTCCGCCTTTACCATGGAGCTGGCCCTTGCCGGCCCGAAACCGGTCGTGTTTACCGGAAGCATGCGCCACATGGGGGAAGCGGGGTACGACGGGGTGCGCAACGTGCGCAACGCAATCAGCATTTGCCTGTCCGCGCCGCCCTGCGCCGAGGTGCTGGTGCAGCTTGGAGACTGGATATTCTCCGCGCGCGACGCAATCAAGGAAGATTCCCTGAGCGTGGACCCCATCGCAAGCCAGACGCGGTGCGCCGCGGGCCGTCTTGCCGGCGACCATGTCGTGTTCATGCGCCCTGTGACCGCCAAACGCCCTTTTCTGCCGTTCCCAGTCGCGGGCATGTCAAAAGACGTGCATCTTGTCGCCGCATATCCCGGCATGGGGCCGGAGCTCATAGATTTTCTCGTGGAAAAGCAAAACGCGAAAGGACTGGTCATCGAAGGCTTCGGGGCCGGGAACATCCCCCCGGCCCTGTGTCCCGCGCTGAAACGCGCGCATGACGCCGGCGCCGTCGTGGTCGTCGCCACACGCTGCATGCGCGGCGGCGTGTGGCCGCTTTACGGATATCCGGGCGGCGCTGCCTTTTTGCAAAAAGAAAGCAAGGCGATACTTGCGCATTCGCTCAACGGCCCCAAAGCCCTGCTGCTTCTCAAGGCCGCCATAGCCCACGGCTGCACCCGCGACGAAATCATCCCGTTTTTTGAATAAGCGCAACCGTCGCCCTTTCGCGCTCCGCGTTGTTACAGGTCGCGAAACCATTGTCCAGGCATCGCGGACTGCGCGGACATGCCGCTTTACGAGCGCAACTGCCGCAAAAACAGCGCAAGGGCGGCCATCTGCCCGGCTACGCGCTCCGCAAGCGCGCCGTCGACGACATCGCCGGCGGCGTCAAAGCATTCCGAAAACGCGTTTGCAAAAATTTCCGGCTTGTTCAGCACCCTGAGATTCAAATATACGCATACCTGACGCAGGTGATATTGCGCCCGGCAGGTTCCCATGCCGCCGCCGGCGCCCAGAATCGCGGCCGGTTTTCCTTCAAGGGGCGCGTTGCCCGGCTCCCTGGACAGCCAGTCCAGCGCGTTCTTCAAAGCAGGGGCCAGAGAGTAATTATATTCCGGACAGGCCAGCACCAGAGCGTCCGCGCGAGTCACCTGCTCCACCAGCGCAAGCGCCGCATCCGGTTTATCCTTTTCCGCGACGTCGGCATTATATAAAGGAAGCCGGCTGATATCCGCGATTTCAAACGAAACGCCCGCAGGCGCGTTTCGCGCGGCGCAGCGCAACAGCCCCGTATTTCTTGAATGCGCTCTGAGACTTCCTGAAATGCCGACAAAGGTCATTGGAACATTCATGCGTCCATCCTCCTTCCATGATTCATGCATGCATACCCTGCGGCATGCGCCTTCATGCGGCTTGCCCCACGGCGGCATTCCGCAACGCGCATCCCCGCCTTTCCCTGATTTCATGCCATTTCGCCCGATGCGCTGTCAATTGCGCGGCGGCATGCAAAAACGAAAAAAGACACGCAGCGCCGCCCGAATACCCGCCTGTTTCAGGAAAACGCATGGCACGCATACCGTAAACAGGCTAAACGCCTGCGCCGGTTACCGCACAAGCGCGGCGGAAGCATCGCGCTCCTGCAAAACCAGGCGCGCGGCTTCCGGCAGATGCCGCAAAAGGTCCGCAATCTGCGTCGCCGGGGTCGGCGAAGCCAGCGCCCCCATCACGCGATTGACGCGCGCCGCAAGAATACAGGCGCGCACCATGGGAACCCCTGATGCCAAAAGGGCGGACGCGATGCCGGCCACGGTGTCGCCTGTGCCGCCTATGGGCTCAAGAAACGGGACCATGGGCGTGGTTATTTCAGCCGCAATCGCGCCCTGCTCCACCACAAAATCGGTTTCTCCCTTCACCAGAAGATGTTTTGCCGCGTTTTTTCCCTCATACGCGGCATGAATCAGTTCAGGAACCCGCTGGTCCTCATGGAGCAGAAAGCCGCGGGTATAAAACGGATGCGGGGCGCGCTCGTCCGCCAGAAAGGCCATTTCCCCGGCATCGGGCGTGAAAAGATCATATTCCGCGGCAAAACCGCTCATCTTCGCCGCGTACATGAATCCCGCATCCGCCACAAGCGTTGGCCGGACCGGACGGCGGCGGACGGCGTCCAGCAACCGGTTATGCCAGCGCACATCCGGCATGAGGTAATGAAATGTAATGCCGCGCTCCGCACGCTCCTGCATGGTCTTTGTCAGATGGGCATACACCGCTCTGCTCCCGCGTCCGCGGCCCGTGTCCCCGGCAAGGACCGCGCCCGGCGGCGGCGCGCCTAAAACCTCGCAACACAGGCATGCGGCGGCCAGCAGGGCGGCGGTTCCCCTGAACACCGGAACAGCCGTCCCCTGAGAAAAAAGCGTCGCCGGGTCTTGGGCGTCAACGCGCCAAGCCCCGTCCTGCAAAGGGAAATCCGGAACAGGCACTGTGCCCGCAATAAGCCAGGACGTTTCCGCACTCATGAAAGCCGCCTTTTTACTTCCTCATAAGCAAGCTGCAATGCGTACCCGCAAAGCGTGTGGCCCGTCTCACGGGGCTCAGGGGCCGCATCCGGACCCCAAAGATGTTTGCCCACAAGCGACGCCGCAAGATACGGCACATCAGGACATCCGCCGCCGGAAACATTGACGATGCGGCCTGATTTTTTCTCCGCCGTGATCTTCATGTTCGCAGCTCGCGCCATGAGCCATTCCCCATAATCGCGTATCTGAAACAGCGAAACCGGCTCCAGAAGCGCGCCGCGCACAGGCACGACGGAAAGCGGGCGCACCTTGCCCGCAGAAAGCGCCTTCATCGCCGCAAGCTCCTCCACCAGAGGAAACTCGACAACCATATCGCATCCTGTGCGCAATTCCGGCGGCGGGCCTTTTACCGCCACGGAAAGCCCGGCGCGTTTCAGCAGCTGTTCGGCGCGCATGACCTCGCCTGTGTGCTCGAAAACCAGAAACGCGCGCCCGCAGTCAGAGCCCGCGCCGTCCTTTTCCGGCCCGCCGGCTTTGGGCTCTTCAGTTTTCGCGCGCTTTTCAGACGCGCGGCCGCCCAGAAAAGCATGAACCGCATCCCGTATCCGCACCGGACTATTCCTTGCTCAAATCCAAAAGCCATTCTCCCGGCGCGGGCGCACGCCGTTCATCGCACGTCACGCTCCACCCCTGGGAGCGGGCCGCCCGGGTCACGTTTTCCACACATACGTCGCTGTCCACCAGCACTTCGATACGCCCGCTTTTTTCGCGCTTCATCGCGTCCAACGCCAATATCACCGGCTGCGGGCATGAAAGTCCCCGCGCGTCGACAACCTTTACGCTCATACCCGGTCTCCTCTCCATGCGCAATGCGCAAAGCCTATGATCAGGCACAGAATGAAACATGAAATCACGGCAATGGGACCGTACGCGCCGACGCCGGCCGTGGAGCTGGCCAGCCCGAAGTTATGCGACAGCGCGGCCCCGGCCAGCATCCCCAGAACAAAAACAGCGGCATCCGCATCCCCTTCTCCGGCCATGAGCAGTTGCCGTCCCGGACACCCGCCGGCAAGGGCGAAGGCCAGTCCGGCGACGACCATGCCGCCGAAATTCCACAGGCCGTCCGTATGGGCCACGGGCTGATTCGCAAATCCCGGATGAAACTGCTGCAACACGCCCTTATTCATCAGGAAGGCTGCGACAAGCATGGCAAGCACCCCCAAAAAAAGATGCCAGTGCCGGAAAAGAATCATATCCCGAAACGCCCCCATGGTGCAAAACCGGCTGCGCTGGCCGATGACGCCGATGACGGCGCCCACAACAAGCGAGACCAGAAAAGGAGCATGGGCCGCTCCCGGCCCTTTCAGCGAATACCATAACACGCCGTTTCGCGCCTGACCGGGCGCAAATGGAAAAATCAGACTCAAAACGAGCAGCCCCGCCATGAACAGGGGAAACATGAGCCCCGTCATGCGGCTTTGCCCATGACTGCGGCCAAGCGCGAACCCCTTTCGGAAAAACAGGGTTCCGACGCCGACGCCGACGATAAGGCCCGCTACGCCGAAAAGCGCGTTGCCGTCTCCGCCGGCCAGGCGCAAAATAACGCGCCACGGACAGCCAAGAAAAACCAGAGCGCCGATCATGGCGCTCATGCCAAGCGCAAAACGGATAATGGGCGAAGAGCCGCCGCGCGGCCGAAACTCCCTGAAAAACAGGGAAGAAAGCAACGCGCCAAGGCACAGCCCGAAAATCTCAGGCCGCAAATACTGCACGATTTCCGCCCTGTGCAGCCCAAGGCCGCCCGCGACGTCGCGCTCAAAACAGGCGATGCAGATGCCCATGTTTCCCGGATTGCCCAAATGCTGCAACACCACAGCCGCAACCCCTATTACGACGCCCGCGGCGATGATCCCCGGCGTGGTGGCAAGAACGTTCCTGAAACTCTTCATTCCGGCTCCTCAACTCCTCAAATTTTCTGAAAACGCTTTCGCCTCATGCCAAAAAAACATGCGCACGCGCATTTTATGCATGTAGCCGCAAAACGCGATAAAAGTAAAATCGTTTTCTTTCGGACTGTATCCGGCATTCATAGGAAATATCAATGGGGAACCCGTCTAAAATATAGTTGCAACTATTTTTTTATTGATATATCGTATTTTCCAATATTAATATAATATATTATATTAATAATATTTACTATCATTTATAATATTTCATGAACTCTTCCCCAAGCGACACATCGACATAGCCATATATCATACTTATGCTATTTATTTTAAAAGTTTTTCCCTTTTTCTTATTCATTTCTTGCATCATACTATCTTTTGGTATATATAAAATTATAAATATAGGCAATGTTGTTTTATTGCACCGTTCACCCCCATCTTCAAGGAGAAAGCAGGTATGATTCAAAGCAAAGTTCGTCAGACAATGGAAAATTGCGGCATGTCCATCGGTCATCTTTCCCGCGTGACCGGTCTTTCCACGCACACCATCATGCGTTCCCGCGGCGAAGCCATAAGCCGGTGCACTCTGACCACGCTGAAATCCATGGCCCGCGCTCTTGGCTGCCAGGCCAAGGATCTCTTTGAAGAAGAGCATGGCAAAGGGTAGACGGCAAAAGGAGGAAAGGGCTCCGGCAAAGCTGTGTGGCTTCCGGTTTTGCCGCGGACGGGCGGACGGTTTACGGAAAAAACGCTTCCCTTTTACTGAATTTGAACGGAAAGCATGCTCTCAGTAAAAACGCGCCTGGATAATGCCGGAAATTGAACGCTTTTACGGCGTCCGGCTCATGCTTTGCAACGCCGGCGTCTTGAAAGTGCCGCCCACCAATCATGTCGGTCCTGCATCGGCTTATTGGCGGGCGGCATTTTTTTTCCCTTTACAATATCGGCGCAGAGATTATTCTAAAGGCGACGCAACTGAATTCACGGACAAAAGGAGCCCTGCATGAAGAAATATATTCGACCGATTTTTCTGGCCGCGTTCATCCTGACGCTTGCGGCCGCTTCAGCCGTCGCCGCGCCTTTGCCGGATTTTCGGGAACTGGCCAAAAGAGACGGGCCGGCCGTTGTGAACATCACCGCCGAACGCAAACAGCTTGCGCAAAAAAACGGTCCTTCCATTTTCCGCGGCGCTCCGCCGCTGGATGATTTTTTCAACATGCTTCCGCCTTTCTTCCATGAGCCTGACCCACGCGGCAACACGGCGCGGGGCTCGGGATTTCTCATTTCAGACGACGGCTTCATTGTGACAAACAATCATGTCATTGAAAATTCCGATGAAGTCAAAGTCACCCTGCCGGACACGACGGCCCAATACACGGCGGAAGTCATCGGAACAGACCCTGAGACGGATCTGGCCCTGCTGAAAATCGAAACGGACAAACGATTGCCGTATCTTACGTTCGGCGACTCAGACGCCCTTGAAGTGGGCGAATGGGTGATCGCCATAGGCAACCCCTTTGGGCTGGAACGCTCCATGACGGCGGGAATCCTTTCCGCAAAAGGACGGGATATCCAGTCCGGACCGTTCGACAGCTTTCTGCAGACAGACGCATCCATCAACCCCGGCAACAGCGGCGGCCCGCTCCTGAATCAGGCCGGCGAAGTCGTGGGCATCAACACGGCCATTATCCCGGCCGGTCAGGGAATCGGCTTCGCCATTCCCAGCAATATGGCCAAAACCGTCATCGAACAGCTTAAAACGGACAAAAAAGTGCACCGCGGCTGGCTTGGCGTTCAGATTCAGCCCGTGGACGAAGCGACCGCCAAGGCTCTCGGCCGTTCCGAAACCACAGGAGCGCTCATTGGAGAGGTCTTCCCGGACGAGCCCGCGGCAAAAGCCGGCATCAGGGCCGGCGATATCATCATCCGCATCGGCGGCAAAAACATCAAGGATTCTTCCGACCTTCTGCGCACCGTCGCTCAGATAGCGCCCGGCGAAAAAACCACGGTCACCGTATGGCGCGACGGCAAAGAAAAAACCGTCAGCCTTGTGCTTGGCGAACGCGCAAGCGCAAGCGCGGCCGCGGATACGCCAAGCGTGCAGGGAAACGGCAAAATGGTGCTTGGATTGCGGCTTCGCAGCGTCAAGCCGGAAGAAGCCAAGACGCTTGGCCTAAGCAAAACCGAAGGGCTGCTGGTTACAGGCGTTGAACGGGGAAAACCCGCGGCTGAAGCCGGAATAGTTTCAGGCGACGTCATCTTGTCCGCAAACCTTGTTCCGGTGAACTCCACTGCGGACCTGCAAAAAGTCATCAAAGAGGACGCCGAGAAAAAAGGCGCGGTTATGCTCAGAATCTTCCGCCGCGGACAGGTTTTCTTCAGAACGCTGACCATAAGCAAATAACGCTTCACCAAAAAAACTAAGGATGCGGCGCTGCAACTGCGGCGCCGCATCATGCTCAAACAAAAACCGGTCCCTGTCGCGTTTTTCGCGGCAAGGACCTCAACATTTTTCGGAGAATGCATGAGCAGCACATTGACGCCGCGTGAAATCGTCGCGGAACTGGACAAATTCATCATTGGTCAGCGTCAGGCCAAGCGAATGGTGGCGATTGCGATGCGCAACCGCTGGAGACGGCAGCAACTGGACCCGGCGCTGCGCGAGGAAATCGCCCCGAAAAACATCATCATGATCGGTCCCACCGGGGTGGGGAAAACGGAAATAGCCCGCCGCCTGGCCAAATTGTGCGCCTCTCCCTTCATCAAGGTCGAAGCCACGAAATATACGGAAGTGGGGTATGTCGGACGCGATGTGGAATCCATGGTCCGCGATCTTATGGAAATCGGCGTCAATCTGGTGCGCGAGGAAGAAACCGAACGTCAGCGCGCCAAAGCCGAGCATCTGGCCGAAGAGCGGCTTTTGGATCTGCTTTTGCCCGGTCCCGCGCATGGCGCGCGTCCGGAGCCGCGCTTTGCCGCAAACGCTTCCGGGACCATAGCCATGCCCGCGTTTTCCGATGCGGACGCGCAACAGCCCAAGGCCTCTTCCACCAGGGAAAAACTGCGCTCTCTGTGGCGGGAAGGCAAACTTTCAGAGCGTGAAGTCGAAATGGAAGTCGAAGTGCAGTCCGGCACCCAAATCGGCATTTTATCCATGCCGGGCATGGAAGAAATGGGCTCGCAATTCAGGGATATCTTCAGCAAGCTTGCCCCGTCCCAGAAAAAGAAACGCCGCATGCGCGTGGATGAAGCCTATGGGTTGCTGGTCGAAGAAGAAGCGGACAAGCTCATAGATCAGGACAAAGTCGTCGAACTGGCGCGGGAGCGTGTGGAACAGACCGGCATCATTTTCATCGACGAGCTCGACAAGGTGGCCGGCGGCGCTCAGGGACAAAAAAGCGCGGACGTTTCCCGCGAAGGCGTCCAGCGGGATCTTCTGCCCATTGTGGAAGGCTCCACTGTGAACACAAAATACGGCATGGTCCGCACGGACCACATCCTGTTCATCGCCGCCGGCGCTTTCCATTTCAGCAAGCCTTCCGACCTTATCCCTGAACTTCAGGGACGCTTTCCTTTGCGGGTCGAGCTGGCGGCCCTGAACAAGGACGATTTCTACCGCATCCTGACCGAGCCGCATAACGCCCTCACCCGGCAATATGCCGCGCTTTTGGAAACCGAAGGCGTGCACATCGAATTTACGGATGAAGCCTTACGCGAACTTGCCGCGTTTGCTGAAACGGCGAACATGGAAATGGAAAACATCGGCGCGCGCCGACTGTACACCATTCTGGAAAAAATTCTTTCAGACCTGTCGTTCGACGCCCCGGACATGTCCGGCGAAAAGATCAGCGTGGACAGCGAATATGTGCGCGCCCATCTTGAGGATGTGCGCATCGACAAGGATTTGAGCCGCTACATTCTGTAAAAAGAAACGCGCTCTTTTTCAGGCGTGCGCGCAACAGGCGAAAACCGCCGGCATATTCCGGCGAAAACAAGGCGGAGCGCGGCCCAATCCGGCATAGTTTCATCAAACCATACATCCTTTTAACATGCAACATCGAGGAGTCTTCCATGCAGCCGTCGCCCCTGGTCATCTCGCAATTCATCATGGAATGCCTTCCCTACATCCGCATTTTCAACGGCAAGACCGTGGTCGTCAAATACGGCGGCCACGCCATGACTGACGCCAACCTGAAAGAAGCCTTCGCCCGCAACATAGCCATGCTCAAATTTGTCGGAGTGAACCCGGTCGTCGTGCATGGCGGCGGGCCGCAAATAGGCAGCATGCTGGCCCAGCTTGGCATTGAGTCGCGTTTTCGCGAAGGATATCGCGTCACGGACGACGCGACCATGGATGTTGTGGAAATGGTGCTGGTCGGCAAGGTGAACAAGGAAATCGTCAATCATCTCAACCAGGCCGGGGCAAAGGCGGTGGGCCTTTCCGGAAAGGACGGCCGGCTTATCCAGGCCAAAAAGATGGAAATGGTGGTGCGCAAAGAGGCCGCGCCCCCGGAAATCATTGATCTGGGCAATGTCGGCGAAGTGCTCCACGTGGATACCACGCTTATCAACAGCCTCTCCGCAAGCGGTTTTGTTCCAGTCATCGCGCCGGTCGGCGTGGATGAAAAGGGGCATACCTACAATATCAACGCCGACGCCGTGGCCGCCGCGGTGGCTGGCGCGCTCAAGGCGTCCCGCCTGCTTATTCTTACAGACGTCCCCGGCGTTCTTGACCCCGCCAAACAGCTTATTCCATCCATCACCATAGATGAAGCCTTCGGCCTGTTTGACAATGGAACCATCAGCGGCGGCATGATTCCCAAAATCAAATGCTGCATCGAGTCCATCCAAAACGGATGCGAGCGCGTCACCATTCTTGACGGCCGCGTGGAAAACTGCGTGCTGCTTGAGCTTTTCACGGACAAGGGCGTTGGAACGCAAATCATGTCTGAACGCTCAGGCGGCGGTTTGCCCATTCCGGGCAAACAGCGGATGAACGCATAACGCAATGCGCATGCACTCAGGCCGGGAACAGCAAGGGCGTTCCCGGCTTTTCTTTTCCATAAGACAGACGCATGCGGCGTACAATCAATACGCCATGACAACGGCCAGTTTTCGCGGTCCGCCGGCGCCGGTCGCGGCATACCCCTCAATGGCCATGCTTTTCGACGGTCCGGCGATAAAAACCGGATTTCTGGACGCCTGCGTCTTCCAAAGAGACGATGCGAACAGCTCCCGAAAATCATTGAAAATGGCCTCAACGCGCACCACGACTATCAGCGCAGGCGGGACAAGCGACAGCGAACGCGGCTCGTTCGCGTCAGGGAAAAGACAGACGCTGCCTGTTTCGGCGACAGCCGCCTGCGCTGTCGCAATGCCGGCGTCAACCGAAAACAGCGCATCCCGGAATTCCTCCAGGGGACGCTCAAAGCGAATGCATTGCTCCCCTTCATCTGAAAAGGCTTCCCGCAACGCCGCCTCATACCAGATATCCATCCCGCAGCAAACCGTCTTCAGGCCATGCTCGCGCTTGATGGATTGAAAAACGCCGGCAACATCCCCTTGAGCCGCAACATGCACGCTCGCCCCGGCCTTCTCCAGCAGGCTTTTCAGGCGTTCGGGCTTCTGCGCGGAAAAATCATGCGCAATCGCCGGGAAAAGCGTTTGAAAGGATTCCCGGCCGCTTGAGGCCGCATACAGCCGCGACAGAATCTTTTCACGGGCGCTGTTGCCGATCATTTCTGATTTCTCCTCTTTCGCAGCATCTGATGCAGGTTTTTCCGGGCGAAACGCGGCTTGGACCGGCATATGGTCCAGGCGCGAAGCGAGCCCAGACGTGGAGCAAAACGCAGAAATTTCCCCAGAATTCCGCCGGTCAGGGTGTTCAGCACCGGCCTTGTATGCGAAAGTTCCCATATCCGCCAAAAGACGCTTTCGCCGGGGCGTCTGGCGCTGCCGCTTCCGCGCACGACGCCCTGAGAGGTATGCGCCTCGTCGCGCAGTCTCTCAAGCAACGACTGAAGCGGAATGCCCGCCGGACACGCTTCGGCGCACGCGCCGCACAGCGTGGACAAAAACGGCAAATCGCCCCGCCGGTGCAGCCCCTGAATCTGCGGCCACAAAACGGAACCTATGGGGCCTGGATAGGGCGAGCCGTAAGCCTGCCCGCCGATGCGGCCGAAAACCGGACAATAGTTCATGCACGCTCCGCAGCGTATGCATTGCAAAGCCTGACGCAATTCCCTGTCCGCAAGAATACGGGAGCGGCCGTTATCCAGAATGACCAGGTGCACCTGCCTTGGTCCGTCTTTTTCCTGCGCGCCGCGCGGACCGCGTATGACGCTCACATAAGCCGGCGCGCGCTGTCCGGTCGCCGAGCCGCTCAAAAGCAGCAGCAGGGGCGGCAGATCGCTGAAATCCGGAATGACTTTCTCAAGGCTCATAAGCGCAATATGCATATCAGGCAACGTGGAGCTCATCCGCACATTGCCCTCATTCTCAACCAGCACAAGCGCGCCGCTTGACGCCACGGCGAAATTCACCCCGGAAATCCCGATATCCGCCTCCCGAAAATGCCCGCGCAAAACCTTCTGCGCGCTTTGGCACAAGCGGTCGATATCATCCGTATAGGGACTGTTCAGCTTCTTTTCAAAAAGCCGCCCCACATCCTGACGCGACTTGTGACATATGGACGAAACAACGTGCGCCGGCGGCTCGTTGCACAACTGCCGGATAAATTCCCCGGTCTCCGTTTCCACGGGCCGCGCGCCTTTGGCGGTCAGGTTGATGTTCAGTCCGGTTTCCTCGGAAACCATGGACTTGCCCTTGATTATTTTCTTTCCGCCATGCTTGCGGATCAGCGTCCAGATTATCTCATTCGCTTCGCCGGCGGTTTCCGCCCAGTGGACCATAATCCCGTTTTTTGCGGCGTTTTCTTCAAACTGCTGCAACAGATCAGGAAGCATATGCAGGGCCCTGCGCTTTATTTCCCGGGCCATTGCGCGCAAACGCGCAAATTCCGCGGCATCGGCGAAGCGCTCTTCCCTTCTTGACCGGAAATCAGCCAAAACCCGCTTACGACAGGCGCGCTGTTCCTCATTGAGAAGAGCGGCCTGGATGCGCTCCCGCAACGGGTCGGGCAGACGTTTAGACATTCTCGCCCCCTATCCGCTCCCAGATAAAATCCGCAAAATGCTGGCATGCTATGGGAATGCGCAATTTGTCCATAACGCCGGCGATGTTCAGCATGCACCCGCACTCGCCGACAATGACCCGCGCGGCCTGGGCGTTTTGAATGGCCTCAATCTTGTCATACGCCATGGCAGCGGAAAGTTCGGGCTGCCGTATGGAAAAAATGCCGCCGAATCCGCAGCATTCCTCTTCGCCTTCCAAATCCGCAAGCTCGACGTTCTCCAACTGCCGCAGCAACGCCTTGGCATGGCGCGCCACGTCAAGGTCGCGCAATGCATGACAGGAAGAATGCCATGTAACCCTGATGGGCTCTCCCTGATCCTGATAACGAACCTGCAAAACATTCAAAAGAAAATCCCCAAGTTCGTACACCCGTGAAGCGAGTTGCAGCATTTCATGCACATCAGGCTCATGTTCGAAAAGTTTTGGGTACTGAATGCGCATCATGGCCGCGCACGACGCGGAAGGCGCGACAATCGGGCAATCAGGATCAGGAAACGCTTTAAGTTGAGCCCTTGCCACAGCCATGGCTTCCCTGCGATATCCCGCATTATATGCAGGCCAGCCGCAACAGGATTGCTCAAGCGGGAAAATGGTTTCAACTCCTTCCCTCTCAAGCAGACGCATTCCGGCAAGCCCTGTCTCAGGATAAATCATGTCGGCAAGACATGTCCCCAGAAAATATGCTTTCTTCACAGGAAACGATATTTGCATGGATGTGCCTTATTGTTATAATTCTGGCTGGCATCTTATATTTTTTACTGCGCGCTGTCGATAGCGCAAAGGCGCGAAAGAACGCCTTCGGGCATTTTTATCGCCCGCGTCCACCCGCCGGTCAATATGTAAAAAATTGCCCGGAATGACATTCCGGGCAATTGAAAACGTATTTCACAAGGGCGCTCGTTCGCCTTTTACAACCAGTCGAAATACTTTTTCCAGTGTCCCATCTGACTGTCCCGTTCTTTTGCAGACATGGACTCAATATGCCGGAGAAACGCAATCCGTCCTCTTTCCTTGGCCACATCCGCAATATTCGGCACGTCAGGGAACTGTTTCACAATTTCCGCGTACCGTGTCCAGGCCGCGCCATATTTGCGTATGCGCATGAAGAAGTCGGCGTTATACAATTCATGTTCAGCCATCTGGCGGCGGCATTCGCCATAAAGCGCCGCCGCCTGAACGGCATATTCGGAATTGGGGTACTCTTCGCGCACCCGGTTGAGATATTCCGACGCCTCAACCAACGCCGTCGGCGGACGGTCCACAGAGGTGTACGCCTTCATATTCGACAGGGCTATCTGCACGAGAACATACGGTATGGCCTCATTGCGCGGATGCAGCGATTCAAAATCCTTGTAGGTCTCCGCCGCCATAAAATAGTCTTCATCCAGATAATAGGCGTCGCCCAGGGAAATTTCAGCTTCAATGGCATATGGGCTGAATGGATAGTTGTCTTTCAGCTTTGTGAAATAGCTGATTGCGTCAAGGTATTGTTTTTCCCTGAGCGCGTCATTGCCGGCCTCGAAAATTTCCTGCGCCGTATCTTCAGGCGGCGCAAGATAAATAGCGTCAATAAGCCCGCATCCGGATAAAAGCAAACTTGATGCCAACAACAGCGCAAAAGCGCGGCGCCTGAATTTAACCATGCAGGGTTTCCAAATAGGTATAAGCGGCCTGAGCGGCTGTGGCGCCGTCTCCGACTGCGGTTGCAACCTGCCGGCACATCTTCGAACGAATGTCGCCCGCGGCAAAAAATCCGGGAAGATTTGTCCGCATTTCACAATCCGTTATAATGAACCCGGATTTGTCACGTTCGAGTCCCGCCGGCAAAAAGTCTCCTTCCGGATCAAAACCAATGAACACAAACAGGCCCTGCAGGGGCAGGAAACGCGTTTCACCGGTATGAACATCCTTAAGGAGCGCCCCGGAGACCTCATTTTCTCCCTGAACCTCTGCGACAACCGTATTCAGCTCAAGGGCGATGTTGGCCGTTTCGCGCACCTTGTCCTCAAAAATCCGGCTGCCGCGGAATGTGGAGCGGCGATGAATGAGGTGTATTTTGCCCACAATGTTGGAAAGATACAGGGATTCCTCAAGCGCGGCGTCGCCGCCGCCGACAACGCCCACAGTCTGTCCCCGGAAAAAATTCCCATCGCACAAAGCGCAAAACGAGATGCCTTTGCCGATGAGCCTTTCCTCTCCCGGAACCCCCAGATGCTTGTAGCGGGCCCCGGAACAGACAATCACCGTTTTGGCCGTAAGCGTCCGTTCGCCGACCCTGACCAGGTACAGTCCGGATTCCTGGGTTATCGCCGCAACTTCGTCGGTGATGCGCTCATGCGGATATTGCATAAGCTGCTCCGTAATCGCATCCGCAAGTTCAAATCCGCCGACAGGCTTGACGAATCCCGGATAGTTTTCAATATGCGCGGTCTTAAGCAACTGACCGCCCGGCGCAAGCTTTTCCACCACCGCGACGTTCTTCCCGGAACGCAGCATATAGAGAGCGGCCGTCATTCCAGCCGGGCCGCCCCCTATGATAAGAGAATCGTACACGCTCATTACGCGACAGCCTTTTTGGCGAGCATCTCTTTAATGGCTGTTTTTGAAACCGCGCCCGTCATCTGATCCAGCACTTCACCGTTTTTAAAGAGAATAAGCGTGGGAATGGCGCGCACTCCGTACTTCGCCGGCGCGGACGTGTTTTCATCCACATTCACCTTCACAACAAGCACCTGCCCTTCAAGTTCAACGGCAAGTTCATCGATGACCGGACCAAGCGCGCGGCACGGGCCGCACCATGGCGCCCAGAAATCAACAAGAACAGGAAGATCGGCTTTCAAAACAGTCGCATCAAACGTGGCATCCGTAACTTGTGTGGCCATCATCTACTCCTTATGGCAGTAAAGGTTTTATATTTTTCAGGGAGCAGCAAAAAATCGCCGCCATATTTTTTCGCAATCCGCCGGCGCGCTCTTAACCTAGTAAGGCCGCGCCACCGTGTCAAGGCGCGACTTTACGCTAGAGCCGCGCGGTCCTTTGCGCATCGTCGGGAATGGGCCGTCCCCGCGGCACGGCTTCCATGCTCAAATCATGAAACCTTCCCGCTTTTGCGGACAGCCATCCGGCATACGCGATCATAAGCCCGTTATCCGTGCACAACGGCGGCGGCGGCAAAAACAGCGGCAGTCCGCGCCGCGCCGCCATATCGGTCAATCGCGCGCGCAAAAGAGAATTGCAGGCCACTCCGCCCGCAACCACAATGGAGCGCGCGGGGCTCTTTTCTTTCGCAAAACGGGCAAGCGCCCTGTCGAGCTTCGCGCACAGCGTATCGACCACAGCGTGCGTGAATGCCGCGCACGTCTCGCGCATCCCTTCCGGCAACTGTCCGTCTGACCCGCTCAACGCTTCCGGACTCTCTCTGGTCAGCGCCAGAAGCCGCAATCCGGGATGCTTCGCAATATGCTGGGCCATGGCGGTCTTAAGACCGCTGAAGCTGAAATCAAGGTTGTCGTTGTCCAGATACGGCCTGGGAAACAGGCGCGCGTCAGAAACGATTCCCCTGCCGAAGATATCCAGATACCGGCCGCCCGGATACGGCAGATTAAGCATTTTCGCGGCTTTGTCAAAGGCCTCGCCCGCCGCGTCGTCCAAAGTCCGGCCCTTTAATTCAAAATGCAACGGGTCATGCATGAAATAAAGATGCGTATGCCCGCCGCTGACCAAAAGCCCGGCCGCCGGGAAAACAATGGGCGTTTCAATCCCGGCCGCAAGAAGATGCGCATGCAGGTGGTTCACGCCCACAAGCGGGATATCCCCGCCGGCGCAGAGTCCTTTGGCGAATGAAACGCCCACGAGCAGACTGCCCAAAAGCCCCGGACCGCGCGCGACCGCCACCGCGTCCAGATCTGAAACGCCTATGCCCGCCTCAGAAAGAAATCTGTCGAAAAGCGGCCCGAGAACCCGATAATGTTCCCTGGATGCGATTTCAGGGACCACCCCGCCGAAAAGGGCGTGCACATCGACCTGACTCGACATGAGCGCATGAACAGGCTCGCCGTCCCGCACAAGGCCAAACGCCGTTTCATCGCACGATGTTTCTATTCCCAGAACCAGCATATGACGCGCCTTTTTCAAAAACAGACCGCATGGCCGTACCTGATGAAAAACGCCGCGGCGGCCTCGTTTTTTCACGCCGCCCGGCATGATCATGCATGGGATGCCTTTTCCCTGTGCGTCTGATAAATCGATATAATCCGGCTGACCTCAGACGGCGAGCCAATGAAAAGCGGCACGCGGTCATGCAGGGTCTTCGGCGTGATATCAAGAATGCGCCGCGTGCCGTCTGAGGCCAGTCCGCCGGCCTGTTCCGCCAAAAACGCCAGCGGCGACGCTTCGCACAAAAGGCGCAGTTTTCCGCGCGGCTTGTCCGGATGCTTGTAGTCCATAGGATAAAGGAAAACGCCGCCGTACAGAAGAGAACGGTGGAAGTCCGCCACCAGCGAGCCCACATAACGCAACGAATAGGGACGGCCAAGCTCGTTGTTCGCGCCCTTGAAGTACTCGACGACCTCGCGCGTGGCCTCGTCCCAGTAATGCCAGTTGGACTCATTGACGGAATATATCTTGCCCTGAGACGGAATCCGGATATCCGGGTGCGACAGCAAAAATTCGCCCACCGTCGGATCAAGGGTGAAGCCGTGCACGCCCTGACCAGTGGTATAAACAAGCATGGTGGACGGCCCGTACAGGAAATATCCGGCAGCAACCTGCTCCACGCCGGGACGCAGAAAATCCTCGGCGGACACATCCACCGATTCAGGACGTTCTCTGCGGAAAATGGAAAAAATCGTCCCAACGTTAATATTTGCGTCGATATTGGAAGAGCCGTCCAGAGGATCGAAAATCAGCAGGTAGTCGCCTTTGGCAAAACGGTCCGGAATGCGGATGATATCGGCGTTTTCCTCAGAGGCCATGGCGCACAGCACGCCGGCGCGCTCCATCCGGTGAATGAGGGTCTTGTTCGCAAGCTCGTCGAGCTTTTGCACGGCTTCGCCCTGCACGTTTATCCCGCCTGTCGCGCCAAGCACATCCAAGAGACCGGCGTTGTTCACGTTGCGCGAAACAATTTTGGCGGACAGGATAAGATCGTACAGCAGCCGGGTGAACTGCCCGGTAGCCGCCGGCGACTGCGTTTGATGCAATAAAAGATGTTCGGTCACCGTCACCTGACGCATACCATCACCTCCCAGTTTTGAGTGGGATTATTCCATGATATCCGATTCCTGCACGGATTCGGCGTCCTGCGCCGGCTCGGCATTGGGCGCGGCCGCGGGCAGGACGAACTGATTTCCGGTATAGGAACGCAACATTTCAGTCTGCCCCGGCACTTCTTCGAAGGTTCCGGAAACAGGCGCTCCAAAAATCATCGGCAAGGGCCCCAGATAGCGCACAATCCAGGCGAAAGTCCCGGCGCTGTTGCTCACGTTTCCCCGCAACTGCGTTTCCAGAAGCGCCGGCCAGTCCGCATCCGCCATAGGCGTTTTTGCATAGTCATACCGTCCGGGCCACAGTTCCACGCCCGGCGCCGCGACCACGATATCGTCCGAAAGAGGCGAAAGCGCTATCAGGGCGCGCGGGTCGAAATGCGCGACGATGTATCCGATAAGTTCCGTGTTGTGCATAAGCGGCGCGGCCACAAACACTTCCGGCCCAAGGACCGTGCTTTGCGCCACGGTTTTCAGCAAACGTCGACCGGTTTTGCTCTCCAGCTTTGTAACGAGCGTAAAATCCAGGGGCTTTAAGGATGTTTCAGGATATCGCTGCATGGGGATGCCCTCGGGATTGATCACCGCGATGCCGCTGACCCAGGGAAAACGCTGCAAAAAGCCGCTTATCCAGTCCATGTCCGGCACATAGTCAATGGCGAAAAGGGCGCGTTCAAACGGGACAAGCTGCTGCTCCACCGGAACCATGCTTTCGCACAAAAGCACGTCCGCGTCCGTATGCACGGGAACGCTTTCCTTATCCACCTCCGCCGGCGTATTGAGATACTCGTAATGGTAACTGCGAACAGTCTTCCAGGAATCATTGAGCGTTTGCACGCAACCGCCGCCGAACGCGACAAGCGCGGCCATTAGTGAACATTGCATAATCAAAGAAAAACGCACAAACGTATCCTCATAAATAAAGGGACTCCAAGTTTTTTCGCAAACAGCCGCGCGCCTTTTGCACAAAAAAAGCGGCGGACGGACCCGCAAACGAAAAAAGGCGAGACGCCGCCGGCAAACCGGACGCCGGCGTATCCGAAATTAATGAACAGCCCGCGATTCCAGGCGTTGCGCCAGACGTTCCAAGGTTTTCACCAGGTTCTGTTTGCTTTTCAGCGGCTCTTCAGCAGGCTCGGCGACAGGCTCCGGCATGGAGACGGAACTTTTCATGCGCGCGCGCACATTCCGGATGCACATTTCAAGCTCGGAACGCTGCTCGTCGTTTTGCGCGGCCGCAAGCAATTCATTATAGATGTCAAGAGCGCCCTGAAAATCGCCCTGATCCGCAAGCAGGGCCGCCATTGTCCGGGTGCGCAGCGAAAAACGCTCCGCCGCTCCCTCTTCGAAATCAGAGGCGTCCTTCCCGCAGGCCGGTTCTTCCTGCAATGCGCCGTCTTCCGCATCCGCCGAAACGTCGAAGGACTCTGAGGCGAAACGCGCATCCTTTTCCCGACTCATGCGCTCAAGAGCCTCAATGCCGGCGGAAACCGGCGTTTTTGAGGGAACCGGTTCGCTTTCCGGCGCTTCTTTTTCCTTTGCTTCAACAGGCATTGGCGCGGCCTCGGGATGCTTCGCGCACGCCGCATTCATGCCGCGTTCAAAAATATCAAGAAGCGAAAGGTTTCTGTCTTTAAGATACGCCGCCAAAAACCGCAGGGTGAACGCCAGACTGCGGTTTCCGCCCGTTTGCTCGACATGCCGGGCCCAGGCGTCCCAGAATCCGGGATAGGCGCAAAGCTGCCCGCTTACAGTCGAAACTTCGCACGCGCTTTGCTGCGCGCCGTCTGTGTCGTCATGCAGAAGATCAATCAGCATCAATCGCGCTTCAAAAAACTCCGGATGCCGCTCAAGACCCTGGCGCAATACGGAAACCGCTTCGGCTTTCCGGTCGTTTTCAGACAGAAGACGGGCCAGAGGGAAAAACACCTTGGAACTTGGTTCAATCTCCAGGACTTCTTTATACCATTCAATTTTATCGCTCATCAGACCCGGCTCCTCGATTCGTGGGGGATGCGGATTCAGGGAAAAGATACAATACCTCATTATCCCGTATGTAGTGCAAGCGGCTGCGGATGACGCGCTCCACATATCGCTCGTCATCTGCAAGCAGACGAATTTCCCGCGTCAGCAGGATATTCTGTTCGTCAAGCTCCTGAAGCCTGGCTTCCAGTTCGGCATGCTGCCTGTCGAGTTCCTTGTATCCGGCAAGCCCCTGATCGCCAAGGCCCATGCGCAACGCCAGAAAAATATTCAAAATCAGCGATATCGCCAATGCCACGCGCTGCCACATGAAAACTACTGCACCCTTTTGCATATGCCCGGATTGCCCGGCTGCGTCTGAAGGGGAAGACTCAGATTCCCCAGAAAGTTCGCCGTCGCCGCCTCAATGCGTTCCACGTCCTGCTCCGCAAGCTCCATTTCCGGAATGCTGTCCATAAAACCGCGAAGCATTCCAAGCTCTTTGCGCAACGAGTCAAGAAGATTGCAGCGTTCCAGGTACTCTTCCATGTCCAGAATAGTCTGAAGGCAACTTTGAAGCCTGATATACAGTTCTCGATTCCGCATACGTTTACAAATTGTCGTGCCGCTTTTTTCGCCTCTTCTTCGGGCGCGAAGAAAAAGCGCGCCATTACAAAACGTCTCTATTCCTTTTCCGAAACATGACTGTCGTTCCAGCAATTGCGAAACGCATAAAGATAGTTGCCGCCGGAAAAGACGCTCAGGGCAAGAGCGATATAAAGCAGAATATGCCCAAGGGGCAAAGGATTCAGTCCAAACCACTCATAGTGCAAAGTAAGAGGGATCAGCGCGAAAATCTGGGCGATGGTCTTTAACTTTCCATATTTGTCGGCCGCGATCACGACGCCCTGCTCCATGGCCATTGCCCGCATTCCGGTCACAATGAGCTCGCGCGCCACGATGACGGAAACAATCCACCCCGGAACCCAGCCATGCTGCGCCAGCATAATGAGAATTGAAGAGATGAGCACCTTGTCGGCAAGAGGATCAAGAAACTTGCCGAAACTTGTCACTGTCCCGCTGCGCCTGGCCACATACCCGTCGACCCAGTCCGTCGCGGACGCCAGAATAAAAAGCAGCGTCGCGAAAAGACAGGTCCATTTGCCCGGAAAAAGCAGAAGAACCACAATTATGGGGACCAACAACATCCGGCTCAAGGTAAGCTTGTTGGCTAAATTAAGAAGGACAGCTTTGTTTTTCTTCATGTCCGAAACAGGATACTACACTTCCGCGCAAGAGAAAAGAGTTGAAAACAGGCCCGGTTCAAATTGCCTGCTTATACTCCTCCCCCGGTTTCCGAAGGCTGGGCCGGCGTTTCCAGAAGATCCGCAATGCGGCGCGCCACAGCCATAAAGCTTTTTTTGGCCGGCGTGTCTTCGGGCAAGAGCACGACAGGCTCTCCTCTGTCCGCCGCCACGACGGTCGCCGGATCAAGAGGAATCGCGCCAAGAAAGCGAATGCCGCGCGCACGGGCGAGCGCCTCTCCGCCGCCCTGCTTGAAAAGCTCGATCCGCGCGCCGCACTGCGGACAGGTAAGCCCGCTCATGTTCTCAACCAGCCCCAGGATATCGGCATCCACCTTCTCAAGAAAACTCAACGCCTTGCGAACGTCGGCGAGCGAAACTTCCTGAGGGGTGGTCACAACGACGCATTGCGCGTCTGGAATGGCTTTGAGCACGGTCAAATGCTCGTCGCCCGTTCCCGGCGAGGAGTCGATAAGCAGAAAATCCAGCTCTCCCCATTTGACGTCCGCCAGAAACTGCCGGATGGCCCCGGCTTTTTTCGGACCGCGCCAGATGACTGCGCTGTCTCTGTTTTTCAAAAAAGAATCAATGGAAATAAACGACAGGTTTTCGCTATGGCGCATCGGAGATATGCGCTCATTTTCATGCTCAATCCGCATCCGGTCCCTTACGCCTAAAAGCCCGGCCACGCTCGGTCCGTGCAAATCCGTGTCGAGAATGCCCGTCTTATGCCCCATGGCGGCCAGCGCCGCCGCAATATTCACGCTTACGGAGCTTTTGCCGACACCGCCTTTTCCGCTGACCACGAAAATCACATGGCGGATATGCCTTAAGGTGGCCGCTATGGCCAGATCCTGCATGGTCAGGGCCGCGGGCGAAAGATTGGCGCTTTTTGCCGCGGAGCGGCACGTTTGAGTGGAACAGTTGGAAGAGGAAGAGCAGTTGTTGCATGCACTCATCAGGATTCTCCATTCCGGACGGCGACGCGCCCGTTTTGGGGCATGACGTTTGTCAAAGCGCGCGGTTTTGGCGTTTTTGCCGCGAACCCGGCGGCCTACCAGCCGTGATTGCCCACAAGATCGACAAACGAAACGTTCAGATACGGCTCGCAGGTCACATGACCGTCTTCTTTATAAACAAGAGTCAGCGTCTGAGAGCGTTTGTTTTGCCCGACAGGGATGATCAGCATTCCGGGGTCGGCCAGCTGATCCACCAGAGGCTGGGGCACCACCGGACCGCCGGCGGTTACGATGATGCGCTCAAAGGGGCCCGCTTCCGGCCAGCCCAGCGTTCCGTCCGCGACGCGCAGGCGGACGCGCCCGTATTTCAGATTCCGCAGCAGCCGGGCCGTGCGCAGATGCAGTTCCCGGATGCGCTCGACGCTGTAAACGCAAAGTCCCAGTTCCGCAAGCACCGCCGCCTGATATCCGGAACCCGTTCCGATTTCAAGCACGGACATGCCTTTTTCGGCCTGCAAAAGCTGCGACATGAGCCCGACGACAAAGGGCTGGGATATGGTCTGTCCAAACCCTATGGGCAGAGGATGATCCTCATACGCGCTTGCCTGCAACGCCTCATCCACGAAAAGATGCCGGGGAACGGCGTTCATGGCGGCCAACACGGCGGGGTCGTCGACGCCGCGCGCGACAAGCTGTTCGCGAATCATCTTCTCTCTGAGTCTTTGAAAACCAAGCATCGCCTTTTCACTCCATTTGAAAACGCGCCGTCCCAAAACGCCATGGCCGGGCAAGCGCCAAAGCGCGACACGGTCCATCAACGCATTTTTTTACAGACAGTCAAGGGAAAAATTTCCCCGCACAATTTTTTCCGGACTCCCGGGTCCGCGCTTGACATATGCGCCAGCTATGCGAAAATTGCAAACCACAACCCAGTTTTTTGCATTTTTCAAGGGAGCAGGCAATGATTTACGCCAGGGATCTGATGATCACCGAACTTTTTACGCTGAACGAAAACGACACGCTGGCCCTTGCGCGTTCGCTCATGGGCCTTGCGCGCATCCGCCACATCCCCGTCGTGCGCGCGGACATGCAGTTTGTGGGCCTTGTCACGCACCGCGACATACTTGAGGCCACGGTGTCCCGCTTCGCGGATATCGACGCCGACACGCAGGCCGACCTTGATAAAGGCATCCCCATTGCGGCGATCATGCAAACAGGGGTCAAAACCATCACGCCCGACACCCCCGTCATCGACGCGGCCAACATGCTTTATACCAACAAATACGGCTGCCTTCCCGTGCTTGAAGGGGAGAAACTGGTCGGCATCATTACTGAAGCGGACTTTCTGCGGCTCACCATCTCCTTGCTTGAGCCTCTTACGTAACGCCGCCCTGTTTGCGGCAAGGGACCGGATGCGGCAAAAACATGAACGGCCATGC
Source organism: uncultured Desulfovibrionaceae bacterium (assembly GCA_944324045.1). GTDB lineage: Bacteria > Desulfobacterota > Desulfovibrionia > Desulfovibrionales > Desulfovibrionaceae > CALUUT01. The sequence continues at coordinate 4,073 of CALUUT010000043.1, read as the reverse complement.
CCGCATCCAGCCGCGCGCTGCCGGCATTTCATTCACCCCCGGACAGCCGGCGCTTTCCGGGAAGCGATATTTTCGGGACGTTCACATGAAAAAAACCGCGTCGCTTTTTATTCTGATTGTAATCATTCTTATTCTTGCCGGCGGCGGCTATTTCCTGATGAAGGACATGACCCCGCCAAGCGTAACCCTGACGCCTCAGACGGAACGCATCGGTCCCGCGGTCAACCTGCGCCTTGCGGCGGAAGATTCCTCGTCGGGACTTAAAAGCGTGACCGTGTTCACGCGGCGCAACGACCAGGTGACCAAGGTTCTTGAAAAAGAACTCGACGGCCGTCCCAAGACGTTCGCCTTGGACTTCAATTTAAAAGACGCCGGATTGCCGGACGGCAGCTTCATTCTTGAGATAAAAGCCGTGGACGCCTCCTGGGCCGGTTTTGGCCGGGGCAACGCGGCCACGCGCACGTTCAACATGCGCTATGACAGCGTGCTGCCGCGCATCGCCATACGCACGCTGACCCCCTATGTGCGGCGCGGCGGCAGCACGGCGATTGCCTTTACGCTCAACAAAGAGGCCGCCCAGGCCTGGGTCAGCGTCGCGGATTTCACGTTTCCCGCGTTCCGGCAGGAAAACGGCGAATACGTCTGCTTTTTCGCCTTCCCCTACACCATGACGACCAGGGACTTCAAACCCGTTTTGCATGCCGTCGATTTTTCCGGCAACACGGCTTCGCGGCGCGTTCCGGTCATGGCGCTTGACCGCGTCTTCAAGGAAGACACCATAAAACTTTCCGACGCCTTCATCGAGTCCAAAGACGCGGAGTTCATGAGCAGCGTTCCGGACGCCGCCACCCCGCTTGAACGCTACCTGAAAATGAACGGCGAAGTCCGCCTGGCGAACGACACCAAACTGTGCGAAATCGGCCGCAACACCGCCCCGGTCCGCCTCTGGTCCGGCATGTTCAAAACCCTTCCCAACGCCGCCAACCGCGCCGGATTCGCCGAAAAACGCACCTATATCTACAGGGGACAGCCTGTCGACCAGCAAACGCATCTGGGACTCGACCTTGCTTCCGTCGCGCACGCCAAAGTGCCCGCGGCCAACCACGGCAAGGTGGTTTTCGCCGGCGAACTGGGCATTTACGGCAACATGATCGTCATAGATCACGGCCAGAACCTGCAAAGCCTCTATTCGCACCTTTCGGAAATCCATGTGTCTGAAGCAGCCGAGGTCCGGCAGGGAGATATCATCGGACGCACGGGCGCGACCGGCATGGCCGGCGGCGACCACCTGCATTTTACGATGCTCATTTCCGGGCTTCCGGTCACCCCCATTGAATGGCTTGATCCGAAATGGATTCACAACAACATAACCAGCCGGCTTGACGGAGAAGCGCTTCAGTAAACCGCTCGCCCTTTTTCACCGCCGCTTTGCGCCGGCATGGCCGCATCATGCGGCCGCATGAGAAACATCGTGAAAACGCCCGGATTTTCCCGGGCGTTTTTTTCGCCTCGCCTTTTTCGCCCTGCGCGCGGATGCGCCCTGTCGCGCTTTTTTTGAAAAGCGCGTTTTCGCATCAAAACGCGCGCTTTCGACGGTCTTTCTTTGCCTCTTTTCACGGAATCTCCGCAGCTCTTCATAAAAACGGATTGACCAAACCGCTTTATTGCTTTAGTGGGCTTTAGCAGGAAACGAGAGAGGATATTTGGACCTATGAGGAGGAAAAATGCGTTTTAAATCGTTACTGTTAGCCTGTTTCATGAGCGCCGCGCTCGTTGTTCCGGCCTTCGCCGCGGATGCAAGCGCGGAAAAAGCTTCGCATCCCACCGTCGGCAGCCCGCCGGTGGGCATGAACTTCGGCGTCGGCGGCGGAACCATTCCAAAAGGGACCGGGGCAGTCCTTATCAACTATCGCTTTGCGGACAACGACACCTGGTTCCGCAACGGTCGGGATCGCACCCCGTCCAACCCGTTTGGCGGCTCCGACCAGAAATCCACCCAGAATCTGTTCGCGCTCAAGGCCAGATACGGCCTGGGGTACGGAATGGATATCCGTGCGCTTCTCCCCATGGGCCACACAAAATTCAATGAAGAACGCCTCGCTCCGGCGGCCTCCGTTCACGGATGCGGCGACGCCCTTGTCATTTTGCACAAGGCCTTCACCCAGCAGCAGGAAGGCGCGCCCATCACCTTCGGCGGCGAAGTCGGCATCATCATTCCCACGGGCAGCACCAACCGCGACGGTCTGGGCACCGGCGCATGGGGCGCTATTGTGGGCCTTGGAGCGACGTATGTATTCGACGAAGGACGCCAGCTTGCCGAAATTGAAGGCTTCTACTTCTACCGCGGCAAAGGCGGCAACAAAAGCCTCAAAAACTACAGCTACAGAGACTGGGGCGACTATATCTGGATCAACGCCCGTTACGTATACGCTTTGACCCACTGGCTCGACGTGGGCCTTGAATCCCAGTTCGTGCATTACTTCCAGGACAAGGACACCAAGCAGCAGGTCACCGGGGCCAACATCAGCAACATGAACAACGCCTACACCGCGTGGTTCGTCGGCCCCACGGCCACCCTGAAGCTTCCCCAGTGGAACTCGACTTTCGGCGTTGGGGTGGGCATCAGCGTGTATCAGCATTATCAGGATAAAATTTCCGGCGCCGCGCTCGGCGTGGGAGAGCCGCACAAAAATTACGCCACCGGCGGCAGCTTGGGCGCGAAGTGGAGAATCGAAGCGACCTATTCGTTCACCTTCTAGCCGCCCGCTGATCTGAAAACTCGAAAAGAGCCGCTTTATAGAAAGCGGCTCTTTTTTTCGCCCGTTTTTCCGCTCAGCAATACGGCGCAAGAGGCGCTTTGCGTTTAGCGAAAGCGCGCATCCCCGCCAGGCTTTGCGCCCCTCAGATGCCCCGCGAAAAATGGGGCGGGGCTCTATGGCCATTTGGCCGTTCAGTCTCAAACCACAGAGGATGCGAGATGAAAAAACGCCGCCAAAAACGCGGACTGCACGCAGCGCGTTTTTCCATCATCCCCGCGCTGTTCTGGCCGCATTCAGCACCGCAAGCAACGCCACGCCCACATCCGCGAAAACAGCTTCCCACAGTCCGGCAAGCCCCACGATGCCAAGAATCATGACGACTGCCTTTATGCCGATGGACATGACGATATTCTGCCAGACAATGGCCCGCGTGCGCGCTCCAATGCGGATGAGGTCCGCCGCTCTGGCCGGCGAATCGTCCAGAATCACGGCATCGGCGATTTCAACCGCCGCCTGAGCGCCAAGCCCGCCCATGGCGACGCCGACACCGGCGCCGGCCAGAACCGGCGCATCGTTAATCCCGTCTCCGACAAACATGGTCTGTTCCTTTGGGCCGAAGCTTTCAAGGGCCGCGACCTTGTCCTCAGGCAAAAGCTCCGCGCGCACCTCATCGACCTTCAGAGCTTCCGCCACCCACGCGGCCCCGGAACGCCGGTCGCCGGTCAACATGGCCACCTTGGCTATTCCCATGTCATGCAAATCGCGCACGGCCTGCGCTGATTCCGGACGCAAAATATCCGAAACCAGAATAAGCCCCAGATATGCGCCGTTACGCGCGACGTACACCACCGTGCCCGGAGCGTCCGGCTCGGGAACGGCAATGCCGTGTTCCTTGAGAAACGCCGCGCTGCCCGCGAGAATATCGCCTGATTTATGCCGCGCCGCGACGCCTTTGCCGGAAACCTCATGCGTCTCGACTTTTTCAAGGATATACTGCATCCCCGCGGCCTGCAAAATGGAACGCGCAATGGGATGGTTGGAACGGCTTTCGGCAAGGGCCGCGGCGTGCAGCACCTCTTTTTCTTCAACGCCTTCGCGCGGAAGAATGCGGCTGACTTCAAACACGCCCCTGGTCAGGGTTCCCGTCTTGTCGAAAGCCACGGTCTTTATGTCCCGAAGCGCATCCAGAACATTTCCGCCCTTCACCAGTATCCCTTTGCGCGACGCGGCGCCGATGCCGCCGAAATACCCCAGCGGCACGGAAATGACCAGGGCGCACGGACAGGAGATGACAAGCAGCACCAGCGCCCTGTA
>CALUUT010000042.1 GCA_944324045.1 uncultured Desulfovibrionaceae bacterium | reverse complement strand
CTGGCTGACGCGACCCCTGAAAAAAGCGTCTTCGCCATTGGAACCACCATGCTGATCTGCTCTCTGCTCTCATTCAGCGCCTATCTTTTCCTCAGATTCAAAAAACGCGCCCGGACGCCTGGCGCATGAGCGCCCCTCTTCCGGCGTGTTTCCAGCCCCCGGCCCCCGACTCCGGCCAGAAAACGGTTGGCCGCCCGCATCCGTCAGGCGGCGGCCAACCGTTGAAGAACCGCGAGAAAGGCTGCCGCGGCCTTTGAAAAAACCTGGTATTTTTTCCAGACAAGGTTCACGTCCACTTCCAGCCGGGGTTCCAGAGGTCTGAAGCAAAGCGGGGTTTCGCCGGTCGTTTTGACGATATTGTCCAGGCACAGGGCGTACCCGACTCCTTCCTCCACCATCAGCGAAGCATTATACAGCAGATTGTACGTCGCCACGATATCAAGCTTTTCATAGTCCGCGCCCATCCATCCGGAAAGTTCGTTTGCAACCATGGACTGCCGGGAACAGAGAAGCGGCAACCCGGTCATATCCCCGGCTCGGATCGCAGCCTTGGCCGCCAAAGGGCTGTCTTTGCGCATAAGAAGGCCCCAGGCGTCCTTCACGGGCAGCTTGATGAAGTCGTATTTCGCCATGTCCGCAGGCCCGACGAACACGCCGAAATCCACAAGCCCCTTGTCCAGACGTTCGGCGACTTCTTCCGCGTTTCCACTGAACACATGAAAGAACATGTGCGGATGAAGCGCCCGAATGCGTTGCGCCGCGCGGGCGATTACGCGCATGGCCTCTGTTTCCCCGCCGCCAATCCAGACGTCCCCGCAAATATCCGGTTCCGCCAGACGCAACTCGGATGCGGTCTTATCGGCCAGTTCGACAATCTCCTGGGCCCGCTTGCGAAAAAACATGCCGTCCTCTGTCAGGGTAATGCGCCTTTTCCCGCGCAAAAACAGCGTTTTCCCCAGCTCTTCCTCAAGATCCCGCATCTGCCGGGAAAGCGTGGGCTGCGTGACATGCAGGGCCTGCGCCGCCCCGGATATGGTTTCTTCTCTTGCCACAGCCAAAAAGTACCGCAAAACGCGCAACTCCATGCCCTTTCTCCATACTTTGCGCCGCGCCGGGCTTTCCGGCTCTTCATCTGTCTTCCTCTGTGGTTTGAGACCAAAGGCCAAAAGGCCATATGGCCCCGCCCCGCCTCTTTCGGGCAGGGCGCAGATGGCGCGTGCGCTTGAACGGGGTGTGCATCCCCGCCCAAGCGCAAAGCCCTTCAGGGGTTTGCCGCCTTATTGCTCCCTGATCACGGCCGGACTCTAACAGACTTTTTCATGCTTATAAAGCATGGTTTAGCATTCAATATAAGTATTTGCTATTATAAGAACGGCATCATACAAAATTTTCACAGGCAAAACGCCTCTGCGCAAAAAGGCGCGGAATTCGGACGCCATGGATTCCCGCAGATGCGCCCCGGAAGCGGGCGCACAGATACGCATGATGTAAGGAGTATGCACTATGGAAAGGCAGATGTTGCGGAATAAGGTAGCGCTCATCACAGGCGCCAGCTACGGCATGGGCAAAACCATGGCTGAACTTTTCGCTGAAGAAGGCGCGTCCGTCGTTCTCACGGCGCGCGGAAAGGATGCGCTCGACGCCGTGGTGGAAGGCATTCGCGCCAAAGGCGGCAAGGCGATTGGCGTTACGGCCGACGTATGTTCCACAGAGGACACGAAGCGCGTTTTTGCGGAAACCCTGCGCGCATTCGGCGATTTGGACATTCTCATCAACAACGCCGGCATCGGAGAGCAAAAACTCAGTGACGAAACGGACGACGAGTGGATGCTGTATGTGATGAACACCAATCTGGGCGGCCCCATGCGCTATATCCGGGAAGCGTTGAAGATATTCCTGCCCAAAAACGAAGGCGTGATCATCAATGTCTCTTCCGTCAACGCGACCCGGCCCTTTTGCGGCGCGACCTACACCGCGACCAAGGGCGCTTTGAACACCCTGACCAAAAACGTGGCCATGCGTCTTGTGGAGACCAATATCCGCTGCAACGCCGTGGCTCCCGGCGCGACCAGAACCCCCGCGCATCTGGCCAACAAAAAGGGCGAGCAGCCCGGCGGGGCCAAGATGCTCGAATACAGCGGCCATTACGTCTATTTCCCCGGTCCGGAGTGCGACCCCATTGACCAGGCGTACGCCTGTCTGTATCTTGCAAGCAAGATGGGGCGCGCCGTCCGGGGACAGGTGCTGCAGGTGTGCAACGGCGCATTTTTATAAGGAGACGAACAATGCATCCATTTCTTTCCCGATTTTCGCTCGTCGCGTTTCTTGTCCTGGGCGGGCTTGGAATTCTGGCCGCGCAAAACGTTCCGGCGCACGCCGCAACCGCCGCGACGCAGACGCGGGAACCCGTGCCGGTTCCGCCCGCGGAACAGAACGTGAAGGCCGATGCGGCAAAACTCTGGTTCACGGCCTCTGATGAAAATCACGTGCTTGAAGGAGCCGCATTTGATCATAACGGCAACCTGTTTTTCTGCGATGTGACCGCGCGCCGGGTCTTGCGCCTTACGCCGGATAAACAGCTCTCCACGGTCGTCGCGCTGGATGCGTTCGCGCCGGGCGGTCTGGCCTTCCACAAGGACGGACGCCTGTTCATCGCGGCCCTGGACATGGAAAAGGGACTGGGAACCATCGTCGCCGTGCGACCTGACGGAACGCGGATGGAAACGATTCTTCCAGCGGACGCCGGATATATGCCCAATGATCTGGTTTTTGACCGCGAAGGCGGATTTTACTTTACGGATTTCAAAGGAACGGCCACGGAGCCCAAAGGCGGCGTCTATTACGCGACCCCGGCGGACTGGGAGATCAAGCCTGTGCTGCCGCATCTGGCAATGGCCAACGGCATTGCGCTCAGCCCGGACGGCGCGACGCTCTGGGCCACGGAATTCGGACGCAATCTCCTGCACAGGATGGAGCTTGCCGGCCCTGCGGCCATCGCGCCCATAGGCTCGACCGTCCCCTATCATTTCACCGGACCGGCCCCTGACTCCATGCGAACCGATATCGACGGCAACGTATATGTTGCGCTGTACGGACAGGGACGCATCCTGATCTTCAATGAAAACGGCATCCCCATCGGGCAGATTCTCCTGCCGGGCCGCGAACAGGGGAAAAACCTGCTCTCGACCAGCCTGGCTATCCGTCCAGGCGAAAAAGAACTCTACGCCGTGGCCGGAAATAATGCAAAAACAGAGGGAGCGCGCGTTTTTCAGGCCAAAGCATTCGGCGGCGGCCTGCCGCCTTCTGCTTCAAAATAAGGCGATATCCCGTTATGATGCGTCCTTTCGGAGCGTTTCGCCGTTGCAGGCGGAACGCTTCGGAAAATGCAAGAACAGCTCTTGCGTCCAGGCCTGCGCCGTTGCTTCAGCGCATCAGCCAGCTTCCTCTGTGGTTTGAAACCAAAGGCCGGAAAGGCCATAGAGTCCGCCCCGCGCCTTTTCCCGCGGGGCATCTGAGGGGCGCAAAGCGCCTCTTGGGCTTTGCCGCCTTATTGCTCGTTACGGACAGGAGGAGTCAGTCATGTCCCGTCGCTATACAAGCGGACAATTCGCCGAACTGTGCCACACGACCAAGGAAACGCTGTTTCACTATGAGCGCCTTGGCCTGATCAAACCGCATCATACAGGAAAAAACGGATATCGTTATTATGATATCAAACAGTTTCTGCAGTTTGACATGATCAGTCTCTTCAAAGAGTCAGGAACCCCTCTCAAGGACATTGCGGCCTGTCTTAATTCCGCACAGTTTGACAATTTTCTTGCCCTGCTTGAAGAAAAGGAACAGTTTTTCCGAAAAGAACGTCTCCGCCTGGAGCGGCGGGAAAACCTGGTCCGGCAACTGCGCGACGTTATCCGCAAAGCGCATCAAACGCCGCTTGACCGTCTTTTTCTGCGGCGCATGCCCGAAATGGAAGTGGAAATATTTCCACAAACCTTTCACCAGCTCGACGTCATTGAAGGACTGAGCGCCGCCAGCGCAACGCTCATGGAACGATACTACGATGAAGGCCGGTATCCCGGCGTTCCAGTCGGTTTCCTTTATCCGCCGTCCGCCTTTTTTGCGGGATGTTTCGCCCAGGGCGAAATGTTTGCGCCGATTGAGCCGGACACGCCGGCGCAACGGCGCTGCGCCGTGCCTTGCGGAGTCCGGGCGTTCTTTGCCCATCGGGGGACATGGCAGGACCAGATTCACTGCTGGCGCAGGCTGCCTTCTCTTCTAAAGCAACATGGACTGCGCCTTTCCGGCCCCGCCCTTTTTCTGGATATGGGAAGCTACGCCTCTACCAGAATTGTCGACGACTACATCATTCACTGCCAGCTTCCCGTAAGCGATGCGGCATTGCCGTCAAAAGACGACGCCCTCTGGATGGAGGGGAGCGAGTAAGACCCCGCAACGCCCCTCCGTGGACAGACAAAAGATCAATTTGCCGGCTCTTCCTTACGCGCCAGGGAAGCGGACGGAGCCGCCCGAAAAAGCGGGCTGCATATCACAAGCAAACAGGTGAAGCAGACCGGAAGCAAAAGGGCCGTGCGCAATCCGAAAAGCGCCGCCAGCCAGCCGATGGAAGGGGGTATGACAAGAAGCCCTGAATATCCCATGGCGGAAATGGCGGTTGTGGCGCGCTGCGGGCTTATGTCGGTCCGGCTTCCGGCGCGGCTGAGAAGCGTGGGCATCACAGGCGCTATGCCGGCGCCCGTCAGAGCGTAACCACACAGACAAACCAGCGGCCAGGGCGCAAGCAGAACCACGGCCTGCCCGCAAAGCGCAAGCAATGAGCCGCCCGCCAGCAACGCAAAATCGCCCCAGCGCCGCCGCAGCGCATCCCCCAGCAAACGGCTTGCCGCAATGGCGATGGAAAACGCGCCAAAGCCCAAAGCCGCCGCGCTTTCTTCCGCGCCTTTGACTGTATATAATAAAAGGGCGCTCCATTCGCCGCAGGAGCCTTCAACGGCAAAGGCCGCCAACGCCAGTATGCCGCAGACGATGACGATTCCGGGGATTCTTCCCTGTTCCCGGCTTTTTCCTTCGGATGCGCCTTTCTCGCATGCTGTTTTTTCCACAAGAAGACGCCGCCCGGCCCAAACCCATCCCCCGAAAAGAATGATGCTCACTATGCAAAAGGCCAAAAAGGGAGCATATCCAGCAGCGGAAGACAGCGCTCCCAATACCGAGCCGCCAAGTCCGCCGATGCTGTAGCTTGCGTGCAGGCCGGAAAGGTAATTGCCGCGCAGACGCCGCTCAAGCAATATCCCCTGCGTGTTGGCGGCCATTTCGGCCAGGCCGAACGCGACGCCTACAAGCGCAAAGGCCGCGCAAAAGGAGACAGGATTCCACGCCAACCCGGACAGGGCGAGAAAACACAGAAAACAGAGGCCGCTTATGCGTAAAAGCGTATGCGAAAGGCAGATGCGCTGCAAAAACGGCGTAACGGCGAATCCCGCCAGACATCCCAGGCCCAGACTGAACACAGCCATGCCGACGACGCCTTCATTGGCGCGAATCTGTTCCTGCAGGGCGGGAATGCGCGCTGTCAGCACGCCATACCCCATGCCCAACGAACAAAAAAAGACGACTATGGCCCAGCGGGCCGAACGATGCGCTCTATCCATATGGTTTGCTCCTGGTTCTCTGAACGTGTCGCATCAGTCTGCGCTGATGAATTCGGTCCATGTTACACTATGAAGCAAGCCTAGGGTCAAGCGGTGCAATGATACGCGCGTTGAAATAGTCCCCAAACCGGCGCATGAAAGGGACGCCTCATGCCCGGCAGGCCGGACAGGCCCGCGTCTGAAACGCCGGCCGGCAAGCGGTTTTCCTTTGCCGCCTCTGCCGTCCTTTTCAAACGCTACGCCGCGCTTAAACGCTCAAGCGCCGCTATGGTCAGCGGAATGGCCAGCACGGACAGTATGGTATTAGTAAGAATGGTTAATGAAGACTCGCTCATGCAGACAGTATAGTTTTCGCTGAGCACATACACGATGGTTCCCGTGGGCATGCCCGCAAGGATGACGCCCATAGCGAGCCAGGGCCCGCTTTCGCCCATAAGCCGCAATAAAAGATATGTGACGGCCGGCTGGATAATGAGCTTCACAATGTCCACATAGACAAGCCGGGATTTGCTGACGCGCGATGCGGAATTGCCGCGTAAGGCGATTTGCGCGGACAAAACCATGCCTATGGCGACAAGAGAACACGAACTTGTGGTCGCGCTGATCATCTGGAAAAGGGCCGTCAAAGGACGGGGAACGGGGATGCCCAACGCGCAGACCGCCACGCCGGCGACCGTGGAAAGCAAAATGGGGTTTTTACACATGGAAACGCCCACCTTGCGAAAAACTTCATGGCCGGTCGCCGCGTTTGCGGACCGGGCTTTTTGATATTCAAGAAGCACGGTTACAAACATAAGCGACGGCAAAAGAAGAACCGTGCTTATGGCGCTGGCGAGAATCGCGTCGTCGTTTCCCGGAAAAAGGGAAACCAGGATAGGCAGCCCTAAAAAAGAGGTATTCGGAAAGCTGGCGAGCAGAGCCCAGATGCCGCTTTCCGCATGAGAACGCCGGGAAAAGGTTCTGAACGCCGCGTATACGGCGGCAAAAGCCACAGCCATGCCCAGAAGCGAGCCGGCCATATATGTCGCGCGAAACAGTTCTTCCGGCGTTTTGACCGCAAAGGAAACAAAAATCAGACTTGGAAGCGAAAGCTTGAAGACCCATTGATTCAGCACAAGGGCCGCGCCCTGGGGCAGCATTTTAATCCGGTCAATAACCATGCCCAGCGCCACAAGTCCGAAAACAGGCAACAAGGCTCCGAATATGGAGATCATGGGGAAACCGCTCTATCGTTTTTGAATCGCCGCAAAAAAGCCCGCCGCATGCCGCACGGCGAGCGGAATGAAGGCATACTCCCAACGCCTGCGCTTGGCAAGCGTCAAGATGCCTTCAGTATGCGGCAAGCGGATGCGAAATCCGGCATGCATCTCCAGAAAGACGCGCCCGCCCAAGGCGGCTTCCCCAGCCCTGGGCCTTCCTCATATATACTGTGTTCCCCGCCGGGAAAACGGCGTCTCGGAGACGTCGCGCCCCTAGCTGAGCAGCCGCACGTTGCTGCGTCCGGAACGGGAAATTCTCAGGGCGATGCCGGTCCAGGCGTTCACCCAACCCAAAATTTCATCTCCGATTTCCTTGTTCTGGGGCGCGACCTGACGCTTGCGCACCCCAAGATACGAAGTCGTGACAAACAGAGCCGAATCCTGAAGCACACGGTGCATGGGACAACTGTAGCAGTCGTCTTTATCGCAACCCACGCAATCCTCGGCCAGGGCGATGAATCCGGCCACGCCGTCTTTGTAGGCCAATGCCGCCTGCACAAGCTTTTGCAGATCGCGCGGCAATTCCGCGATGGATTTATTGAAAACATCCGGCATAACCGGCTCTGTCCAGTCCTTGCATTCGTCGCTCATACCGCGCTCTCCTGATTTTCAAAGATATGGTTTCTGGGCTGCCGCATACGGCCGGCGCCGGGCCGCCTGAATCCATCCGCGGGGTTTCACCTGAAATCAACGGTCTTATAATTAATGATGCACCACTCCCCGGTCCTTCGTCAAGCCATGCAGGCGTTCCATCTGTTTTTCCTCTGATATTTCACATAAAAAACCCGGACTTCGCCCCAAAAACAAACCTGACACTTTTTCCGTTTGCGCCGCGCATCGCCGCATAAAATTGCAACGCGCCCGCCTTGCTATGGGAAGAAAAGCGAATTGACAAACGGCAAAGCCGGTGAAATCCTTTTTGTCTGAACACAAAAAAGGAGGCCCATTTATGAGTAAAAAACTGTTTCTCGCGCTGTTTTCCCTTGTTTTTCTGACCACACTCCCGGCCCTGGCCCAATCCGAGTTCAGACAATTGCCCGCGCCGGACACGACAGGCGGCAAGCCGCTCATGCAGGTTTTAAACGAACGTAAAAGCGACCGGACCTTCAGCGAAAAACCGCTCTCCGACGAAACGCTTGGGAATCTTCTCTGGGCGGCCTTTGGCGTGAACCGTCCGGACGGACGGCGGACCGCGCCCACGGCGCGCAATGTACAGGATATCGATATCTATGTGCTCATGGCGGACGGCGCATGGCGCTACGATGCCGCCAGACACGGCCTGCTCCGCGTCTCGAAGAAAGACCTGCGCAACCATTTGGGTTCGCAGGCCTTCGCCCGTAAAGCCCCTGTCGCTCTGGTCTATACGGCCAATAAAAAACGCACTCCTTACAGCGACATGCACGCCGGCTCCGCCTACCAGAACGCAGGCCTGTTCTGCGCCTCCGCTGGGCTTCATAACGTGGTGCGCGCCTCGATGGACAAAACGGCCCTGGAACAGGCCCTGGGACTTGCGGACGGACAGGAAGCGCTCATCACGCAAAGCGTCGGCTGGGGAGACTAGACGCCGTTTTCGCCCGCGCCCGGCCCAGTCCCCGGTCCGGACGACTTTCCCGCGCAAACCCGCATTTTTCGCGGACAAACGCCAGATGACGCTTGTAGGTTTGGATAAAATTCTTTACCCTGCGCCTTGGCGGCGCAGGCCCTGCGGGAAGCACGCCCGGCGCGGCCGCGTCCCGCTCACGAATCCTGTTTTTCCGGAGGTTTTTCCATGCGTGTACTCGTTATTGGTTCCGGCGGCCGTGAACATGCCCTGGCCTGGAAACTGAAACAAAGCCCGGCGCTTTCCGCATTGTTCATCGCCCCGGGCAATGCCGGCACGGATTTCGAAGGCCAGAACGTGCCTGTCGATGCCGCGGACATTGAGGGCATCGTCCGTTTTGTCCGTTCAAACAGGGTGGATCTGGTCATTCCGGGACCGGAACAGCCCCTGATGCTGGGCCTTAAAGACAGACTCGCCGAAATAGGCGCGCCCTGTTTCGGACCGGACGCCTATGCCGCGCAGCTTGAAGGCAGCAAATCCTTCGCCAAGGACGTGATGCGCGCTGCCGGAACGCCCACCGCGCGTTTCGAAGTGTTCACGGATATCGAAAAAGCGCGGGACTGCGTCAGGGAATGGGGCGCGCCTATCGTGGTCAAGGCCGACGGCCTTGCCGCCGGAAAAGGCGTGGTCGTGGCCAAAACGGAAGAAGAGGCCCTGGATGCGCTTGAACGCATGATGATCCGCCGGGAATTCGGAGACGCGGGCAAAACCGTGGTCATAGAAGAAGCGCTGTGCGGCGAGGAAGTCTCGTTTCTTGCTCTCTGTCAGGATGACACGGTCATCCCTCTGCCTTCAGCCCAGGATCACAAGGCTGTATTCGACAACGACGAAGGCCCGAACACCGGCGGCATGGGCGCTTACAGCCCCGCGCCCGTTCTTCCGGACGCCTGCGCCGCGAAGCTGGTTGACGAGCTCATCCGTCCCGTGCTGCGCGAGCTGAAAAAACGCGGCCATCCCTTTACCGGCATCCTGTATGCGGGCCTTATGATGACCAAAGACGGCCCCAAGGTTCTGGAATTCAACGTCCGTTTCGGGGACCCGGAATGCCAGGCGCTGCTCATGCGGCTTGACGGCGATATTCTGCCCATCATGCACGCGGCGGCCACGGGCAGCCTTGCTGAAACCAGCCTGTCCGTCAAACAGGAAGCGTCGCTGTGCGTCGTCCTTGCGGCCAAGGGCTACCCGAACAGCCGGTACGCCAAAGGCATGCACATTCAGGGCGTTGAAGAAGCCGAAGCCCTCGGCGCCGAACAGGGCGGCGAAGTCAAGGTCTTTCTGGCCGGCGTAAGCCAGAACCACGGAACTCTGGTCGCATCCGGCGGCCGCGTGCTCAGCGTGACCGCCCTTGGCCGGGATATCGCCCATGCCCGAAAGCTGGCCTACGCCGCTTTGGAGCGCATCCGGATGCCCATGGGACACTGGCGCGCGGATATCGGCATGAAGGGCCTGAACCGTTAGAAACGCCGCGCCCTCTTCCGCGCTTTCCAACGCGGCGGCGTGCGCCGCATTTTCGCCGCCGCGAACGCGCAATGGCAAAAATGGCCCATGTCCTTGCCTTCTTCCGGCGCGAATAGGCAGGAACATGGATTTCGGGAGCCTCTCCCGAACGTTTATTCTTTTTTTCGTCCGCAACAAAAGGGATACCCGCTATGCCGCAGGTCGTCATATTCATGGGCAGCGCGTCCGACGAAGCCGTTGTCGCGCCCTGCGCCGAAATTCTGAAAAAACTGAACATCAGCTACGCTTTTACCGTAACGTCCGCGCACCGCACCCCGGAACGCACCGAAGCGCTTGTTTCCAAATTTGAGGCCGAAGGCTGTCAGGTGTTCATCTGCGCCGCGGGCATGGCCGCGCATCTGGCCGGCGCCGTGGCGGCGCGCACCGCAAAGCCGGTCATCGGCATTCCTGTGGCGGCGTCCGCCCTTGGCGGCATGGACGCCCTTCTTTCCACCGTGCAGATGCCGCCGGGCTTTCCCGTGGCCACTGTCGCGCTGGACAAGGCCGGGGCGCGCAACGCCGCATGGCTTGCGGCCCAGATGCTGGCTTTAAACGAACCCGCGCTTGCCAGACGCATCGCGGATGAACGACGCATGATGCAGGCGGCCGTGGAAAAAGCGGCCCGCGATATCGAGGAAAAATACGGCGCGTAACGCCGCGCTTTTTTGAGGCAGCCATGGAACGCAACGCCATACGCCTGCTCCCGGACGCCCTGAAAAACCAGATTGCCGCGGGCGAAGTCGTGGAGCGGCCCGCAAGCATCGTCAAGGAGCTGGTGGAAAACAGCCTTGACGCGGGCGCGACTGAAATAGCCGTGACTCTGGAGCAGGGCGGCCTTGCCGCCATTACGGCGCGCGACAATGGTTGCGGCATTCCCGCGGAAGAGCTGGAACTTGCGGTCGCAAGTCATGCCACAAGCAAGATTGCGGATTTCAACGACCTGTATGCGATTTCAAGTTTCGGGTTTCGCGGCGAAGCCCTGCCAAGCATCGCATCCGTCAGCCGCTTTACCATAACGTCCTGCTTTAACGGCGAAGCCGCCTACGCCTCATTCAGTCATGGCCGCAAAACCGGGGCCGGACCGGCCGTCTTGCGCGAAGGCACGCTGGTCGAGATAACGGACCTTTTCCTCAATGTGCCCGCGCGTCTCAAATTTCTGAAAACCCCGGCTTCCGAACTGAAACGCTGTCAGGAAATCTTCTCGCGCATCGCGCTTGCGCATCCGGAAGTCTCCTTCCTTCTGCGTTCCGGCGGCCGGGAACTGCTGCGCTTTGACGCGGGCCGGTCTCTTATCCGGGCACTGTCCGTTCTCTGGCCCGCGGACCTTGCCGCAAGCCTTGCTCCTTTTGAACTTGCCCGCGACGGAATGCGCGCCCACGGCGCGGCCGGAGACCCGTCCCAGGCCCAAGCCAAATCCGACAGGATGCTCTTTTACGTAAACGGCCGTCCGGTGAACGACCGCGTGTTGTTCCGAGCGGCGCGCGACGCCTACCGTTCCTGTCTTTTAAACCGGGAATACCCGCAGCTTGCGCTTTTTGTGGAGCTGCCGCCCGAAGAAGTCGATGTAAATGTGCACCCGGCCAAAAGCGAAGTGCGTTTCCGCGACGAAAGCGCGGTCTATGCCCTGGCGCAAAACGCCGTGCGTCAGGGAGCGAACGCCTTTTCAACATTTGCGCGCGCCCGTGGCGAAAGCGCGGAAAAGCCCCCAAAACACACGCCGGACGCACTTCTCTGGGACGCTTCCGCCCAGAGCCTCAATACGGCGCAAAACGACGCGACGCCCCGCCCGCCGGGATTCTGGGGCGAAATGGACAAAGCGCCGGCATTCGGCGTCCTCGGCCAAAAGCATAAAGAACGCGCGCCCACGGCTTTGGTGGATGAAGAAGAGGAATGCCGTCAGAAAAACGCAACGTTCCCGGATGCGGACAAAACGCCGGACCCGAAGCCAAAAACGCCTTCTCCCTTTGCCTGCGGGCCGGAAGCCGCGGACGAGGCGGCGCTTGCATATGCCGCGTCCGCAGGGCCGGAACAAAAACCGCGTCCGGATGCGTCCACGGCAAAAACGCAACCAGAACCGCCGCTGGACGGTCCGCGCCATGCAATCCTGCGCGGCCTGAACGCGGACGAACCAGACGCTCTTACGCATGACGCGCAACCAGCGTCCTTTGGCGGCGCGCCCCGGTCCCCGGAAAACGCGGCCCGGCCCATGAAACGCCCCGGCGCTCCCGCGCTTTTTTCCGGGACGCGCGTACTGCGGGAAACGGAAAACCCCGCGCCCTACGACGTGGGCCCCATCAACAAAACGCCCTGGCCGCGCAGCCGGAAAAATGTAGTCTATGTATCCGACGAAGCGGCTCTGGCCGCGGGCGAAGACGCCTATCTCTATTTTGGTCAGATTGAGCGTGCCTATCTGCTTGTGCGGCACAAGACGGACCTTCTTGTTCTTGACCAGCACGCGGCGCATGAGGCCGTGCTGTTCGCCCGCCTGCGTTCCGGCGCGGGCGAATCTCAGTTTCTGGCCATGGAGATGGAATTGCGCCTGCATCAAAGCGAAGCCGACGTTCTGGACAGGCTCATGCCGGATTTGACCCGGCTTGGGTTTTCCATGCGCTTTAAAAATCCGGAAACCTTGCTGGTTCGCGCGATTCCGGCTTTGCTGGACCTTGCCGAATCCAGGGAATTTCTCAAGGAACTGGCTCAGGGAAAAACCGAAGGCCCAACCCCCATATGGGCGCTTCTAGCCTGCAAGGCCGCAATCAAAGCGGGCCAGGAACTGACCCCGGATGAGGCTTCAGCCCTCATCAAACAGTGGCTGGACGCGCCGGACGCCGAACATTGCCCGCACGGACGCCCCGTGGTCAGGCGGCTGGACGGCGCGTTTCTGGAAAGGGCCTTCAAGCGCCGGGCGTAACCTGCGCCGCCTTGCGCATAAAAAAGCCCTTCGCGCCGCATCCCGGACGCGGCCCTTGCGGCATACGGGCAAAAGGCGTATATTTCTTTCTTACCTTGCTGATAATCATGTATTTTTCCCTTTTTTCCACCTGTAAGGAGCGGTTGCATGTGTGGTGTTATCGGATATGCGGGTCACAGACCCGCTGTTCCCCTGATCATGGATGGTTTACGCAGTCTTGAATACCGCGGATACGATTCCGCGGGCATCGCCTTTCTGCAAAACCGCAAGCTTGACGTGGTGCGCGCCGAAGGCAAGCTCGCCAATCTTTCGGCCATGCTCGTGACCAGGGACGTATCCCACGCCACCATAGGCATCGGGCATACCCGTTGGGCCACGCACGGCGTGCCCGCGGTGCGCAACGCCCACCCTCACAAAAGCAACGACGGAACCATCGCGGTCATCCATAACGGCATCATCGAAAACTATCAGGAACTGAAAGCCATGCTCCTTGAGCGCGGCTACGTGTTTTATTCCGAGACAGACACCGAAGTGCTCACCAACCTTATTGCCGAAGGCCGCAAATGCAACGACAGCCTGCCGGACGCGCTTCGCTGGGCCGTAAGTCAGGCCGCGGGCGCATATGCGCTCGTTGTTCTAAGCGAAGAAGAGCCGGACGCGCTCTACGGAGCGCGGCTTTCAAGCCCTTTGATCATGGGCGTGGGCACGGGCGAAAACTTCGTGGCCTCCGACGTCCCGGCCTTTTTGCCGCACACCCGCAACGTGGTGTTTCTGGAAGACGGCGAATATTTCCGCATCACGGCCCATTCTTGGGAAGTGCGCCGCGTCTGCGACAACGAGCGCGTCGCCAAAACCGTGCAAACCGTGCAATGGGACGTGCAGTCCGCGCAAAAAGGCGGATTCAAGCATTTCATGCTCAAGGAAATTTTTGAGCAGCCCAAGGTGCTCACGGACTGTCTGGCCGGGCGGCTGATAAGCCCTGATCTGCCTGTGCGCCTGCCGGAACTGGACAACCGGCCCATTCCCGGACGCATCCGCATCGTGGCCTGCGGCACGTCCTACAATGCCGGGGCCTGGGGCGCGCCGCTTCTCGAAGCCTGGGCCGGCATCCCGGTCAGCGTGGAAATCGCTTCGGAGTTCCGTTACCGCGACCCTCTGCTCCAACCGGACGAAGCCGTGATGGTCATAAGCCAGTCCGGGGAAACAGCGGATACGCTGGCGTCCCTGCGTCTTGCCCGCGAACGCGGGGCCATGGTCATCGGCATCTGCAACGTGGTGGGCTCCTCCATCGCCCGTGAAGCGGATGCGGTGATCTTCACCCAAGCCGGTCCGGAAATCAGCGTGGCCTCCACCAAGGCCATGTGCAGCCAAATGGCGCTTCTGGTTCTGCTTGCGCTCTACTACGGACAAAAGAAGGGAACCCTGGACGTAGGCGTCTGGCGTGAAGCCTGCGACGCTTTGCGCGCTTTGCCCACGCTTCTTGAAGGCGTTTTGCCCGAAATGCGAAACAGGGCCGCGGAGCTCGCCAAAAGCTACGCCCAGGCGAAAAGCTTTTTCTTTCTTGGCCGGGGCCCCTGCTTTCCTCTGGCGCTTGAAGGGGCGCTCAAACTCAAGGAACTTTCCTACATCCATGCCGAAGGCTATGCTTCCGGCGAAATGAAGCACGGTCCGATAGCGCTTATAGACCCGGATTTTCCCACCCTGGCCATTGCGCTCGACGATGCGCTTTTCCCCAAGGTGAAGTCGAACATCGAGGAAGTGCAGGCCCGACGCGGCCGGGTGCTGGCCATTGTGAATCCGGGCCGGGAACTGCGCGCCGACGACGTATGGACCGTGCCCGCGGCCTGGGGGCCGCTGTCCGCGTTCTTCGTGCTCCCCGCGCTGCAGCTTTTCAGTTATGAAACCGCCGATTATCTGGGAAAAGACGTGGACCAGCCCAGAAATCTGGCCAAAAGCGTCACCGTTGAATAACGGCATTGCGGGGAATCATGAGCAGGGCACTGCAGGAGTTCCTAGACGGACAGACCGCGCTTTTCAACGCCGCGCCGTTGTATCTCATGGACGGGACCGCGTTTTTATACAGAGGGTTTTACGCCAATCAGGCCATGCAGCGTTCCGACGGCCAGCCCACAGGGGCACTGTTCATCGTGGCGCGCATCCTGCTCAAAATTCTGCGCGAAGAGCGGCCCGCATACTTTGCGATGCTGCTGGACGGACCGGGCCCGACGTTTCGCAACGCGCTTTATGCGGGCTACAAGGCGCAACGCAGCGCCACGCCTGAAGCCCTGATCTCCCAGATCGAGCCGGTCAAGCGTCTGGTGCGCGCGCTGGGGCTGCACCTTACGGTTTCCGAAGGCTGCGAAGCCGACGACTGCATCGCCAGCCTTGCGGCCCGACGCAGAAACGACCGGCCCGGGAGCACGACCGGCGGGGACAGAGAGTAGAACCCGTGGCTCGCCCCCGCCGTAGAACAAAGAGATCCT
>CALUUT010000041.1 GCA_944324045.1 uncultured Desulfovibrionaceae bacterium | reverse complement strand
GCGGGCAGTCAAGTTATCTGACGCCCAAACACCACGTGGGTCCTGGTCCGGATTTTTGTAACGTTCAGTAGCTTCATCACTGCGTGGCAGCAGGCGTGGTTTCCAGAGTTCTGCATTTTTTGCATATACCAGGATAAACTCATGGTCTTCAGAAAAGTGCCGGGCACTGTTCTTGGGGGCAAATACTTTTTGCCAGATAACATTGGCGACAAAATTCTCTTCCCCAAACACCTCATCACACAACTTCCGCAAGTTATGCACTTCATGGTCATCAATGGAAATAAAAATAACCCCGTCATCCCGGAGCAGGTTTGCGGCAAGCCGCAAGCGCGGGTACATCATGTTCAGCCAGTTGGTATGAAAGCGGCCCATGACCTCAGGGTTGCTTTTGGTGGTCTGGCTGGTCACTTCCCTGTAGCGTTCGAGCGGGTCTTTAAAATCATCCTCGTACACAAAATCGTTGCCCGTATTGTACGGCGGGTCGATGTAGATCATCTTCACCTGCCTAAAATACGAAGCCTGCAACAGCTTTAAGACTTCCAGGTTGTCGCCTTCAATATACAGATTCTGCGTGGTGTCGAAGTTGACGCTTTCTTCAGGACACGGACGAAGCGTGGCCGTAGAACGTTGCTGGGCCAGGCGCAGGCACTCGCTTTTCCCCTTCCAGGTGAATTCGTACTTCTCAAAATCCTTGAGGATGTATTCGCCGCAGAGCGAAAGCAGCTTGTCGATATCCAGCTTGCCGTCAACAAAACACTGGGGGAGAACCGAAGCCAGTTTTTCGCGTTCGGTCTGTTCAAGATCTTTGGAACGTCCGTCAAGTTTTTCCATACGAGTACCTGGTTTCTTAGAATTATGCCGTACCGCTTAGCTGCACGACAAACAGTCTTTCAATCTTTGCAGTAAGTTGCGCGTCAGCCAAAAACTCTTGTATGCGTTCTGCCAGCTCCGTGTCCAGTTGACGGCGTTGAGCAGACACCTGTTGTTCCGCCTGCCTCAACTCGGCGGTCAATCGGCTGCATCGGCGTTGCAGGGACAGTCGCTCCATGCGCGAAAGCTCCTTGTCCAAAGCGGCCCTGGCTGTTTTCACCTGGAAGCGTAACCCCTCAAGACGGCGCATCAGCTCGACTTTACGCTCGGCCGCCTTGTTTTTCAAAGCGTTGACGGCCTCTTTTTCCGCTGAATCGGTTTCCGTAAGCACCTTGCGGATAAAATCATCGCCGGAAATGAGTCTGTCCAGCTTATGCTCCACGGCAGGACGCAAATGGCGGTTACGTTTGCCCACAGGTTCGCCCCGTACAGAGAAGTCACGCACCGGTAAGGCCATGAGCGCGGCGCATTCGTCATGGGAAAGCACGCGGCCGGAACGGGTTTCCCCTGTCAGCGGATAAAAGGCATACCCGCCCCAAAAGTTCCCCTTGGGCCGAACCCGCACTTCATACAATGCAAGTTCGCACGGCTCAATATCCGCGTCTACAACAAGGCTCCCGCTTTCCGGAATACCGCGCCAGAACATTTCTCCAAAGATACCTCTTGCAAGAGAACCGGTGACCGTGTGACGGCCGGAGCGCGGCTGATAGTCTTTGGCCATGCCATATTCCATGCGGCGCAACGCCTTGCCGGTGAATACCTTGGGCGGCGGAAGATGCGTAACGGTAACCGTGCGGGTTGCGTCATCCAGACGAAAGCCCTGTTTTCCTGCAAAAAACCAGCGAGTGACATACCACAGGTCGTCTTCAATCTCTTTTGTCTTGGCTTCGATATAGCGCGGGGTGATGTAAACCTTTTCCGCTATATCCCTGGTGAAGGAAGTGAACAGCGAATGTTCGGCCCGGCTTACAAGCTCTTTGTTCTGCGCTTCAAACCGCTCCAATGTGCTTTGATGGGTCTGCTCTATCTCCTGTCTGGTCCGGGCCTTGGCGAGCATGTTGGAAAAATTGCCTTCCGAATCATTGCTGAAGTTGCCGATTACCGTATCCGACATGCCGAAGATGCCGGAAAATTGCAGAATACGTTTGTTGATCAGCTCCAGAGTACGCACATCAGCAAAATTGTTGCGGTTCAGGAAATTGAGAATGATCACGTCCGACTGCTGCCCCTGTCGGTGACAACGGTTGATGCGCTGCTCAAGGGTGAGCGTATTGTACGGCAAATCGTAGTTGATAACAAAGGAACAGAATTCCAGATTGAAACCTTCCGCCCCGATATCCGTGGAAATGAGAATTTTCGCCTCATCCTGAAAGCGTTTCATGATGGAATACTCGCGGGTTTTCCCGCCGTGATAGGTCAGCACCCTGCCCTTGTACGGGCCGTTATCCAGCAGGGAAAACAAAAAATCCTGCGTGGCCCGGTTTTCGGTGAAGATAAGGGCTTTCTGCTTTGCGCCCAGTTCCTTGAGCCGGGCAAAGCCCTGCTTCAAGCCTGCAAGCAGTTCTGTAGCCTTGGCATTTTGTTTGATGCAGGAGGCCAAAGTCTGCATGTGATGAAGTTCGGAAAGTTCAGCGGCAATATGCGCGCTCTTTATTTCAGCGCTGGATTCCATCCGTCGAATTACGCCGCGCAACAGTTTGTCTAAAGCAAATGTGGAGGAGGAAAAAGTGCGAAAGAACAGGAGCGCCAGATCGTACTGGTCCATGTTCGGGAATGCGACCCTGCTCCCCTTTTGCACATACCTATCAAGCAGATCATACAGTTCCTGCTCTTTGGGAGTGAGCGTGAATTCAGCGGTAATCGGAATGCGGTCCGGAATCTTGACGTAGTTCGTTACTTCCTGTCTGGTGGTCCGAAAACAGAAGGAGCCGACTCTGTCAGCCAGTTCCGGATAGTTTTCAGGCTTGCGGAAATAACGCTCGTAAAACGCTTTTTCATCCGGAAACACCGTCTCGTCAATAACATGAATCAGACCGTACAGATCCATGATGGAGTTCTGCATGGGCGTGGCCGTAAGCAGAATCTTGAAGGCTCTGCCGACCGCGTTTTTCAAAACAGCGGCGGTCTTGTTGGTGTCCGCGTATATCCGGCGAAGATGGTGGGCTTCTTCAAAAACAACCGCGTCCCACTGCACCTTGGCGATGTATTCGACATTTTGCGCCGCAATGTCGTAGGTCGTCAGAACAATCCCATCCTGAAGAAAAGGATTGCCGTCCCCATTGTAGCTTACGTCATGAACCGTGGCCAAGTCCAATGCAAAACAGGGAACAGAGAAACTTTTATCAATGGTCTCGCGCCATTGGTAAAGCAAGGGAGTGGGCACAACAAGCAACAGCCGGTCTTTGCCCTCATACCAAAGCTGGCTGATGATCAACAGGGCTTCATACGTTTTACCCAACGAACCCTCGTCACACAAAATAACGCCTTTCAGATACGGTGAACGCAAGGCAAAACGCGCGGCTGCTATCTGGTAGGGATAGACTTCAATATTGGAAGACGCGAAAACAGCCGTCAGTCTGTCCTGACCAAAGGCGTAGTTTGAAAGCTTATGGGCTTTGTACAGGGCGTGAAAAGGGGACAAGGACAACTATTTTTCCTCCTTTTCTTTTTTAGGTAAGAAAAAAGCCCTCGTCAATTGATACCGCGCGGCGTTTTGGTCCGTTCCAAGGTAAAAATAGCCAACTTCACGCTTATGACACGTTTCCATCCAGTGTGGTGGAACCGAGGGTAAGCATGGCAAGGTTCTGTCGATATCTTTCAATTGTGTCACGGTGATACTCATGGTGTTTTCCCCTGTATTTCTCCAACGCACTGACTCGGATTGGCGTTTTGCCTTTCCGGTCGAGCAGGACGGTCGCCCACGCTTCACGAAGTGAAGCATAGTGGGCTATACCTTCGGTCTGTGCGAAGATTTCTCCCCGACGCCTTAGCGCATCCTCGTGCCCCGGGCGGTCATTGCCTGCTGACGCTCGCTGTCCCGCGCTTCATTCTCCCGCCGTTGCCGTTCCTCTTCCTGGATCTGAAGCTGTTCAGCACGCTTGCGCTCCACAAACTCAAGATGCAGCGGTCTGATTTCCGGCAGAAGCAAAAATTCCCGATAGCCGGCCATGATTCTCTTCATTTTCTTCAACTGAGATGCCAGAGCCTCTTTTTCCTCATGACTTTGTTTCCTGTGAGACGTGTATTCCGCTTCAAGGCGTGTCTG
>CALUUT010000040.1 GCA_944324045.1 uncultured Desulfovibrionaceae bacterium | reverse complement strand
TGACAAGTTCCTTGAAGAACTTGAGGAAAATCCGTTGCTGGTTGATATAAACAATTATGAAAGCGAGCGGTAAAACAGCGGCGCCGGGTTTGCGCGCCTCATAAGATGCTGAAAGAGCGGGTTCCCTAGCCTGCTTACTACCAAAACGCCCACAAAGCGCAAACACGCTTTGTGGGCGTTTTTTATTGATATTTACAGGCCGTTGAGACAGGCGGGACGCTGGAAGTCGTCCTGTTTTTTTGTTAGAAACAATCAGCGTATAGGTTCTTGCACACGTAACCCACAAAAGGACACACGATGAAAGAATACCTGCTTTTTATTGATGGAAAATGGACGCCGTCCTCCAGCGGGGAGATACAGGAAGATTTCAATCCGGCCACAGGAGACGTTTATGCAAAATTTCATGTGGCGGGAGCGGCTGACGTTGAACATGCCATTACTGCCGCTCAAAACGCCTTTCAAACATGGGGGGAAACGCTGGCTGACGAGCGCGAAGCCATACTGCTTAAGGCTGCGGACGCCCTTGAAAAACGTCTTCCGGAATTTGTGGATGTCCTGATTGACGAATCCGGCTCAGCCATGGGTAAAGCCATGTTTGAAGCGTCCTGGGTGGTGAAGCTGTTCCGCAGCGCGGCCGGGGAATGCCGCCGGATTATGGGCGAATCCATTCCGGCCGATACGCCTGGTTTGCTCAGCTTTACGGTACGCAGGCCGCTTGGGGTGATCGCCGGGATTACGCCTTTCAATTTTCCGTTTTTGCTGGCTGCTAAAAAGGTCGCCTTTGCCCTGGCGGCCGGGAATACCTTTATCCTCAAACCAACATCCGTCACGCCGGTGATTGGGTTGAAGATTGCGGAACTGTTTGAGGAAATAGGCTTGCCGCCCGGCGTGCTTAACATCATTCCGGGGTCCGGGCGCGTGGTTGGCGAAAAACTGGTTACGGATCCGCGTATCCGTCTGGTGACGTTTACCGGCTCAACCGCGGTAGGCAAACATCTGGCCGGACTTGCGGGGCAGCATCTTAAGCGTATTACCCTTGAGATGGGCGGCAAGGGGCCGTTGATTATTCTGCGTGATGCGGACCTTGATTATGCTGTGGACGCGGCCTGTTTCGGCGTCTTCATGCATCAGGGGCAGATATGCATGGCCGGCTCCAAGGTGATTGTCGAAGAGCCGGTGTACGAGGAATTTTGCGCTAAATTTGCGGCAAAGGCGAAAACCATTCCCGTGGGCAATCCCAGGGAACAGGTGGTTGTCGGCCCACTTATCGATATCAGACAGGTGGATGTATTGAACGCGCATGTGGAGGACGCAAAAGCCAAAGGGGCGCGGGTTCTGTGCGGCGCAGTCAGCGACGGACCGTATTATCATCCCACAGTGCTTGCGGATGTGACCGGCAATATGAAGGTATATGACGAGGAAAGCTTTGGGCCGCTTGTCTCTGTGATTAAAGTCGCGGATTCGGAAGAAGCGCTGCGTATAGCCAATGATACCAACTATGGGTTGTCCGCCGCAGTGATAACCAATGATCTGCAAAAAGCGGTTAATTTATCGTTGCGTCTGCAAAGCGGCATGGTGCATGTCAACAGCAGCACGGTTTATGACGAGTTTCATTCGCCGTTTGGCGGCATCAAAGACAGCGGCTTTGGTCGGGAAGGCGGAAAGTGGTCCATGGAAGAAATGACTGAATTGAAATGGATCACCATTCAGCAAGGGAAACGCCATTTTCCGTTTTAAGCGGGCGCATTGGCAGCGGCATGTCGCGTTACGGGCCGCTTTTGCGCACGAACGATAAGAAAAGCATGCTCCCTGCGGCAACAGCCGAAGGGAGCATTTGCATTAAGCCCAATATGGGGAGAACTATGCTTGACAGTGAAAAAAGAGCGTTGATTGCCTGCGCCGCTTCAGAGGATATATGTATTTTGCCGGAAATGGCCAATCGCCATGGCCTGATAACCGGCGCCACTGGAACCGGAAAAACTGTTACCCTGCAAACCATGGCCGAGGCTTTCAGCGCGATGGGTGTGCCGGTTTTCATGACGGATATCAAGGGAGACCTTTCAGGGCTTTGCAAGCCCGGCACTCCTTCCGGGAAAGTGGCCGAGCGCATTGAAACCCTGCAACTGCGCGACAAGGGGTATGAAAATCAGGCGTTTCCGGTGTGTTTTTGGGATGTGTTCGGAAAACAGGGGCATCCTTTACGGACGACAATCAGCGACATGGGGCCGCTGCTCTTGAGCCGCTTGCTGAACCTGAATGATATTCAAAGCGGCATCATGAGTCTGATTTTCCGTATTGCGGATGATGCGGGTCTGTTGCTTTTGGATATGAAAGATCTGCGGAAAATGGCTCAGTATGTGGGAGAAAACCGGGCTGACTTTAAGAATGAGTACGGGCATATTTCGTCCGCGAGCATAGGCGCGATTCAGCGCGGCTTGCTCCAGCTTGAGGAACAGGGTGCGACGCATTTCTTTGGCGAGCCTGCCTTTGATATTTATGATCTCATTCAGACGGATTTCAGCGGCAAGGGATTAATCAACATACTGGCGGCTGATACGTTGATGCATTCGCCGCGCACGTATTCGACGCTGCTTTTGTGGCTTTTGTCGGAGCTGTTTGAAGTTCTTCCGGAAGCCGGCGATTTGCAAAAACCGCGGCTGATTTTCTTTTTTGATGAAGCGCACATGCTGTTTAATGGCGCGCCTTCTGTGTTGCTGGAGAAAATAGAGCAGGTGGTGCGCCTGGTGCGATCCAAAGGCGTAGGCGTCTACTTTGTCACGCAAAATCCTGCGGATATTCCCGATAGCGTGCTTGGGCAACTGGGAAATCGGGTTCAGCATACTCTGCGGGCTTTGACGCCCAAAGAGCAAAAGGCTGTTCGCGCTGCGGCTCAGTCTTTTCGGCCTAATCCGGCAATGGATACCGAACGGGTCATTACTGAGTTGGGGGTTGGCGAAGCTTTGGTATCGTTTCTTGACCGTAAAGGCGTGCCGCGAATGGTGGAAAGGGCGTTTATCGTTCCGCCAGAGGCGCAGATCGGTCCCATACGCCCTGAAGAACGCGCTGCGGTGATGCGTTCGTCATTGGTTGCCGGTCGATATGACCGGGAAATGGATCGGGAATCAGCCTATGAAATTTTAAGCGCGCAAGAAAAGCAACAGGGAGAAGCGGAAAAAACAAGCGAAACAGGGGCACGGCGTGCGCGCGGCGCTGGAGACGATTTTTTGGGGGGCTTGTTTGGACATGTCGCAAAACAGACGACGCGGAGCATCGGCGCAACAGTGGGGCGGGAAATCGGGCGGCAACTTGTTCGCGGCCTTTTGGGGAGTCTGTTTGGCGGCCGGCGTTGAGATTTGCGTTTTGCTATGTCCATAACCTGACCATAGACGGTCTTGATACGCAGCTTCATGCGCACAAATAAAAAAGGCGCGGCCAAAAGCCGCGCCGAAGATGACACTATGCGAGTTGCATTATTTGCAGCCGCAGGAGCACTTGGCCTTGAGAGCCTTGGCAATAGTCTGGGCAAACTTTTTGCATTCAGCCAGATCTTCCGCCTTGGGCACAAAGCAGACCTTCAGGGGCTCGTCAACAGGCATTTCCATGTTCATGGAAGCCAGCCATTCGTGGATGATCCGCGGCGCTTCGCCGGACCAGCCGTAGGAACCGAAAGCCGCGCCAATGCGGTTAAGGGGCTTTAAGCCCTTCATGTACGTCAGAGCATCGGCAATGCAGGGCAGCACATTATTGTTGTGGGTCGGAGAGCCCACGATGACCGCGCCGCAGTCGGCAAGAGCGGACATAACGTCCGTGTGGTGGTTTTTCTGGATTTCAATGGTCGAGCAGGGGATGCCTTCTTCAACAAGAGCTTCCATGATGGTTTCGCCCATGATTCTGGTGGAACCCCACATGGTGTCATACACGACAAGAGCGCGTTCCTGCGGCTTCTGTTCGGCAAAATTCAGATAGGTTTCAATGATGAATTTAACTTCATCAGCATTGCGGAAGATCAGTCCATGGTCAGGGCAGATCATTTCGATTTCAAGCTTCATGTCCACAATGGCCTGAATCGTGCTGATGACAAGTTTGGAGAAAGGAAGAACGATGTTGTAATAATATTCTTTGGCGGCCTTCAGGAACAGCGTGCGGTCATATTCGTCGGAATAGCGCACGGAGGAGGCGATGTTCTGACC
The DNA here is from genome assembly GCA_944324045.1 of uncultured Desulfovibrionaceae bacterium. Taxonomy (GTDB): domain Bacteria; phylum Desulfobacterota; class Desulfovibrionia; order Desulfovibrionales; family Desulfovibrionaceae; genus CALUUT01. The sequence goes on along the minus strand of CALUUT010000040.1, from coordinate 474 downwards.
AAAGGCGTCATTGCTGACGAGCAGCTTTTCTTCAGGAATATAGGAAACCATGCTGTCAGGCCAGTGCAGCATCGGAGTTTCAACAAAGTGGATGTTGCGCTTGCCGATGTTGATGGAGTCGCCAGTCTTGACAACTTCAATGGGCCAACCCGTGGTGTCGAACTGGGCTTCCATGAACTTCTTGCCCATGGGGGAGGTGTAGATTTTTTCAGGCTTGGTGCGGGCCACCAATTCAGGAAGAGCGCCGGCGTGGTCTTTTTCCGTGTGGTTGACAATAAGATAGTCGACTTTTTCCAGCGGCATCACATCAGCGATACGAGCAAGCAGGGTATCGGTAAATTCGTGGTCTACGGAATCAAAAACAACGTTCTTCTGGTCTCTAATAAGATATGCGTTATAGGTCGTGCCACCGGGAGAACGGGTGTAGCCGTGAAAGTCACGCTTGTTGTAATTGACGGCGCCTACCCAAAATAT
>CALUUT010000039.1 GCA_944324045.1 uncultured Desulfovibrionaceae bacterium | reverse complement strand
ACAACGTACTTTTCCAGATATAATCGATTTTATACCGCCATGTGTTTCTTTATGGTTACAAAACCATGACATATATGTTACGATACGTGCCAAAATTATGCCCGCTGCGCTCGATTTCTCCCTGTCAGAAGTTCCCGATTTTTTTACCTCTGAAACATCTTGACGCCAGTAAAAATTGCTGCAAATATGATCCCGTCAAAGTGAATCATAAAAATAAAAAACATATGCCGGCATGGCATCAGGATATACGAATGATCACGCTGTCCCAATCCTCGCGTTCCATATTTGCTGATTCCCGCTTCACCTGCGAAAGCGGGATGTTCTGGTGGCGCGCGTTCCAGGGAAAGGGCTTCCGTGGTCCACGAAGCGCTGTTGTCGTTTCATAATTGAACATGCGACTGACAAAAACAACAAGACCACGGATTGCTCCGTGGTCTTTTTTTTCGACAACCAGACAACCCCCTGGACAAAGGAGCATATGATGAACGGCATCAAACGCAACGCCATCCGCATTTTCCCCAGTGAACCCGACTTCTTTCGCCGCTGGCGGCCGGGCGCATGCTTCGCCCGGAATCCGGCTTGATGTTCGTACCATATATGAAAGACATGCGGCCGCGCTGTTCCGGGCTCTCCCGAACAGCGCGGCCGCTTTTTCATCATAGTCAGAAAGGAACCCTAACAACGGCGCTATCTCCAAAAAAACTGAAGGATATACTATGCATACCGTTCCTTTTATTTTCACTCAGCATGCGCAGGCCCTGGCCGAAGATGAAGAAACGCCCATCCATCTTTTTATGAAAGAAACCAGAGGCCAGCCGGGCATCCTCCTGGAAAGCGCCGAAGTCGACGGCCGCTGGGGCCGCCATACCCTTATTGCGAAGGATTTTCTGCTGACCGTCGCCCCGGCGGACGGAGCCTTGCGCGTGCGCGTCCAGGATGACGCCCTGCGGGAATTGACGCAGTTAAACGGCATGCCGTGGTTTGAAGGCCTGCGCGAACTATGCGCCCGCATCCGCATCAAAACGGACGCCGCGCATGAATATCCGGCCATAACCAGGGCGCTTTACGGATATCTGGGATACGGCATATCCGGCCTCATGGAGCCCAAACTGGCCGCCGCTTTGCCTGCGCATGAGGCGGAAAGCTGTCTTGTCCTGCCGGGAACCGTGCTTATCTTCGACCACCTGTACAATAAACTCACCCGTCTTACGCTTACGGATGCGCACAACCAACCCTTTGCGCCCATTCATGATGCAACGGACCCGATATCCGGCGTCCTGGGCGACGACGCCTCAGGAGAGCCTGAAATAGGCGCTGTTTCCGTCCGGCCCGACGCAGAGGACTATATGGCCATGGTCCGGGAGATAAAAGAATGCATCAGACAGGGCGAAGTTATTCAGGTAGTGGCTTCCACCGGATTTTCCGCGCCGTTTCGCGGCGACGCCTTCACCCTGTATCGCCGTCTGCGCCGAATCAACCCTTCCCCATACATGTTTTTCATGCGCCTGCCCGGCATCACCCTGTTTGGGTCTTCGCCTGAAGTCCTGGTCAGCGCGGACAAAAACCGCCTGCGCCTCTGCCCCATTGCCGGAACCCGTCCCAGAGGCCGCAATGAGGGCGAAGACGACCTCTTCAGTCTGGACCTGATTCACGATCCAAAAGAACGCGCCGAGCATGTGATGCTGGTGGATTTGGGGCGAAACGATTTGGGACGGGTGGCCGCCGCCGGCACAGTCAAGGTGGACAGGTACATGGAAGTGGAACGCTTTTCCCACGTCATGCATCTGACCTCCTATGTCAGCGCGGACCTTGCGCCGGACAAAGATGCCTTTGACCTCATTGCGGCGGCCTTTCCCGCGGGCACAGTGAGCGGCGCCCCGAAAATCCGGGCAATGGAACTTATCGGGCGCATGGAACAAAGGCCGCGCGGTCCATACGCCGGCGCCATAGGCTGGATTGGTCTTGACAAGGACAGCGCCAGTCTTGATCTGGGCATCACCATCCGCAGCGCCTGGGCGCGCGAAGGACAACTGTACTGGCAGGCGGGCGCGGGCATTGTTTTTGACTCCGACCCGGAAATGGAATGGAAAGAATGCAACAACAAGGCCGCGGCGCTGCGTTCCGTATTCAAAGGAGACCGCCATGTTTCTGCTGATCGATAACTATGATTCGTTTACGTTCAACCTCAAGCAGGCCTTTTCCATGCTTGGGGCCGCCCCCGCGGTCGTGCGCAACGACAACCCGAAACTTCCCGGACTGGCCGCACGCAGCGACCTTGAAGCGGTATGCATCTCCCCCGGTCCCGGGCATCCTTCCGCCGCCGGACTGTGCAGGGAGTTTCTGCAAAACCTTCCAAAACATGTCCCGGTTCTGGGCGTGTGCCTTGGGCGCCAGATTCTTGGGGAATACGCCGGGGCCGATATCGCGACAGGCAAACGCATCATGCACGGCAAAAGTTCGGATATCACGCACGACAACCGGCATATCTTCGCCGGACTGCCGCAACCTATGAGCGTCGCCCGGTACCATTCTCTTTTGGTGACCAATCCGCCTGCGGACAAACTCCGCATCACAGCCAAAACCCCGGATAACGAAATCATGGCCCTGGAATACACGGACAGGCCCTGGTTCGGAGTGCAGTTTCATCCCGAATCCGTGCTTACGCCTGACGGCCTGCGCCTTCTGGGGAACTTCCTGAGCCTTGCGCGCGGGGAATCCCTTGAAAGCGACGCCGCCGCCAATGCGTCCTACGCGGCGGACCGTCCGGCAATCCCCATGTCGCTTATCCTGGAAACCCTGGCCAATAAAAACGACCTTACGGACGAAATGGCGGAAACCGCGTTCAACCGCCTCATGGACGGCGAACTTTCTCCGGCCCAGGCCGGCGCGTTTTTGCTCGGACTACGCTCCAAGGGCGAAAACCCGCTTGAAATGAGCCATGCGGTCAGGGCTGTTCTTGCACGCGCCATACCCTTGCCGCGCATGAACGGCAACGTCATGGATATTGTGGGAACCGGCGGAGACAAACGGTTTTCCTTCAACTGTTCCACAGCGACGGCCCTGACCCTGGCCGGACTTGGTCACAAGGTTCTCAAGCACGGCAACCGCTCCGTGTCCTCAAACTGCGGCAGCGCAGACGTTCTTGAGCGTCTGGGCGTCCGGCTCGACCTGCCGCCCGGCGATATCCCGGCCCAACTTGCAAGGGACAACTTCGTTTTTCTTTTCGCCTCCCATTATCACCCCTGTTTCAAACACATCATGCCCATCCGCCGGGAAATGGGCGTGCGCACGCTGTTCAACCTGCTTGGTCCCCTGGTTAATCCGGCGCGCCCCACGCATGGCCTGATAGGCGTTCCAAGCCCGGATATTCTGCCGCTTATGGCCGGAACCATCGCGCGCCTTGGCGGGACGAATACCGCCGTTGTATGCGGCGCCGGAAACTACGATGAACTGACCCCCATAGGTCCGGCGGATATCATCCTTGTGCGCGACGCCAGCCAGCGACCATTGCGCCTTGATCCAAAAGATTACGGCTTTGAGCCCTGCGCGCCGGAAGATTTGGCCGTAACCGGCCCCAAACACGCGGAAACGGTTTTACGCGAACTGCTGAACGGGAAAGGCCCCAAAGCCATGCGCGACATGCTGGCTTTCAATCTCGGTCTTGCGCTGTTCCTGCTTGAGGGAAAGGACGGGGACAATATCGCGCCCTTTATGGAAAAAGCCGCTGATGCGGTTGCGCATGGCGCGGGACGGCGGTTCACGTATGCGGCTTGAGCGTTTTAAGAAGGCAAAAGAGCGCGAACTGGCCCTGCTTCGGGAAATGGCTCGCGCTCATGCCCTGCCCGCGCCGTTCAAAGGAGCGCGTCCGGATTTCGCGCGCAGCCTGCGCCCGCGAAACGGACTTCCGGCCATTATCGCCGAATATAAGCGGGCCTCTCCCTCATGTGGAGACATAGCCCTGCATGTCGGCCCCGAACAGGCTGCTTCCGCATATGCCGCCGGCGGAGCAAGCGCCCTGTCCGTGCTCACGGAACAGACTTTTTTCAAAGGAGACCCCGCTTTTCTTTCAGCCATGGCGCATGCGGGACTCCCCATGCTCCGCAAGGATTTCCTGTTCGACCCGCTCCAGATCAGGGCCACGCTCGCTACGCCCGCGTCGGCCATGCTCCTGATTGTGGCGCTGACCCCGGACCCCGTCATGCTCCGCGATTTTCGCGAAACCGCGCAGGCGCACGGCGTCGCAAGCGTGGTTGAAGTGTTTACCCCCCAGGAACTGGAACTGGCCCGCGCGTCCGGCGCCACGATTATTCAGGTAAACGCCCGAAACCTGGAAACACTGGCCGTGGATCGAAACGCCTGTCTGGCGCTTGGGCGCGAAAAACAAAAAGGCGAGGTATGGATTGCGGCCAGCGGCATGGAACGCCGGATACACCTTGCGATGGCTCTGGAAGCCGGATACGACGCCGCTCTGGTCGGCACTTCCCTGATGCGGGGCGGCGCTCCGGAAACATCTCTGCGCAAGCTTTCGGGCCGCTATGCCGCAGACCTTCCGCTTTCAGAATGGCCAAAGCCGCTCATAAAAATCTGCGGCATGACAAACCAGACGGATGTGGACGCGGCTTTTGCCTGCGGCGCAGATCTGTGCGGTTTTATATTTGACGGCCGCAGTCCGCGCCGCATCGCGCCGGAAGCGGCCGCACGCATCGACGCGCACGGCATGTTCCGCGTCGGCGTTTTTGTGAACGCCCCGCTTGAAACAGTCATCCGGACAATGCATGACTCCGCGCTTGATTTTGTGCAGCTTCACGGCGACGAAGACGCCCAATATTGCGCAAGCCTGCCGCCCGGCCGCGTGCTCAAGGCCGTGTGGCCCGAACGCTTCAGAGAAAACGGCGTTATTTCCGTCCCGCGCCTTGAAGCGGCGCTCACGCATCTGACGCCGCATGTCGCGGGGTTTGTCCTTGATTCCGGACAAAGCGGCGGCGGCAGCGGCGCAACCCTGAACAGGGCCGCCTTGCGCTCCGTGCGCGCAGGCCGCCCCTGCTTTCTGGCCGGCGGATTGAATCCCCAAAACGCCCTGACCGCATGGAACGATATCAGCGAATCTCCAGCTTCGCCCTTTGCCGGTCTGGATATCAATTCCGGACTGGAACATGCGCCGGGCGTAAAAGACGCGCAAAAAATACGGGAAACCTTTGCCGCGCTTGCGGCGAACGCGCTTCCCTCCAAAATGCCCCAACAGGACCAATAATGAGGACTTCATATGAATAAAGGATACTTTGGAGAATTTGGCGGCCAGTACGTGCCGGAACTGCTCATGCCGCCGCTTGACGAACTGTGCCAGGCCATGCGGGATATTCTTCCGCGTCCTGACTTTCAGACAAAGCTGCATGACCTCCTGTATGATTTTGCAGGACGGGAAACCCCCATCACCTTCTGCCCCAATCTGTCAAAGGAGCTGGGCTTTGATCTGTGGCTGAAGCGCGAAGACCTCCTGCACACCGGAGCGCACAAGATCAACAACACCCTTGGGCAAGCTCTTCTCGCCAAATACATGGGCAAGCCTTCCCTTGTGGCTGAAACCGGCGCGGACCAGCACGGCGTGGCCACAGCGGCGGCCGCGGCCCGGCTCGGCATGGACTGCATCGTATTCATGGGCGCCGAGGATGTGGAACGTCAGGCCCCCAACGTCATGCGCATGCGCCTGCTTGGCGCTGAAGTCAAAGCCGTATCCAGCGGCAGCCGCACCCTCAAAGACGCCATCAATGCCGCCCTGCGCCACTGGATTGAAAAACAGCGCACCACGCACTATTGCTTTGGAACAGCGGCCGGGCCCCACCCCTTCCCCACTCTGGTGCGCGACTTTCAGTCCGTCATCGGCCGCGAAGCGCGCCGCCAGATGCTCGAAAAAACCGGCTCCCTGCCTGATTTCATTGTCGCGGCCGTGGGCGGCGGCTCCAACGCCATAGGCCTGTTCCATCCGTTTCTTGAAGACGCAGACGTGCGCATCATCGGCGTTGAAGCCGCAGGCACAGGAGAGCCCGGCTGCTGCAACTCAGCGCCCATCAATCTCGGCTCGCCCGGCATCCTGCACGGACAGCTTTCCATGCTGCTTCAGGATGAAAACGGGCAGATTCTGCCCTCGCATTCCATTTCAGCCGGACTGGACTATCCCGGGGTCGGGCCGGAACATGCGCATCTTGCGGCGACCGGCCGGGTCCGCTACGGCATGGCCACAGACATGCAGGCCCTTGAGGCGTTTAAAACCCTGACCAGAAAAGAAGGCATCATTCCCGCGCTTGAATCTTCCCATGCTGTGGCCTGGGTGCTCAATCACCAGGCGGATATCCCACGCGGCGCCAAAGTTCTGGTAAATCTGTCCGGACGCGGCGACAAGGACATGGACATTGTCCGTCCCCATATCTTTCCCCAGGGAGAACAAAAATGAACCGCACCGCCCAAACCGTCATTGACCAACGTCTTGCGCAGGCCAGAGCCGAAAAACGTCTGGCGCTCATACCGTTTGTAACCGCCGGATTCCCCACGGCGTCCGCATTCTGGGACATTGTCGAAGATCTGGACGCGCACGGCGCGGACATTATTGAAATAGGCGTGCCTTTCAGCGACCCTGTGGCCGACGGACCTGTCGTAGAAGCGGCCGGCGTCCGGGCTCTGGAACAGGGCGCAAACCTGCACGCCCTTTTAAAGGAGCTGGAGAAACGCAAAAATCGTTTGCGCGCGGGCATCATCCTTATGGGCTACGCCAATCCTTTTTTGCAGTACGCCTGCAAAGCGACGCCAAAGACCCGCTTTACGCCGGGCCTGGGCATCCGGTCCGCGCTCGACCGGCTTGCCGCTGATTGCGCGGCCGCCGGGGCGCACGGATTCATCATTCCTGATCTGCCATTAAATGAAGCCGGCGTATGGCGTGCCGCGTTTGAGGCGCACGGCATGCCGCTTATCCCGCTTGTAGGCCAAAATACCACAAAAGCGCGTATGCAGGAATATGCCCGTCACAGCAAAGGATATGTATATGTCGTGTCCGTGCTTGGAACGACCGGCGTTCGCGACGGCATGCCGCCGGAACTGGTGGAGACCCTGAAACGGGCGCGCGCCGGTTTTTCCCTGCCTCTGGCTCTGGGGTTCGGACTCAAACACCCGGACCAGCTCGCGGAATTTGCAGGCAGGGAATACGCGCCGGACGCCGTAATTTTCGGGTCCGCGCTCCTCAAACATATTGAGGCGGGAAACCGGGCTTCCGATTTTCTGCGGCCATGGAAAAACGCCTGAACAAAAAGCCGTGCGCCACGATTGGCGCACGGCCTTTACAGACCTTATAAAAAGCCTGCCGCTTTCGCACGGCGCGCCGGATAGCGGACCAGCCGCGGGCATAAAACGCATCAAACAGGCTTTTTTTGAGAACGGTCCGGGGAAATGTCAGCGTCCTTCTCCGCCTTATACAGACAGATGCGGTTGCGTCCCTCTGTCTTGGCTCTGTAAAGCGCCCTGTCCGCCTGCGCCACAAGTTCCGGCATAAAGGAAATATCTCTGCAGTCGACGGATACGGCGACGCCGATGCTCACCGTCACATGAAGCGACGCTGTTGAAGAAGGGTGAGGCAACCGCAAGGCGCGGACGTTGTCCAAAATCCGTTCCGCCACAACCATGGCCTGATCAGGACGCACATTTTCCAGGATTACGGCGAACTCTTCGCCGCCATAGCGAAACAGCGCATCGCCATGACGAAACAGAGAAGCCCGTATGGCCCAGGCCACGGCCGCAAGGCAGGTGTCGCCCGCCTGATGGCCCATGGCGTCGTTATATTTTTTAAAAAAATCCACATCAATCATCAAAACCGCGTTCGGCGCGCGGCACTGGCTTTTTTCCAGCCGGACGTCAAATGCGCGCCGATTGCCCACGCCGGTAAGCTGATCCACCATGCTTAGGGTTTCATATTTTGCTTTTTCTTCTTCCAGCCTATCCGAACGCGCCGAAAGCTCTGTAAAGTATCTGCTTAAACCAGGCACTGTCTCCAGCAACTGCTGCAACTCGGCAATGCGCACCCTTGGCAGGGGACGCGCCGGAAAACCGGAGCGGATATGGCGCAATTCGCGGGCGGCAAGCGAAATGGGCGCCAGAATATGCCGGTACATCACAATTGCGATGAACAGCACGACGACAATCAACATGGCGCTGACTATGTAAAAATTGAACCACAGGGAATTTGCCAGCTCGCTCATGGCATTGACGCCGTTGCGGGCATGCATGAATTCTTCCCTGGACACGGCATTGCCCAGTCTTCCAAGCACATTGTCGAGCTTTGTCCAGGTCGCCCAGGCCATCCTGTCCGCTTCGCCCTTCTCAAGCCAGGAATCTCGTATGGCGTTCATCTCTTCTGCAAACGTCGTGCAATGGGCTCTGAGCGTCTGATCAAGATCCGAATTCCGGCAAAACCGCAGCAGAGGCTCCAGCTCTTGCAAAGCGCCGTTAAATTTTTCGCTGTCGGCGTCTTTGCTTGCCCCATTTACATGCCTGAAATCATGCCCAAGAGAAAAACCGCCCCGCATGGAACCACTGGCGGCTCTCAAAGGCGCAATGGCCGACGCCAGGCGCAATTCCGCCTTGTGCAGTCGTGAAGCGGCCTCTTCACTGCGTCCGCGCAATGTATTGAGTTTCTGAATCAAATCCTGAGTAATCCGGGACAGACGGGTAATCCGGGCGGAATTTTCAAACAATGATTCCGCCACCAGGGCCTGAACTTTAAGACGCGCGATGCGACGCTGTTTCGGATCTGTGGCCAGGTACGCCACGGCCGCCTCCCGGCGCAGCACGCCGATATTATCCCGGGTGCGCTGCATATTCAAAATGCCGGGCAGATACTGCTCCTCCATCTCGAAAGATATTTCCTGAAGACTGTTCAGTCTCATAAAAAACATCAGACCGACCGCAAGAACAAAAAGCAGCAAAACTGCCACAAAAAACACCAGGAAACGGCGAATGCTGATATGTTTCCATGAAAGCGCGTCATTTTGCGCAATCTGGCCCGGCTCCAGATTACGGGCCTCATGGCCCTGTTCCATTCCTTCCCGTTCCATCAATACAGCGTGTATGGAAAATAGTCCTGATTAATCCGCCCGAATGTTCCATCCATGCGGATATTTTTGATGGCCATGTCCACATTCTCGCGCAGTTTGCCCGCGCCTTTGCGCACGCCGACGCGCACATCGCTGGGAAAAGACTCCAGCGGCAAAGGTTCGCCAAGCACGTCGAACTCCTGCCCCCGCTCTGAAAGCAAAAAAATGTATGCCGCCAGATCATTGGCCAGAATCATATCCAGATCGCCGCGGCACAGCATGTCCAGCAACCGGCCGAACTGCCCGCGTATAATTGTGGTCCGCCTGGACTGATAGTTTTCCACATATATCATCTGCACGGTTCCCGCGCGCACGCCGACGCGCATGGCCGCCTCCGAATCCAGATTGAGAACGCCGGGACGACCGATATAAATGGAACGGGCGTGAAAATAGGGAACGGAAAAATCCATGTAGGGCCGGCGCGCGGCGGTATCGCTTACTCCCATCAGCAAATCAATCTCGCCGCGGCGCATGGTCTCAAGCAAACCGTCAAAAGGCTGGTACACAAACTCGCAACGGCAAGCCATGGATTCGCAAAGCGCCTTGGCCACATCCAGGTCGAACCCGCTATGGCTGCCGCGTTCATTCAGAAAGGAAAAAGGCGGATAATCACTGTCAAGGCCCACTCTCAGCCGCGCGATTTTTTCTTCCGCCCACGCCTGGGACGATAAAAAAAACAATGCGAGAATGCCCAGAATATGCAATCTGTTCACCATTTTCAAACCCTTCCCGTGAAAAACTCGTCAAGGTCTTTGCGTCGGCAACAGCAAATCATATTTTTTATGGATAACCTGTGGAGGCAATATGTGTCAATCAAATGACAGTCTCTATGAATTTCAATGCCCCATAGTCAGACAGGATGCCCGCTTGTCCAGGATATTCCAAAAAAGCGGCCTGCTCTCACATTGCATATGCGTTATGCGCCATCCACGACAATTTTTTTGTGATGAGAGTAAAATAAATGGACGCTTCCCGCCGATTACGATACAATTCATAAAAAACGCAGTGATGACAAAACATAAAGGATTGACCGATTCCCCTGGGAAAAAACTAAACGATATCGGATTTACGGAATGTTTTATTGCCTGTCTTTGCCGCGCCGTTCTGACCGCGCGCGCCGCCTTCAGATATCCGCATCCGCCATTTGGACGCCCCAAATTCTTTCATACAAACAGATTTTTTTATGTTTTTCTCTCCGTCGATTCAAAATACTGCGCATATCCTGGTTCTCCCAAATCATCCACCTGTTGAAAAAAATAGCGTTCCAAGCGCAGTTTCCTGTAAAACGTGATTTTCGGCCCCATTGCCGCAAAACGACCGGCAGTCACGCGCTGGCCCCGTGCAAAGCGAACATCAACCTGCGCTGAAAAAGAATATCAAGTATGACGCACGATACTGAGAAATCGCATGAGCCCGGCAACAAACTCTGGCGGGAATTGCAGCTTCTTGCGGAACGGACCTCAAGAGACGCCCTGTCCGGGCTCTTAAACAGAGACACAGCCACATCCTACATCAAACAGTATCTGCAAAACATGCATGAGGACGACGCCTGCGCCCTGTTCATCATTGACCTTGACAATTTCAAGCAGGTCAACGACACCCTGGGGCATCAGGCCGGCGACAGGGTCATCAATCGCGCGGCCCGCGCCCTGGCAAGTTGCTTTCGCGCCACGGATATTGTCGGACGCCTTGGCGGAGACGAGTTTTTTGTGCTCCTGACCGGCGCTTCCGAGGAAAATATGGTCAGGGAAAAGGCCAAAAAGATCTGCGAGACCCTGCAGTTTTCCATAGGCGCAGCCCCGACGATTCACATAACCGCAAGCGTGGGCGTTCATGTCGCTACCGGCGGCAATCTGAATTTTGAACTCCTGTATGAACATGCGGACTCCGCTTTGTACAAGGCAAAAGACCTTGGCAAAAACCGTTTCTGCATCGGCGGAGCAGGCGCGCGTCGGCAACGGGAAAAAGAGCATGCGCCCGTTCCGATGACCATTCAGTTATACACGCTGCTTGAATACATGGACGGCGGAGTGAGCCTTGATGAGGTCGGCGACGTCATCCGAATCATTTATGCCAATCCAGGGTTCCGCAAAATGATGAATGTGGAAAGCTCCATCACGCTTCCCTGCACCCTCGACTGCATACACATTCATCCGGACGACAAGGCGGAATATGAAGCCGCACTGCGGGAAGCATTGAAAAACGGCAATGTCGCGGAGCATGTGCACCGTTTTTCCGCAAATGGGCGAGACTGGCGCTGGCGGCATGTCCGGGCCGTCCGTTTATCCGCCTTTGACAGCGGCAAACCTGTGATGCTGGCCCTCTCCACCGACATTTCGGCAATCAAAAAAAATGAAGAGCTTCTCTGGGAAAACCACGAACGGCTCAGACTCTCGCTTGAGCAGACGGACCAGATACTCTGGGAAGTGGACATTGCGGAGAAAACATTCGGCTTTTTCGACGCCAAAAAAAGCTGGTATATGCCGCGGGACAAGATGGAAAATTTTCCGGAATCGCTTATATCCAGAGGCTGGGTGCATCCGGATTCCGCCGCCCGGTTCAGGGAATTTTCCGCCGCGCTTCTTGGCGGGAGTCCTGAAGACGGCGGCGTATTTATCCTGCAACACAGGGACGGCGCCAATTACAGCTGGGCTGCGGTTTCCTACCGCACGCTGTTCGATAATGCCGGAAGGGCCATCAAGGCCATTGGCGCCGTGGAAAGGCTGACTGACACCAACGCGCATCGAAAATTCATCACAAAAGGACGCTTATGGGAGGCGTTGCGGCCCAACCTGTTTTGTTATCTCTGGGCCAATATTTCCACCGACGAGCTCAACGAACTGTGGCTGGAAGGCAAAAAACGGACCGGGCGCGCCGCGCAAAAAACATATCAGGCGTGCTTTGAAAATGAAAAAAGAGCCCTTTTTTTCAAGGAAGACGCACGGGAATTCTCCAGACTCTTCAGTCGCGACGCCCTGCTTGAAGCCTTCGAACAGGGCCTTTTCTGGACCGGAATGGAATATCGACGCATTGACGGCGCCGGAAATATCCGCTGGCTCTCCCATATGGTCAACCTTGCCAAAGACCCCGCGACACATGACATTCACGCTTTTGTCTTTCTGCGCGATGTGGAATGGCGTCACGCCCGGGAAATAGCCCTTGGCAAAAGCATCAGGCATGAGCCGCAAACCGGACTGTACGACAAACAGACCACGCAGGCCCTGGTGGAGCATGAACTGCATATCGGCATTGCCGCAATCCACATGCTGGCCTTGGTCCGCATAAACGGTCTGTCCGGGCCATGGCCTGACAGCCAAAAAAACGAACGTCATGCCCGACGCCTTGTATTTATGGTTTTTGCCGCACTGCTGAGCACGGATTGCATCGTCGGCAGCCACGACAATGATCATTTGGTCATTTTTTGCCCAAACGCCGTATCCCGCTTTGAAGCGCGGCAAAAAATCGAAGATGCGTTCACCTTTGTCCGACGGGCTCTCGCTGATACAGGCATAACGGCTCCCTTGCGTTTTGTGGCTGGAGCAATCTGCGGAGACCTGCGTGGAGCCGCCTATGAATCTCTGCTTCTTGAGGCCGGACGCGTCTGCGACATGCGGATGAACGCGCCTTCGGATGCCGTGATATTCTTCAGCGAAGCCGGCGATGAAGCGGGCGCCATGCTCCATGCAGCCCACGACGACGACGCTAAACGCTCCATTTATTCGTGGGAAACAAAACGCCCATTGTCGGACCAGGCAAAAGATGTCGCCATTCACTGCCTTGGCGAAATGCTCAAAAAAAATGCTTCCGGGGAGCCCGTCGTTACAGTGCTGCAACGCATTGGCCGCTATTATCGCGCCGACCGGGCATACACGCTTGCGCTGGTGGAAGACAGACGCGCCGTCGCCGCAATCCATGAATGGGCAACCGAAGGAAAACGCAGCATCAAACAATATATTTCCGGCTCTTCTGTGGACAGCCTGCCCATGCTTAAACACTGTCTTAAAACCAACGCATCCTCGTATCTGAGCAAAAAAACATCCCACCCCGCGGATATTCAGGATACGGCGCAGGGGACATGGGCGTTCGGCGCTTTTCCCCTGATATGCAACGAAAACGCCATGCCGGAAGGTTTTTTATGTCTTGAAAACCCCAAAGCGCACACGGACGACATCGCCCTGATTGATCTTCTGCGCCCCCATATCGCCCGTTCGCTCAAATATGCCAGACCAGTCAATACGACGGAGCCCGGTCTGGATATGCTTACAAGCCTGCCCAATCTGCGTTCCTACATAGATAAAAAATACATCTTCACTTCCGACGCCTACAGTTCCATGGGAGCGCTTGCTATCGACGTTCCACGTTTTGCGGCAATCCGCGACAGACTTGGTTCTGAACATGGCGACGCTCTTCTCTTATATATCGCTGAGACGCTTGCGGGCGTTTTCAACCGCTCTTTCCTGTTTCGCACCTGGGACGCCGAATTTGTGGCGCTGTGCCCCAACACCACGCAGGAAGTATTTTTAGCCCGAATCTTACGTACGCGCTCCATGCTCCAACGCCGCTATCCCAAACTGTTGCGTTTCGGCTATACCTGGGCGGACGGCATTTTTTCCGGCGAAAAACTGGTTGAGGAAGCGCGGGCCATCATGCGCTGTAAAACAGACATATACCCCTCAGACACCGCATCCTCTGAACATACAGCGGCTCCCCCCCTTATGCGCACCCTTTCTCTGGGGCGTTTCGCCGTATATTTTCAACCTAAAATGGACATGCGCACAGGAGCGTTTATAGGCGCGGAAGCCCTGGTCCGGGGCTTTGACAGCGCCGGCCGCGTCATCCCCCCGGGAAATTTCATTGAATCCATGGAAAAAACAGGCGCCATTCGCGACCTGGATTTTCAGGTTCTGGCCCAGACCCTGTCGCATATGGACGAATGGCGCGCCAGAGGGCGCAAGCTGTTTCGGGTCTCCGTCAACTTTTCCCGGCTCACGCTTTTTGATTTTTCCTCGCCCGGCTCCGTGCTGGCCCTTCTCAGCCGTTATCCGACAATCCCGCCTGACTTGATTGAAATAGAAATTACAGAAACAGGCGGCGATATTGGAAACAGCACTCTCGAATGCGTTATGGATGTTTTTCGCGCCTTCGGCCTGCGCTTTGCGCTGGATGATTTCGGCTCGCGCTACGCCAACCTGTCCGTATTTACAAATGTCACATTCGATACAGTCAAGCTGGACAGAAGCCTGATCAGAGAGATATCCCACAATGCCGTAAGCCGGACGCTTGTGGGAAATATCACGCGTATCTGCGACAGCCGCGGCATCACCTGCATAGCTGAAGGCGTGGAAACCCTGGCGCAGATAGCCGCGTTGCGGGAAGAGGGGTGCACATATGCGCAGGGGTTCTACTATGACCGCCCTTTGCCTGTTCAAGAGTTCGAGCAAAAATATCTGTGATCAAAAATTCATATAACAGGAGACCAGCTTTATGACAGAAAAAACGCATGCTCCAATACGGGGACCGCATACTGACGCGCCCCTGGTCGTCGGGCTGGGCGCCTCGGCGGGGGGGCTGGAAGCTTTGCGACAATTTTTTGCCTGCATTCCGGGCAACAGCGGCCTGGTGTTCATTGTCGTCCAGCATCTTTCCCCTGACTACAAAAGCCTCATGGCTGAAATTCTGGGAAAATACACCAGCATGATGGTGCTTCAGGCTGAAAACCAGATGGATATCGAGCCTAATACCGTATATCTGATTCCGCCCAAAAAAAACATGACCCTGCGGGACGGAAAGCTGTTTCTTGCCGATTATGCCCACGGCACGATCAATCATCCCATCGATATTTTCTTTACCTCTCTGGCGGAGGAAAAACGGGAACAGTCTCTGGCCGTCATTTTTTCCGGAACAGGCTCTGATGGAACCAATGGCATAAAAACAATTAAAGAGCATGGAGGACTTGTCATTGTACAGGAGCCAGGCAGCGCCAAATTCGACGGCATGCCCAAAAGCGCCATCAATACCGGGCTTGCCGATTTTGTGCTGCCGCCGGAACAGATAGCTGAAGAAGTTCTCAACTTTGCCCATTACCCCCTGATTGCGGCGCCGCCTGAAAATGCGCATATCTTTTCAGATGAAGAAACGCTCGCCCATATCTATATGATTTTACAAAAAGCGCGCAAAATCGATTTCACCCACTACAAACGCAGTACTGTCTTGCGCCGTATCGAACGACGCATGGCCGTGACCCACAGCCTGACCGCCGCGGATTACTCAAGAAAACTTGAAGAAAGCCAGAAAGAAATAGACCTTCTGGTCAAAGATATCCTTATTGGGGTGACCAAATTTTTCCGCGACGCCGAATTTTTTGAAAAATTGAAGTACAGCGCCATATACCGCATTATCGAACGCAGCAACGAAACTGAGCCGATTCGCGTCTGGTGCGCCGGATGTTCGACCGGCGAAGAGGCCTATTCTCTTGCCATTTTGTTCCGCGAAGCGCTTGATGAAATGAAGTGCAAACGGGATATCAAGATATTTGCGACAGATGTCGACGCCAAGGCCATAGAACAGGCCAGCAAGGGCATATTCGCGGAAAGCATTGCCGACGACGTATCCACGGGACGTCTGGCCACCTACTTCATAAAAAGAAATGATCAGTACCAGGTGGTGAAAGATATCAGAAAAATGATTGTCTTCGCCCCTCACAATATGCTCTCTGACCCGCCTTTTGGAAAACTGGACCTGATCAGTTGCCGCAACGTCCTGATATATTTCCAGCCGGTGCTGCAAAAAGGCCTTTTCGCCATTTTCCATTCAGCCCTGAAAAACGGCGGATATCTCTTTCTTGGAAAAAGCGAAACCGCCAGCGAATATGCAAAAGTGTTCAAAACCATTTCCGCCACGGAAAAAATATACCTGCATAAAGGCGAAGGACGGGTGGATGATCTTATGCCGCCGACCTTCAATATCCCAAACATCCAGACTATCCAGCCAAGTTCCGTCAGCACGGCCCACCGTGAGGAAAACAGACGCGCCCTTGAAAATATCTATACAAAGTTTCTCGAGAAATTTCTGCCCGCATCCGTCGTTTTGAACGAGAAGAATGAAATAATTCATTTCTTCGGCAACTACGCGGATTATCTCAATATCGCTCCAGGCAAGGCGACCTTCAACTTTTTCACGATGGTCAACAAGGATATCGGCCTTGTCGCTTCGACGGCCATCAACCGGTGCCGCGCCGAGCATGTGGCTGTGACCTATACCGGCATTGCCGTGGAATGCCCCTCTGGCCCCAGAAATATTGATATGACCGTCCAGCCCATCGCCGGACTCCATGACAGCGATATCAGCCTGCTCGCCATACTGTTCATAGAGCATCCAACGACGAAACTGGACGGCATCACGGAAAAATACGACATTAACACAACCGCGGCCCAGCGAATCACGGACCTTGAGCATGAACTGCAGGCGTCGCAAAACGAACTGCAAACAACCATAGGGGAACTGGAAACCGTCAATGAAGAGCTCCAGGCGGCCAACGAAGAACTTCTTACCGCCAACGAGGAGCTCCAAAGCTCCAACGAAGAGCTTCAATCAGTCAACGAAGAGCTTTATACCGTCAATTCGGAGTATCAGCAGAAACTTGATGAATTGACCATGATGACGAACGACCTGTCAAATTTCCTCTCTTCGACCATGATCGGCATCCTGTTTGTCGACAGCAAACTTAACATCCGCAAGTTCACAGAATATATCGGCCGCGAGTTTCAACTGCAAACTCAGGATGTAGGCCGCTCCATGCAGATTTTCGCGCACAGTTTTCCGGAGGAGGACATTGTGGGCGACGCCCAGCGCGTTCTGAAAAGCCTTGTTCCCATCGACCGGGAAGTCGTCGCCATGAACGGACGTTTCTACACGATGCGCGTCGCCCCTTACCGCACCACGGAAAACAGCATCAGAGGACTGGTCATTACAGTTATCGACAGCCTTGGCGC
>CALUUT010000038.1 GCA_944324045.1 uncultured Desulfovibrionaceae bacterium | reverse complement strand
ACTATGTCGGCTTTCTGCGCAAGGCGTTGAAGGAAGCGGGACTCGACCATGTGCCGGTCATTTCCTTCAATATTGCGGGGCTTGAAGAGAATCCGGGCTTTACGCTCACTGCGCCCATGCTCAAGCGCATCGTGCGCGGAACCATCTACGGCGACCTTCTGGCCCGCCTGTTCTACCGCACCCGGCCCTATGAGCAGGAAAAAGGCGCCTCGCTCAAACTGCTCGACCACCTTGCACAGTACTGCCTTGAGCATTTGAATAACGGCAGCCGGCGCATCTTCAGCCGCATGGTCCACGACATGACGGACGCGTTCGCGGCCGTGCCCTGCTTTGAACGCGCCAAACCGCGCGTGGGCATGGTCGGAGAAATACTCCTTAAATACCACCCCGGCGCCAACAACCATGCGGCGGATATCATCGAGGCCGAAGGCGGGGAAGCCGTGCCCACGGATATCGCCAACTTCCTGCTCTACTCGCTGTACGACAAGGTTTTTGCCGCCCGATATCTGTCCGGAAAACGCATGGAAGGCATCAAAAACCGCTTTTTCATCTGGTGGATCGAACGCATGCGCAACGAAGTCCGCGCCGCTCTTGCCCGGCATCCCGTCTTTGGCGAGATGCCCCACATCAGCGAGCTTGCGGGCATGGCCAAAGACATTGTGGGACTTGGACACCAAACCGGCGAAGGCTGGCTCCTGACCGCCGAAATGGTCTCGTTCATCCGCGAAGGCGTGCCCAATATTCTATGCATGCAGCCCTTTGCCTGTCTGCCAAACCACTGCACCGGCAAAGGGGTTATAAAAGAACTCAAACGCCGTTACCCGCTCTCCAATGTCGCGCCTGTGGATTACGACCCCGGCGCAAGCGAGGTGAACCAGCTCAACCGCATAAAATTGATGATGGCTGTGGCCCATAAAAATATGCGCAAAAATTGATACTGAAAAAAAACAGTTGGGGGAAAGAGCTCATCTCCTCTCTTTCCCCCAATTTATTATTTTATTTTTCAAGACATATTTTCCGAAAGGACATACAAATCTGTTCGCCTGTGCCGCAACAGCGGCAATTGTTCGCGCACGGCCGAAGCATCGTCCAGATTAAGCTCCAGAACCCGGATATCCGGAGCGGCATCCATCTGGCCTGCAATGTTTCCCCACGGGTCTGCGACGATGCTGTGTCCCCAGGACACATACGGTCCGTTCTCATCGCGCGCCGGCGCGGTTCCCACGGCAAAAAACTGATTGTACATGGCCTGGGAGCGGAACATGAGCTCCCAGTGCATGGGGCCGGTGGTCATGTTGAACGCGGCTGGGACCAGAACAAGCCTCGCTCCTTTCAAGGCCATAAGCCGTCCCATTTCCGGAAAACGAAAATCATAGCAGATGCAAAGCCCGACAGGCCCGAATTCCGTGTCAAAGACGGTTACGGCCCCGCCGGGCGAAAGCGTGTCCGATTCCCTGAATCGTTGTCCGCCTTTAACGTCAATATCAAAAAGATGGACTTTTCGATGCCGGGCGATTTGCCGCCCCGCGCGATCAAAGACATAGGCGGTGTTGTATATCCGGCCGTCCGCATCTTTTTCCGGCACAGAGCCGGCGGAAAGATAGACTCCGAATTTTCGGGCCAAATCCGCGCAGGCCTGCCACACCGGCCCGCCTTTCGCTTCGGCGTACATGGGAAAATTGTCCGTCCGATACGGGCAGCAGAACATTTCAGGCAATGCGACGATATCCGCGCCTTGCCCCGCAAGCGTCTCCATGGCGCGTCCGGCCGCCGCGATATTTTCCATTTTGTCCGCAAGCACAGGCATCTGTACTTGCGCTATTCGAAGCACAGTCATCCTTTTTCCCCTGAATCTTTTTTCAAAACCCGGCTCCATGCTCCCGCTGGAAGCAACGCTTTCTCCCGCAACTCTCTCTGAAAGAGCTGTCGCGCCCCAAAACGCTCCGCCTAGGTCATCTGTCCCCGGCAAAGAATGGGGATCTTTTGAACCACCTCTGTTCCGGAAATCAGCCAGGCGTTGTCATATAAATTGCAAACCGGACAGATATGCACAGGAATAATCCGCACCGTGTCGCCCACGCGCACAGCGTCCCGAAAAGCCCGATTATAAATAATCGCGTGTTCATCAAACATCGAATCAATGTGCACGCCCGGATAATCCAGAAGAGAACCCTTGCCTGGAGTCGCGCAAATCCCGCGCGTTCGCTCCTGCATGGTGAGCCCTTTCGCCCCGACGTCAAGAATCACCCGTTCCCTGGTCGGACGGCTGATTACCGTGGCCAGCACAGTGGCGGCGCAATGCTCCAGGCTGCCCACGGCATTGCCCTGGGATGCGTCCATAAGCGCATAGGTCCCAGGACGCAGTTCCGTTATGCCCTCAAGAATAGCGAACTGATTCATAAGCGTAGGCGTAGAGCCAATGCTCACGGTCTTGCAGGGCATGCCGCGCCCGCGCGCCAAAGCGGCAAAATGCAGCGTCCGTCTCTGGGCCTCAAGCATATACGCTTGGCACTGTTCCAGGCTTTCAGCCTCATAACAATGCCCTTCATGGGAAAAGACGCCCTCAAAACAGACATTGGGGCATGCGCGGATGGTCGTTAAAAGGGTCAGAAAATCGCGCTCTTCAATAATGCCGGAACGTCGTTCGCCCACTTCTATTTCTATCAGAACCCGGGCCGGGACCGGGCTTTCGGCGAACGCCTGATCGGCCATTTCCACCTGACAGGGCGTATCCACCCCGAAGGACACCCGGATTTGCCGCGACAATTCGCGAATCCGCGCAAACTTCCTGCATCCCGCAATTTCATTGGCGATAAAAATATCCGTCAGACCGTGTCGCGCCATGACCTCAGCCTCGCCGACCTTGGCCACGGCAATGCCGCACGCGCCGCAGGCCATTTGGAGCCCCGCGATGTAAGGACTTTTATGCGTCTTTGCATGCGGCCTTAAATTCACACGATATCCGTCCGCATACGCCTGCATGACGGACAGGTTCCGCATCATGATTTCCCGGTCGATCAACAGGGACGGGGTGTCGAGTTCGCGATAGTTCATGACCGAAAGCTCCTTGTCATCGCGCGCGACAGCGCGTAAAAACGCATCGGATATGAATGATGTTCATGCGCCGTTTTTAATGGCACAAAGTTTCGGCCATGGTCAAGAACGCTGAAAAATGTCCGCGGCCAGAGCCATTCACGGCGCAAACGCCTGAATGACAGGCGCAAAACCTCATTTTCGCCCATTTGAGCAAAACAACTATGGCCCGCTCTTTGCATGTCCAATGCCGATGCCAATAGATTGACATGTAATGGATTGATATGTGATGGATTGATATGTGATGGATTGATATGTGAAGGACGCCTCAATGCCCCGATTCACATTCAAGCTTGAACAGGTGCTGCGTTACCGGGAACAGCTGGAAGACCAGGCCAAGATGGCTCTGGCGCGATGTCTGGCCGAATACAATGCCTGCCTTGCGCGTAAAAAAAAAATTGAGGCGGAACTGGCAAACGTTGAAAGCAAACTGTTCGACGGCGCGAACGCCTTTTCCCAGTCTCCCGGCGAACGCTGGCTCCTTGGCAATTACTGCATGGGCCTTAAAAGCGACCTGCATGTGCTGGCCCAGAAAACAAACAGTTGCGAGATAGCGGTGCATCAGGCGCGCTCAAAGCTCCTTCGATGCAGTCAGGACCGTCAACTTTTGGACAAAATCAAAGAAAAGCAAATGGAGCGGCATGCCCATGAAGAAAAACTCCGCGAGCAACGCGAACTTGACGAACTCACGACCACTCGCCGCAACATTTCGGCTTTCTAAACTGTTTCGCATACTGGCCTTTGCGGTATTCATCAAGCTGATGCTGGTGGTTTCGCTTTTTTTCGATATGCCCATGCATGACTCGCAGGCGGCGGATGCTCCAAAAGAAAACGCAGTTCTTGCCGCGCGGCTGAAGAGCTCCGCAGTTTTACAGCAAAAGGACGCCGGAGCGTTTGCGCATTCACAGCCTGTCGCTGCGCCACAGACTGAAAAACCAGATGCGGCCGCGCCCAGCCACAAATTCCGGGCCTCTCTTAGAGGCGGCGCCGCCTATGCCGCCGAAGCCGAACCCGAAAACGCCGCTGAGCAGCCGGCTCCTGAGGAAGATCCCATGCTGCGCGAAGCGTTGCAGCGCAAGGAAGCTGATTTGGACCGGCGCGAACAGGAGCTGAACGCTCTGCAAAAGGATATAGAAACCAAGCTGAACGACTTAAAAGATATGGAAGTCCGGCTGCAGGTCATGCTCAAGGAAGCCGATGTTCAAAAAGACCAGAAAATGCGTCATTTGATTGACGTTTACAGCAACATGAAGCCCAAGCAGGCCGGTCAGGTTTTGGAAACGCTGGACGAACGCACCGCGGCGCGCATTCTTGCGGGCATGCGCGGCCGTCAGGCCGGCGAAATTCTGACCTTTGTCAGCCCGGAAAAAGCGGCCAAACTTTCAGAAATGCTCACCCGCATGCAGATGCCCTTTGAATAAGCCCATGCAACGCCTGAAATTGACCATCGCTTACGTAGGCTCGCGATTCCACGGCTGGCAGATTCAGGCCACGCCCGGAAAGCCGCACCCGCGTACGGTGCAGCAGGTTCTTGAAAAAGCGGCGGCCCATATTCTGGGACGCGCCGTGCATGTGCATGGAGCGGGCAGAACCGATTCGGGCGTCCATGCCGATGCGCAATGCGCCCATATGGATGTGCCTGAGGAAAAAGCAAACTTTAACTGGCGGCGCGCCTTAAACAGTCTCTTGCCCGACGATGTTTCGGTTCTTGCGGTCGAGCCCGCGCCGCCCGGCTTCCACGCGCAGCACAGCGCCGTCAAAAAACTGTATACCTACAGGCTGTGGCTGCCGCGCGAATATGTGTTGCCCGCATGGCGCCCTTTTGTCTGGACATGCGGCCCTGTTGACCTTGCGGCCATGGAAGCGGCCGCCTGTCACATGACCGGCATGCATGACTTCGCCTCGTTCCAGAACCAGGGGACCGACGTGCAGACAACCGTGCGCACTGTATATGGCATCCGCTCCTGTTCTGAGCCTGGCGTCCCGCAGGAGCTCCTTGTGGCCTGGCAATTTGAGGCCGACGGATTTCTCAAACAGATGGTGCGCAATCTCATGGGGCTGCTTGTAGCCGTGGGACGCGGCAAAATTTCCGCGGACCGCGTTGCTTACGTGCTCGAATCCCGAAACCGCGCCCATGCGGGCGTAACAGCCCCGGCCCACGGCCTGACCCTGACCAGGGTTTCATACTGAAAACGCCTCCGGCGCGCGGCAAAAGCCGCTTTGGATACCGGCGTACGTTTAACCTGATTCGCCGAAGCGTTCCCGGATGTTCTGGAGAAAAACCTCAGCGGCCGGCGAAAAAACCTGATATTTCTTCCAGACGATATTCAATCCCGTCTCCAGTCTGGGCTCC
Organism: uncultured Desulfovibrionaceae bacterium; assembly: GCA_944324045.1. Classification (GTDB taxonomy): domain Bacteria; phylum Desulfobacterota; class Desulfovibrionia; order Desulfovibrionales; family Desulfovibrionaceae; genus CALUUT01. Next base: position 2,006 of record CALUUT010000038.1, on the reverse strand, counting down.
AGCAGTCTGAAACAAAGATTGCTGCTCTGCGACGTGTCGGCCAGCCCGTCTATGGCGACCACATGTCCTATTCCGCGACTGGCTAAAATAGCCGCATTATACACAAGATTAAACGTCGCCGCCACATCCAGCCTTGCAAAATCTTCCCCAAACCACTCGATAAACTCGTTTCGGGCCGAAGTGCGCCGTATGGCCTGCCGTGAAAGAATAAGCGGCTGCCCAAGCAAATCCTGCCGCCTTATCGTCTGCTTTGCGGCCAGCGGATTGTCTTTGCGCATCAGCACGCCCCAAACGTCTTTTTCCGGCAAATTGACGTAATCATATTTTGACAGATCCGCCGGCTGAATCAGAATGCCGAAATCCAGCAGCCCCTTATCCAGACGCTCTGTCGCATCCTCTGAATTTCCACTGTGCAAATGGACACGAACATCCGGATGCATTTCCCGTATTTCATAAATAATTTCAGCAAGATAGCTCATAACCCGCGTTTCTCCGCCGCCGATATGGATATCGCCGCCGATGCTTTCGTCCTTGACCGCAAACTCCGCTTCCATTTTTTCAATCATGTCCACTATTTCTTCCGCGCGTTTGCGAAGCCGCATCCCGTCAGGCGTCAACGAGACGCTGTGACTGTGCCGGACAAAAAGCTTCGTGCCAAGCTCATCCTCAAGGTCTTTAAGCTGCCGGGAAAGCGTCGGCTGCGTCACATGCAGAAAGTTTGCCGCGCCTGTCATGCTTCCTTCGCGGGCAACCGTTAAAAAATACCGCAATACCCTCAGTTCCATAGCGGCGCGCCTCCTTGATGCGCTGTATGCCTTTCGACTTCTTCAAAAATGCCCGTCAAGCATCTCGTTGAAATTTTCCATTCATAAAGCGGATAAGCTCTTTTCCGTCGCTGTCTCCATGGTTGTGACCGTGATTGCGACGGTCAAACCGCCGTCGCCGCCACTGTCGCCGCCAGCGACGTTTTGCAAATATTTGATACTATATTGTTTTTTATAACATGCTGGAAATTAACATAATTTTTTCAAAAACACCATAAATAAGGCGTATTTTGGCACAACAGACATATTGACAATATATTGAGATCAAACGATATGATATATCCATTCATTACATAATGAATCTTATTAATATTACATTTTTATTTTATATTTTTATAATATATAAATTACAGTATTAAACATAGAAAATAAAAAAATATATTTTTATATATTCTTTTTATATTTATAGTTTAATTTCAAATATATTTTGAACAGTATTTTCTTAAAATAAAATATATATTTTATATAATTTTCATACATTAAAAATAAATATTTTATAATTTAAAAATACTGCATTGCAAACTATGGTCATGGTACAAATACTGCATATGAACTGAAAAAATAGAACACAGTATGAAAAAAAGGGTGCGGCATGTCCCTGGGCACAGGCATTGCGGCAAACACAACACCTTGTTTTTTTCATGAAAATACTTCCCGGATATCGCTTGTGGCGCCGGGTTCATCATAGCAGAGGAGCCGTCATGAAACTCAAATTAATGTCACGTATGCTTTTATTCATCCTGATTCCCGCACTTGTCGGTCTTGTGCTGGTGGCGGGCTTTAGCTTCTATTCAGCGCGCAACGCGCTGATCAATCAGGTCGCCGAAGAAATGACGCTGATTGTGGAAAACCAGAAAAGCGAATTGTCCAACATCACAAGCCTTTTGCGCGACACAATTCGCAATGCGGCGAATCTAAGCCGTCTGCGCAACCTGCTCCAGGAAAGCCATGCGGGGATGTTCCCGGAACGCGCCGCGGAATTGCGCGCCGGCGCGCAACTGGCGCTCTCTGAGCTTGCAGGCAACTACGGCCTCATACATTCCGGGGGGGTGATTGATGCAAACGGCGTGGTGGTGGCGCACACCAATCCGGATATGATTGGAACCAGCCGAAAAGACCGGCAGTATTTCCAGATATCCATGCAAGGGCGGGATGCGGTTGAAAATCTGCAAAGCCGGGGTT
>CALUUT010000037.1 GCA_944324045.1 uncultured Desulfovibrionaceae bacterium | reverse complement strand
TCACCTACCCAAAAAAGCCCCTCAGGAACGTCTGAGGGGCTTTCTTTCGCCGTATGACGCTTTGGGCAGAGCCCCTTACGCCTCTCCAGACCAAGAGGACGAAAAGGATAGAGAGACCTATCCGGCGCTTGCGCACGGCAAAAAACCTGTTCCACGGCGGCCGGCGTTGCGCGTCGCCCGCCAGGACGCCCGAACATGCCTCCTTTCCTTTTTCTGCGCCGCCGCGCATCGCCGCATCTACTCATCAGCAAAAATTTCTTTCCCCTTTCATTGTGGAAACGCGCAGGCTATGATAGTTTCAGTCATACTCTTCCAAAAACACGCGGCGGATTGCAAAGGATAGTTAGTTCGCCGGCTTGCGCCGCGCTATGGGAAAAAGGCCCGCGCCGTTGAAACGGCCTGCCCGCCAGGGGGTGTCCGGCGCGCTGAAGCGAACCGCCTGCGGCGCAACTCGCCTGCGCCAGGGCAATAAAAGAAAAAATAAGGGAAAGGAGCCGCAAAAATTCATGAACAAAAGCATAACCTGCTGTTTCACAGGGCACAGGACGTTGCCTGAAAACCAGCTTTGCGAACTCGCCAGACGTCTGGAAAAAACGCTCGAAGAGCTGATACGCGACAAAGGCGTTCGGATATTCAAGGCTGGCGGGGCGCTTGGCTTTGACACATGCGCGGCCCTGACCGTCATCAGACTCAAACAGCGCCATCCGGATATCCGTCTGGTCCTGGTGTTGCCCTGCGAAGACCAAACGCGCTATTGGAACGCGCATGACAAGGCGGTGTACAACGAAATTCTTCAGCGCGCGGACGAGGCGCTGTACATCGCGCGGCGCGCATACCGCGGCTGCATGCATGCGCGCAACCGCCGCCTTGTGGAGCAAAGCGCCTGGTGCGTGTGCTATCTCACGCAAGCGCGCGGCGGAAGCCGATATACTGTGAACTATGCCCGAAAAAAGGGCCTGAACGTCATCAATCTGGCTGAGACCCCCGGCAGAGAAGAAACGGCAATTTCCCATGCGCCCGCCTTTTCGCAAACGCCCGCGGCACGCCCTGAACCGGTCGGACGCCCCTTTTTCGAAAACGCCGTTTCCTCAAAAGACGCCTGCGGAAAAACAGCGTTCAGGGAACCTGACCTTTTGAATGCCAGCCCTCAGAAATCTGCTCCGCGCTTTTACCCGGAAGGCTCCCCGCCCTGGCCGCGCCTGGCCACGCTTAAAATGACCATAGATGCTCCTGACGTATGCTCCCCGGATTTTCGGGCGCGCATTGCGGCCAGAAACAAAAACGCGCCCCGCCTGAAACGCAAGCCGCGCAAAAAGTAGGTTCGCCGTCAGGGGAGCGGTTCCATTGAACAGTTGGCTTTCAAACCCTGCTTTTCAAGATATCCGCTTCCCCATGCATACATGGCTTCCAGCACAGGACGTATGCTCCGGCCGAATTCCGTCAGGGAGTACTCGACCTTCGGCGGAATGACTGGATATACCTTCCGGCTGACCAGCGCATGCTCTTCCAGCTCGCGAAGCTGCTGGGTCAGCATTTTGGGCGTCGCGTACGGAACCTCCTTTCGCAACTCGGAAAAACGCCGCGAGCCGCCCATAAGTTTCCAGAGAATCAGGGCCTTATATTTTCCGCCGATCAAACTGAGCGTGGCTTCTACAGGACAGTTCAGGCGCAAACCGGATTGTCCGTTTTGCCGGACGCCTTTGGAAACGGTCTTTTCTTTGGTCATGGCGCTACCCTTTTAGATACCATGTATAAAAAAAGTGCATTCTTGCATCTTTTATATTTGTAGCTATAAAAACAGTAAGAGTCAAATCAACCCGCCCCCTGAGGGAACGAACCGTACAAGGATGCGCACAATGCGACAGGAACGTTTCGACATTACGGGAATGAGCTGCTCGGCCTGTTCAAGCCGGGTCCAGAAAACGGTCTCCGCCCTCGCGGGCGTTCATGCGGCGGATGTCAATCTGCTGAAAAATTCCATGACGGTCTCCTTTGACGAGACGAAGCTTGCCGCCGCGGATATCATTGCGGCGGTCACGCGCGCCGGATATGGCGCGACGCCGCATGAGGCGCAGAACTCCGGCGCAACGCCGAAAAAGGACGCCTCCGGGGACGAACTGCGGCAAATGAAAACCCGTCTTGCGGCGTCCTTTCTGTTCATGATTCCCCTGTTTTATCTCTCCATGGGGCATATGCTGGGCCTTCCGCTGCCCAATATCCTGCTTGGCGCGCCTCACGCCCTGGTCAACGCTTTTACCCAGTTTCTGCTGACCATTCCAGTCATCTTCGTCAATTTCAAATATTACCGCGTAGGCATGAAAACCCTGTTTTCCGGGGCCCCCAACATGGACTCGCTGGTCGCCCTGGGCTCCGGGGCGGCCGCCGTATTCAGCATTTATTCCATATACAAAATGGCTTTCGCCCTTGGCGCGGGAGAACTTGAGGCGGCTTCGCACGTTGCGGGGCATCTGTATTTCGAATCCGCGGCCATGATCTTAACGCTCATAACCCTTGGCAAATTCTTTGAGGCGCGGGCCAGGGGAAAAACTTCGGACGCCATTGCCAAACTCATGGACCTTGCTCCGAAAACAGCCACGGTCATCCGCGACGGCAAAGAACATATTCTTCCTCTTGAAGAGGTAATCGCCGGCGATACGCTTGCGGTCAAGGCGGGAGAACATGTCCCGGTTGACGGCGTAATCGTCTCAGGCAACGGCCTTTTGGACGAATCAGCCCTGACCGGGGAAAGCATGCCTGTTGAAAAAACAGAAGGAGACGGCGTCACAGGCGCGACCATCAACACAGCGGGGCATTTTCTCATGCGCGCGACCCACGTCGGCGCCGACACCACCCTTGCGCACATCATCAAACTGGTGGACGAGGCCACATCCTCAAAAGCGCCCATTGCCCGGCTTGCCGACAAAATCAGCGGCATTTTCGTGCCTGTGGTCATAACCATAGCGGTCGGCTCCGTCCTGGTCTGGCTTCTTCTTGGCCATGATTTCGAATTCGCCCTGTCCATCGGCATCGCGGTTCTTGTCATATCCTGTCCCTGCGCCCTGGGGCTGGCCACGCCCACGGCCATAATGGTCGGAACAGGACGCGGCGCGGTCAACGGCATTTTGTTCAAATCAGCCGAAGCCATTGAAACCGCGGGCAGCATCGCCGCGGTTGTTCTGGACAAGACCGGAACCGTGACGGAAGGAAAACCCGCGGTTTCCGATATCATTCCGGCGTCCGGCGCAACCAGAGACACGCTTTTACGCTGCGCCGCTTCTCTGGAAAAACTGTCCGAGCATCCTCTGAGCGCCGCCATAGTGCAGGAAGCGCAAACATGCGGCATATCCCTTGCCGCCGTCACAAATTTTGTCCAGATTCCAGGCCAGGGCATCGCCGGAAACGTGGATGGAACCCCTTGCGCCATGGGCAATGCAAAGCTGCTTTTGGAACGCGGCATTGCCCACCCGCTTCTGGAAACAGGAAAACATCTGGCCGCGGAAGGGAAAACCCCGCTCTATTGCGTGCGCGGCGCGCAACTTATCGGACTTGTGGCCATGGCCGACGCAATCAAGCCCACAAGCCGCCAGGCCGTGGCCGAGCTGGAAGCCATGGGCCTTGACGTCGTCCTGCTCACCGGCGACAACGCCAAAACCGCCGAATCCATACGCATGCAGGCCGGAATCAAGCAGGTCATATCCGATGTCCTGCCTCAGGACAAGGAAAGAGAAATTCGCAGGCTTCAGGCACAGGGGAAAAAAGTCGCCATGGTGGGCGACGGCGTCAATGACGCTCCGGCCCTGGCGCGCGCCGATGTAGGCATCGCCATTGGAGCGGGTACGGATATCGCCATTGAATCCGCGGACGTGGTGCTTATGAAAAGCGATTTGCTGGATGTGGTTTGCGCCATTCAACTAAGCAAAGCGGTCATGCGTACAATCGAGCAAAACCTGTTCTGGGCGTTTTTCTACAGCAGCGTGGGCATTCCTGTCGCGGCCGGCGTATTTTACGGTCTTTGGGGCCTGACCTTAAACCCGATGATCGCGGCCGCCGCCATGAGCTTCAGCTCCGTCAGCGTCGTAAGCAACGCCCTGCGCCTTAGATTGTTCGCCCCGCGACATCGCGCCGCAGCACAGTCCGCGCCTGATTCGCAAACCCAGCCCCCTCTCTGTTTGCAACCCGAAACCGCCGCAAGGAGTGATTTTATGAAAAAAACACTTGTCATTGAAGGCATGAGCTGCCCGCACTGTTCCCGCGCCGTTGAAAAGGCCCTTGGAGCTCTTCCCGGCGTCACGAGCGCCGTGGTCGATCTTGCGGCCAAAACCGCAACGGTTGAAGCTGAAAACACTGTCGAGGACGCGCAATTGACAAAGGCCGTCACAGACGCAGGCTATGAAGTGACCGCAATCCGGTAACAGCTTGTGCACGCGCTTTTCGGAGGAACCGAAAAGCGCGCTCTTTCCCCTGCGGCGTCTTCGTCCATTCCGCCCGGCACAACAACGCAAAAGAGCGCCAGACGCAAAAACAGGCTGGCTGGCCACGCATCAGGCAAACAGCGGCATCAAATCAACATGCGACGGCTCCGCCTGCCTCTGAGGCGGCGGCACAGGCGCGGCAGTTGCCTTATTTGCGCCGATTCCGTATTATACCACGCGTTTTTCCGTTTTGTTTCCGGGGCTGTATGCGCCGTGAAACCCAACGCCGCCCCGTGGCGTTGGGGCTCGCATGCGCGCCATGCTCCCCCCCAATCCCTTTCCCGCAAACGTTGTGCAAGACCGCAAAGGAGCTGCGCCCGCATGGCTGATGCCTCTTTTTTGGAACAGGCCGTATCGTTCGTCATTCACATTGACCGGCACCTGTTTGAGCTGGTCGCCGAATATGGAGCCCTGCTGTATATCTTTCTGTTCATTGTGGTTTTTTGTGAAACCGGACTGGTCGTCACCCCATTTTTGCCCGGCGATTCCCTGCTTTTCGCCACAGGAGCTCTGGCCGGAGCCGGATATTTAAGCTATCCTGTAAGCCTTCTCGTGCTGTTGGCCGCGGCGGTAGGCGGCGACGCGGTCAACTATGAGATAGGCCGCCATATCGGACCAGGCATTTTTAAGCGCGACACGCGTCTTCTCAAGAAAAAACACCTGCTCCAGGCCCAGGCTTTTTACGAAAAATACGGCGGCAAGGCCATCATCATGGCCCGTTTTGTGCCCGTGGTGCGCACCTTCGCCCCATTTGTGGCCGGAATCGCCACCATGTGCCCAAGACGGTTTTTCGCCTTCAATATAACCGGCGCGGTCCTGTGGGTCGCGGGCCTTGTGTCGGCCGGATATTTTCTCGGCAATATCCCGCTTGTCAAAAACAATTTCAGCATCGCGATATACGCCATTGTCGCGCTTTCCCTCATGCCCATGGTCATTGAATTTCTCCTGGCCCTGCGCCGCGCGCGGCGCGAAAAAAACGCCCCAGGCAAACCGGAAAAACCGGCCTAGCCTGCGGCAAAACATAGCCGCCGTAAAAAAATCACAACAAAAAAGCCGGGGGCTCTCCCCCCCGGCTTATGCTCCGCTTGACAGTCAGTTGCCGTTGACTGCGCTTACTTTGCGGCTTCGGCAGGCTTTGCAGCCAGATCTTTCAGACAAAAGACTACATTCTTGGCCACATCGCGATGGAACGCCACGCATTCTCCGCACTTGCCATGCCGTTCACAATCCACTTTCGGGCACTTGCACTTCTTTTCGGACATGGAAACCCTCCTTCGGTATCATGTTGTTGCGTCAGGCTGTTTGTCGGTATGAAAAGTCGCAACGCGACTTCTATCCTGCTTATGGCATTTTATAAGACCCCCCTCTTTTCTTGTCAAGCGATGCCATAGACAAAAAATGCGCTTTGCGGCTGACTATATGTTCCATATTTCACCCCACATAATGACATTATGTCATTTTTTTATATAATATAAAATATTAAACTTTTATGCCAAAATTTAAAATAATTTATATTGAAGTCTCATATTACACAATGATACACTACAGTATGTTGCTGGTTCTTTTAAGAATATGCCAATTCGTAAAAAAACGCGCCTTTTCCGGCCGGAATCTGAAAAAGGATTGACCATGAACGCCCACATGGCTTTTTTCAATGATGCGCTCAGACTTATGACCACCTATGTTTCCCATGGAAATCTGAATATGAAAACTTTTGCGGAAACCCTGGTCCTGCTTTTCAAACTGCGCCTGCCTGTGTTTTGCGTATCCATACTCGTTTTGCACAACCAGACTCAATACCGTATTGCAAGTTCCTGTCCGGATTCCGCCTTCGCTTTGCCGGACGAATTTCAGATTGACGACGAACTTATGACCCGTTTGAACCGCGACAGCGAACGGTGCGGCATGGAACAGGCATGTCTTGTTGAGCCGACCAAAAGCGGCGCCCTGTTTGAAGCCTTCCAAAAACTTTACGGCCCGAATATAAGCTCGATTTTCATTCCCCTGGGCTTTTTCCCGCATTTCACGGAATTCACATATATTTCCATCGGCAACAAAGGAATGCCCTACACCTGGCAGCATGTGGCGTACTGCAACGCCATCCGCGAACTGCTTGTGTTCAGCATGGCCGTCATTTTGAAACAGGAGCCGCTGGTCTTTGAAAACGGAAGGTTGACTCGCGTTCGGGCTGTAAACTTTATGGAACAACCGCAAGATGGAATACGAACCCTGGATGAGCATATCATCGAATGCATCCGCTCCAGTTTGCGCGCATCGCATGGCCGCGTGGCCGGAAAAAACGGCGCTGCGGCCATGCTGGGACTCAACGCCAGCACCCTGTGGTCAAAAATCCGCAAATACCGCATTGAAATGCCCAAAAAATCAAAGAAACCGCACGCTCAGGACAGAAAAAACATCTAGAGCCTCTTCGCCTGTTTGGAGCGCCTTTGCTCCAAAAACCCTATGTGAAAAACGCTCCAGCGCGAAATTGACGCTTGAAACCAGGCTCATGCAGGTTTATATATCCAAAAATATCGTACCTCTTGCAGTGAAGCGTTCCATATTAAGGAGGCGCCCCCATGTCCCACATCGCGCGTATTTTTTCCGGAAGCCTTTCGCTTTTGTTTGCCGCGTCGCTCCTCACTCCCTGCGCCGCGACACACGCCGCTTTGAACACGCATATGGATTCGATGCCGGAAACAGAGGCGGCCAGCCCGCCGCGCCCCGTTCTTCTCTCCAACGACGCGCCGGACACGCCGGCATCCGAGCTTATAGCGCGCTCCGGCCGCAGGCATCCGGGAAAAGCGCACAAGAACCACAAGCGCCCGGGCAAACCGCCCAAGAACAAGCATCATCCCGGCCGCAGGCCGCCGGGCGTTCCGCCAAGACCGGACCACCGGCCAGACCGCCCGATGTTTGACCACAACTGGCACAACAGACGCCATCGCGACTGGGGCTGGAATCGCGGGTGGAACGACTGGGACGACGGACGTCGGCGGCCGGCTCCGCGCCATGACGACGGCCGTTACCGCCCGAACCCGCGTTATGACGACGGCCGCTACCATCCGGACCCGCGTTATGACGACGGACAATACCGCCCCAGAGGGCGCTGGTAAAAACATGGCGCGCCGCGGCAAAAAGCAGTACGGGGTTTCCGTCTGTTTTAACGCCAGACGCTCTTTTGCATCATATCGTCCGCTGAACGCAACCGGCCTTTGCGCCGGTTGCGGCATATGCATTTTTTCTGAGCCTGCCCGAATCATCTTCTCTGTTCCAGCGCATTCGTCCACTGCAAAAAATATATCCGCCGCAAATTCGGCCTCTATTCAAACTGGAAAAAACCTTAGTCGACTTTTTGCTTGGCATGCACCTTGCCGCATCCGGCATGTTCAGGTGATTTGACGCATTGTATATTCGCCTGTCGCAAAAAAATCGTCACTCTGTTGCAAAGTTTCGACAATCGCCATAATTCAAATACCATCATGATGCGCAGGGCAAAAACATGATCCTGCGGCATAATAACGCATAGCTGTTAAAACAACGCATATTTCAGGCACAGACTTTTTTGCAGTTTCCGAATAATGCGACACTTTGTACAAAAATTAACAAATCGACACCAAGGTATGTGAATAACACGATATCTTTCTTAAAAAAAAATTCACGTTGACGCAATATGTGTCCTATCGTAAAAAATGAGAAAGTATAGTGACTTATTACCTAGGAGGATATGGGACTTCCCTATGACAAGAGCAAGACGGAGCACCCAGCAACGCAGGGAGCAGATCACCCATGTGGCGAGCCTTATTTTGCTTCAGGGCGGCATGGCTGCATTCAGCATGGAAAAGATTGCAAAAATTGTAGGCATAACTCCTCAATCACTGTATCGTCATTTCGCCAATCGCCAGGAAATCATAGAAACGGCGGTATTGCACATGCATGAGGAGCGCATACGGTTTATCAAAGCCTTACGGGAAAAAACGGATAGTCCGTGCGGTCAGTTGCGTTTATTCCTCCTTAGGCAGATCGCCTGGGTCAACGCGGGCAACGCGTCCCTGATTACGGTGCAGCCCGAAAAATTCGACAGCTATGACAACCTCTATGACAGAGTGCGCAAGCTTTACGACGACGAAGGTTTTTCCGGGGCATTCGGAGAAATATTTTTCAGCCGGGAATTGGACGAACGGATGCGCACCTTAAAAACCATCATTGAAGAAGCGCAACTTCGCAATGAAATACGCAAAGACGCCTCTGTAGCCGACATGGCGGTCATGATCTTCTATCTTGCTTCCGGCGCCATTACCCTGCTCCGCTTTGCCAGCGTCAATGAGGTCAAAGGGCTTACCCTGCGGGCCTGGTTCCAGTATCTCCAGACCGTTGCGACCGACGAATTTCGCCCTGTGCTGAACAGGATGCGGACCGATTATCATGTGGGCTGCCAACCCGAATTCGGTTTTCTGGACAAGGGCGACATGACGGAAAAACCAGGAGCGGAGATTTAGCGTAAAAGAGGGCCGGGCAAATGATATAAAGCCCCTCGCTTTTTATGGATGCCGTGAAAAAATGGCCTTGTCCAAACCGCAGTTTCTTTCGGGCGCGGCGATATTCCGCGCCCGGCAAAACAGGCTTGCAGTTGTTTTTTATGCCTGCTTTCACTTCGCCTCTCCTGTCCGGTTGGAAACGCCCTGAATGCAATCCCCTTCAAACAGGCATGCCTGAATGCGAAAAAAACAACGGCGCTGTATCACAGGCTGGCGGCCAGGCTTGCAAGCGCCTCCACAAGCGCATCCTGAAGGGCGCGACGATGGCTCTCGTCCACAAAGCTCTCCGTATAGACTTTGCATACCGGCTCTGTTCCTGAAGGCCGCACCGCAAACCAGGCGTTTTGCATAAGTCCTTTAAGCCCGCCGATAGGCGCATCGTTGCCCGGCGCTTTGGTCAGAACGCGCGCGACCGGCTCGCCGGCCAGATTTCCGGGCATACGTTGCGCAAGGGCTTGCGGACCTTCGGCAAAAAGGCGGCGCAGGGCGTCGCTTAACGGCATGTCTAGCCGCCCATACGCGACCGGGCCCAACTCCAGGGCCATATCCGCATACAGCTCAGCCGGGCTTTTCCCGGTTGCGGCCATGATCTCCGCCGCCAAAAGGCACATGATCAGCCCGTCTTTGTCCGTGGTCCAGGGAACGCCGTCAAAGCGCAAAAAAGAAGCTCCCGCGCTTTCTTCGCACCCCATGCCGCACGCGCCTTCCAGCAAAAAGGGCACAAACCATTTAAAGCCAACCGGCACCTCAATCGCATTCCGCCCCGCGGACCGGGCCACGCGCTCAAGCATGGCGCTTGTCACGACGGTTTTGCCCACAGCGGCGCACGCGGGCCACCCGGACCGGGACGCCAGCAGATGCCGGGCCGCAACCGCAAGGTACTGGTTCGGATTCATGAGCCCCTGCGCGGTGACGATGCCGTGACGGTCCGCATCCGGATCACAGGCGAAGGCCAGGTCAAACGAATCCTTGTATGCGAGAAGTCCGGCCATGGCCTTTGGAGAAGAACAGTCCATGCGGATTGCTCCGTCATAATCCAGGGGAATAAAGCGGAATGTAGGGTCCAGCGCGGAATTGGTCACAGTAAGATCAAGGCCATAGCGCGCGGCGATGGGTTCCCAGTACGCAAGAGAGGCCCCGCCAAGCGGATCCGCGCCAAGGCGCAGGCCCGATGCGGCGATGCGCGGCATATCCACGACAAGCGCAAGTTCGCGGATATACTCGCCCATAAAGTCATATTCCCGAACAAGAGACGCGCGACGCGCATCCCCTTTCGCGTACCGGCGCACATCCGCGTTTTTCGCGCGCAAAAGCTCATTGGCCCGCGTTGCGATGCGCCGGGTCGCATCCGCGTCCGCTGGTCCGCCCGTAGGCGGATTGTACTTAAAGCCGCCGTCCGCCGGCGGATTATGCGACGGCGTGACCACAATGCCGTCCGCCTGCGCCTCATGCTCCCGATTCCAGGCCAGAATCGCGCGGGACACCGCCGGGGTCGGGGTAAAGCCAAAGCCCGTCTGCACATATGCGGCAACGCCGTTTGCGACCAGAACTTCAAGAGCGGTATCCAGAGCCGGTCTGGACAGAGCATGGGTATCCATGCCCAAAAACAACGGTCCCGTGACGCCGCATTCCCGGCGCACGTCGCATACGGCCTGAGTCACGGCCAGAATATGCGCCTCGTTGAAAGAACGCGACAGTGAGGAGCCGCGATGCCCGGATGTGCCGAAAGACACGCGCTGGCCCGGCTCATCCGGGTCCGGCGTTTGCGTATAATAGGCGTCAATAAGCGCCGGCACGTCGACCAGCATGTCCAAAGCGGGCCAAATTGGAGCGTCAGACGACATGGACAAACCTCCCGGGCGCACGCGCCCCGCCGGAGCATGCCCGGCTCAAATACGCGCCGTGCGCCGCTTTGCCTTCTGTTTCAGGTTGACTGGCGGAATATGGATTTTTTAAGCATAACGCATCCCCTGTCAGGGCGCAAGAACGCCGCGCCCCAATCGAAACGCCAAGACGTCCGCTCCAGGCGCTCTTCCAAAACGACGCGCCGCGTCATTCAAACGACGCAAAAATGCCCCATGTTCGCCGCCTGATTCGCGCCGCGCCGCGGGTATAGTCTGTTTGCCGGCGTTTGGCCTTCCCTGAAACCACGGCCCTGGAAGACAAAAGACGCCCCGGCCAGCCCCCTTGCCGCGCGCAACTGCAAAAATAGCGCGTGCAATTGAAACCGTTTTATACTAGCATGACGTTACAACATGTTCCCCATGCCACGTCCATTCGCTTTTGTGCGGGCATGCCCGCGCTATGTCATGTCCAAACAAATAGAGTCCGGCCCTTTCCACGATTCAGGGATACTTTTCGGTCTTCCGGCAATGCGCGGCGAAGAGCGAAAAAAACGTCGTTCACGGCGACGCTTCGCGACGTTGCCGTCCAGACAAAGGCCGGCAGCGCGGACAGCCGCATTCCAAGGAGGATTTCATGAAATTTCGTTTTGACCGCGCCGCGGCCCAGAACATACGCAAATCCCTGCGCAAGGAGTGGCTTTTGTGCAACGGACTTGGCGGATACGCTTCAAGTTCTCTTGTATGCTGCAATACGCGCGGGTATCATGGCCTTCTGGTTGCGAACGCGCCTGAAGCCAATGGGCGGCATGTGCTTTTGTCCACGCTTGAGGAATCGCTCGAAGTCGAAGGACGCGAACTGTTCTTTTCCTGCCGCAAACATCCGGGACGCTACTGGCCGCATGGCCATGAGTACATTCAGGAGGTCGAAATCGGAGCATGGCCGCGTTTTACCTATCGCTTCGGCGATATTGAACTGCGCCGGGAGTTTCAGCTTTTAAGCGGCGCCGACTTTCTGCTTGCGCGCTATACGGTCAAAAGCGCCACCGGCGCTTCTTTGCCGCGTCTTTCCCTGACCATCAAGCCGCTGCTCGCGTTCCGGCATTTTCACAAACTTACGCGCGCCAATATGGACCTTCAGGTCAAAACGTATCCGGCGCCCCAGGGATTCAGCATCCGGCCGTACAACTCCTTGCCGCCTCTGTTCATGCAAACGGACGCCCCATTCCGCTTTTTCCCGGCGCCTGACTGGTATTACAACATAGAATATCTGATAGAAGAAGAACGCGGGCTTGGGCATTGCGAGGATCTGTTCCGGCCGGGCATCTTTACCCTTGAACTTGAGCCGGACAAGCCTGTGCATCTTTGCGCATCCACAACGGAAGCGCCCGGCGGGGCGAGCATGCTCGCCGAACTCTGGGAAAGTCAGGCCGCACGCGCAGAGCGCGCGGAACTGAAAGCCCAGCGCCTTGACGGACACCTTGCGCGCGAAGCGGGCCGTTTCCCGGCGCGCCTTGCGGGACATCCCACAGTCATCGCCGGGTATCACTGGTTTGAATCCTGGGGCCGGGACACGCTCATCGCCCTGCCCGGGCTCACCTTTTGCGCGCAGCGCGTGCGCACAGGCGTGGATATCCTGCGCCATGCCGCGGATGCCGCGCGCAACGGGCTTATCCCGAACATTCTCGGCGAAAACGGAAACGATCATGCCTATAATTCCGTGGACGCCTCGCTCTGGTACATCTGGGCCGTGCAGCAGATGCTTCTTTACGCCCCGGACACGGAACCTCTGGCGCGCGATATCTTCTGGCCCGTCATCCGCAATATCATCAATGCCTATAACGAAGGACATGTTCCGGGCCTGCGCATCGACGAAACCGGGCTGCCGCTTGTCGGAACGCCGGACACCCAGCTTACCTGGATGGACGCCGCGGTCAACGGCAAGCCCGTAACACCGCGCAACGGCTGCCCTGTGGAAATAGCCGCCCTGTGGCACAACGCCCTGGCCTTTTCCGACCGGCTTGCGGAACGCTGGAACGAGCCGGCTTTCCGCCATGCCGACCGGTTGCCCGCACTGCGCGCGGCCTTTCTCGCGCGTTTCGCGGTTCCCGGACAGGGTTTTCTCGCCGATGTCTGGCGTCCTGTTTCCGAAACAGATCATGACGCAAACGCCGCGGGCGTTCAGGACAGACGCATCCGTCCCAATCAGCTTTTCGCCGTATCCCTGCCCTACCCCATTCTTGACGACGCGGAGCTGCAACGCCTTGTGGTGGACCGCGCGCGCCTTGAGCTGCTCACGCCCTTTGGCCTGCGCACCCTGTCGCCGTCCGACCCTGACTATCATCCCACGTATGCCGGAACCCCGGCCGAACGCGACGCCGCCTATCATCAGGGCACAGTGTGGCCCTGGCTGCTTGGAGCTTACACGGATGCGCTCATGCGCGTTTCCTGGGACACGGAAAACGCCGCGCGGGAACTTCTCTCCGTCATCCGCCCTCTGTTCGCCCGTCACCTTGAAGAAGCCGGCATCGGCTCCATTTCTGAAATTTTCAGCGCCGACCCGCCGCATCTTCCGGACGGCTGCATCGCCCAGGCCTGGAGCTGCGGCGAATGCCTGCGGCTTTTGCGCGTGCTCAAAAACCGCGCTCCCATAGCCTATGCCGCTTTTGAAACGGATATCAGCAAAGGAGGCAAGTAATGCGCGTGCTCATGCTTGGCTGGGAGTTTCCGCCCTATGTTCGCGGCGGTCTTGGAACCGCGTGCCATGGTCTTGCCACCGCCCTGGCCGCCAAGGGCACGAAGGTATTGTTCATTCTGCCGTCCATGGGCGGCGTCGCTCCGCGCATCGCAAACCGCCGTCTTGTGGTGCGCGCCGCATCCGGCGCCCGCGTCCGGACCCGTGCGGCCCTCGCCCGCCTGCGTCGCGAAACACGTGAAACCTGGCTTGAAGATCTTGCCGTCCGGGCCGTGGATTCCCTGCTCTTTCCCTATGCCACGCCTGAAACCTATGCGGAACACCTGGAATATGTCCGCCGCCGCGAAAAAACCAGCGTCTCGCGCATGGATGCGCCCGCAACCGTGGCCGAATCGCCGCCCATCGCCATGCACGGCGGCTATGGTCCGGATCTTATGAGCGAAGTGTGCCGTTTCAGCATCGCGGCCGCCGCCATTGCCATGGATGAATCCTTTGACGTGATTCATGCGCACGACTGGATGACCTATCCGGCCGGAATGCTCATAAAGAACCTGACCGGAAAACCCTTAATCGCGCACATCCACGCCACGGAATACGACCGCAGCGGCCAAAACGTGAACAGCGAAGTGGCGCGCATCGAATGGGCCGGGCTTGACGCCGCGGACCGCGCCGTCGCCGTAAGCCACTACACCAAGGCCCTGGTCGAGCGCGTATACCGCATCCCAGGAGACAAAATCATCGTGGTGCATAATGCGGTATCGCGCAAAGAAGCCCTGCGCCGCTACGCGGTGCCAAAGATGTGCCGCGATGAAAAGCGCGTGCTCTTCATGGGCCGGGTCACCTTCCAGAAGGGTCCGGATTACTTTGTCGAAGCGGCGCGCCTTGTGCTGGATCAGATGCCGAACACCCGTTTCATCATGGCCGGAAGCGGCGACATGCTCTCGCGCATGGTGCGCCGCGTGGCCCAGTTGCGTATGGGCAGCCGCTTTCATTTCACCGGCTTTTTGCGCGGAGACGAAGTGGACCGCATGTACGCATTAAGCGATCTGTACGTCATGCCCAGCGTGTCCGAGCCGTTCGGCATCGCCCCGCTTGAGGCCATGGCCTATGACGTGCCTGTCATCATTTCCCGGCAGTCCGGCGTATCCGAGGTGGCGCGCAATGCGCTTAAGGTGGATTTCTGGGATACGCGCGAACTGGCCAACAAGATGTGCGCCGTGCTCGCTTATCCGCGTCTGGCGGCGGAAGTGGTCAAAAACTGCCGCGAAGAACTCAAAACCGTGCGCTGGGAAAATGCGGCGGATCAATTGAACGCCCTGTACGCCGAGCTTGCAAGGGAGGAATAACCATGCCCGCTGTCTGTTTCTACTTTCAGGTTCATCAGCCCTACCGGCTGCGGCACTATACCTTTTTCGACATAGGCAACCTGCACAACTATGAAGATGAAGACGCCAACAGCGCGATTTTGCTCAAGGTCGCGAACAAATGCTACCTGCCCATGAACGCCCTGCTCTTAAAGCTCATTCACGAATACCGCGGCGCATTCAAGGTCAGTTTTTCCATTTCCGGAACCGCGCTTGATCAGTTTGAAGCCTATGCCCCGGAGGTGACCCGCAGTTTTCAAAAACTTGTGGAAACCGGCTGTGTGGAGCTTTTGTCCGAAACCTACAACCATTCGCTCGCCTTTCTCTACTCGCGGCGGGAAT
>CALUUT010000036.1 GCA_944324045.1 uncultured Desulfovibrionaceae bacterium | reverse complement strand
TGCGAGCTTTGCATGGCCGGACTCAGGCTGCTTGCGCCTGAAGTGGAGAAAAGGGGCTGCGCCGCGCTGCCTGAGTTTTCGGAATCCATGTTCCGGCTTTTGCAGGAAGAAGGCGTGCGGCTTAACAGGCATTCCCGGGCCCTTGACTGCCGCTATGGGGTCATAACGCATTACCCGTACAAAGGAGACTGCGCGGCATGCTCTTTAGCGCATCAATGCGCCGGACTGCGGAAAAATGCGTGACCGGGACGGCAAAAGCCCGGATGCTTTGCGCGCCGGGAAAAAAAGAATGACCATATCGGAGCGATATGGTCATTCCCAGAGGGGATAGAGATATTAGCAGGTCTTAATCAATCTTGTGAAAAGCCTTGACCGCGGAATTGCAGACAGGGCACTTGTCCGCAGGCGCGCCTTCCGTAGTGTATCCGCAAACAGAGCAGATATAGATTTCCGTATTGTCAAGCGCTTTCGGATTTTCGAGAGCCTTCTTGTACAGGGCAGCATGGCCTTCTTCCACAGCGCTTGCATATTCAAACCAGCGGGCGGGAGTGGCCTGTCCTTCTTCGTTGGCTTCGGCGATCATAGCCGGGTACATCTTCGTGAATTCAAAGGTTTCGCCTTCGATTGCGGTCTTCAGGTTCTCTTCCACATTGCCGATTTTGCCCGCGTTGCGCAGATGGGCCCAGGCGTGAATGCGTTCCGCTTCGGCCGCGGCGCGGAAAAGACGCGCGACGCCGGGAAATCCGTCCTTTTCCGCGGCGGCGGCAAAGGCCTTATATTTCATGGATGCCTGAGATTCGCCGGCAAAAGCGTCCATCAGATTTTTTGCGGTCTTGGTATCGCTCATGATCTTCTCCTGTGATTTGTGTGTCAGGTTTTGAAGTGTTTGTTGATAAAAGATACTATTACTATTTTTTAAAGTCAAGCCCTAAACTGACCAGTTCAGGATTTGGGTTGCCTACATGGCGAAAAATCAAAAGAAATTTTTCCTTTTTCCAGTTTGAGCCGGGCGTTGAATGTGGTTCCGGCTTTAGAAACGAACGCGTATTTTTGCGCGGTTTGCCCGTGCCGCAGAAGTTCCTGCGCCATGCTTTCGGTTATATCGGTTCCCGCCATTTTTTTCCAGATCACAAACGGGCATCCGCCTTTGCTATGCCGGGAGCGGGAACAGCGGAAATTTTTTTCTGTTTCCTCAATTTCAGCGCCGCAAAGAGGACAGGTTCCATCTAGGGGACGCGGCGAACGGGAGCGGTTTTCAAAAACAAGCGAGGCGATATCCTTTGCTCGCAAAAGTTCCACCTTGTCGCGTACAAGTTCGCGTATTTCCTGCATAAACTGAGAATAGGAAAGGGTTGCGTTTTCAATATCCTTAAGCTTTTTCTCCCAGTTGCCCGTCAGTTCCGGCGACGTCACGTCCGGCATCAGGCGGCTTACGATTGCCGCCGCTTCGCGTCCCTGGCCGGTCGCGATCAGCTTTTTGCCTTCCTTGGCCACATATCCGCGCGCGACAAGCGTTTCAATGATGTGCGCGCGCGTTGCGGGTGTTCCAAGTCCTCTTTCTTTCAGCGCCTCTTTCGTGGACTCGTCTTCAACAAATTTGCCGGCGGTTTCCATGGCGCCGAGAAGGGATGCATCCGTAAAATGCGGCGGCGCCTTGGTTTGCCTGGCGACAGCCTGCACATTCACCAAAGACAGTTTGTTTCCTTTGCGCAGTGGAGGAAGGGGAGCGTCATCGCGCGCTCTCCATGGCTCCGCGCACATCCATCCTCTGTCTTTGAAAATTTTTCCTTTGGCGATAAACCGTTCTCCATACGCCGTTATGTGAACGGTCGAGGTCTGAAATTGCGCCTCGCCAAGAAACGTCGCGATGGTTCTAAGGCTTATCATTTCATAGATGTTCCATTCCTCAGGGCTTAACCGGCGTCTGTCGATGCAAGCGGCGGTTGGGATTATCGCGTGATGATCCGCGACTTTTTTGTCGTTGACGCAGGCGAATGCGCGCTTTTTCCCGGCAATGCGTTCCGCGGCCATTTGCGTGAGCTGCGGGTAATGAGGATGGAGCGCGCGCAATGATTTAAGAATGTCCTCAAAGACGTCTTTCGTCAGATATCGCGAATCCGTGCGCGGATAGGTGATGCACTTTTTTTGTTCATACAGACTTTGGGCAAAGGTCAGCGTGTCTTTGGCGGAATAGCCGAACCGAACGTTCGCTTCCCGTTGCAGGGTCGTCAGGTCAAAAGGCAATGGCGGCTTCTGGGTTCCGCGTTTGCTTTCCAGACCTTCCACGACAGCCTGACCGCCGGCGCATGCCGCGACAATGCGTCCGGCCGCGGCTTCATCGCTCAGGCGGGTTTCCCTGTAGTCCGGCGGCGAATGCCATGTCGCCCAAAAAGAGGACGCATCTTCGCCGGATTCCGTTTTTACGCATTCCGCCTCTATAGTCCAGTAGTTCTGCGGAACGAATGTTTCGATTTCATGGAAACGCTCCGCGAGAATGCGCAGCACCGGCGTTTGAACCCGGCCCACGGAAATAAGCACATTGGCCTTGACTGTAAACAGACGGGAAAAGTTCATGCCCACAAGCCAGTCGGCCTCGGCGCGCGCAAAAGAGGCCAGTCCGAGATTGCGTTTGTCTTTTTCCGGCAGAAGATTGGCAAGGCTTTTCCGGAGTCCCTGCTCCGTCATGTCATTGGCCCAAAGACGCCGCACGGGCTTTTTCCCCTGGGCCGCGAGATAGATGCGGCGGAAAATCAATTCGCCTTCACGGCCTGCGTCCGTTGCGTTGACGACTTCCGAAACGTCTTCGCGATGAATCAGCCCGCGCACGATTTCAAATTGTTCCGCGGTTTCCGGAATCACCGCAAGCTTGAATTTTTGCGGCAGCATGGGGAGCTGGGCCAGACTCCAGCGTCCGTTCCAGGCGTCGTTTTGGGCCTTGGGCTCCGCAATGCCCACAAGATGCCCCACGGCCCAGGTGACAAGATAATTCGCGCCTTCAAGATAGCCGGTCCGCCGTGTCCGGGCGTTTACCAAGGCCGCCAATTCTCTGGCCACGGAAGGCTTTTCCGCTATGATTAATGTTTTTGACATGCGTTTTGTGTTACGGCTGAATATGGTTTGGAGCAAGTAAAATTATAGGCCGTCCGCCTTTTTACGCGCATCCCAAAAAGACCGCGCCTTGACCGGAACCGTGCGCTCAGGCTAAAAACCGGCATGAAGAACCGCTACCCTATTCCGCGTGAAAAGATATTCAGAATCGAAGAAGAAATAAAACGCAGCCGGTTTATCGCCACAGTAGGGCATGCGCCGGACGTGGAGTCGGCAAAAGCCTTCATCGGCGCGATACGGGAAGAGTTTCCGGATGCGACGCACAACTGCTGGGCCTATGCGGCCGGTCCGCCGGGCGATACGGCGCGCGTCGGCTATTCAGACGACGGCGAACCCCATGGCACAGCCGGACGCCCCATGCTGCAGGCGTTGCTTTACGGCGGGGTCGGCGAAGCGGTCTGCGTCGTGACCCGGTGCTTCGGCGGCGTCAAACTGGGAGCCGGGGGACTGGTGCGCGCCTATTCAGGCATTACAGCCGAGGCTCTTCGCCAGTTGCCGGTCAGGGAAAAAATTATTCCGGCGCGCTATGAGGTTGTTCTGGATTATTCCCGGATTACGCTCTTTAAACGGCTTTTGCCGCAATATGAAGCCGTGGTTGCGGAAGAGCGTTTTGGCGCGGATGCGGAATTTACGATACTCCTGCCCAGGGAATATGCCCAGCGTTTTATGGCGGAATTGCTCGAAATGACGGATGGGGAAGCGCTTGTTTCCGATTTGAATGCGCCGCCGGAACAAATGCCTGCAAAGTAATGTGCAGATTTTGCATTTCTGCCGGCGTCGCAACCGCGGCGCCATGACAAACCGGGGCTAAATCGCCCCGGTTTGCTTTGTATTGTTCAAATGCGGTGTTTTGCGTTGACGCTTCAGACAGATTGCCGGTTATAAACATTCCGCCGGACGCGGTCTTCGCCCAATTGCGGCCTTATCCCTGAGCGGCCGCTTCGTCCACAATCCAGATAAGTTCGCCGTTGGCGGGGCGCACTTTTTGGGCCGGCAGTTCGGGCGTGGTCAGCAGATCGAGCGTTCGACTCAATGCCCCGTGCTTTTCGCGCCCGGAAACCAGGAAGATGCAGGCCGCGGCATTGTTTATGACAGGAAGAGTCAGGGTGATTCTGCTTGAACGCAGTTTGGGCACGTACTGGTCGATGACCATGTTGTCTGTAAGAAAATAGTCGGTGAACCCAGGGAAGAGCGAGGCGACGTGCCCGTCCGCGCCCATGCCCAGCAGGACGCAGTCAAAACGCGGCAATGCTCCCTTTTCCAGCTTGAAATGGGATTGCAGCAGGGTTTCGTAGGCATGAGCCGCTTCCTGCGGGTCCATTTCCCCGCGCATGCGGTAAAAATTGGTGATTGCCACATGAGAAAGGAGCTCTTCGCGCGCCACGCGGTAATTGCTTTGCTCCTGGTCAGGGCCGACGCAGCGTTCATCCACCCAGTACAGATTGAATTTGTCCCAGGGCAGGCGATTCGTCCATGCCGGGGAAGACAGAAGCCGAAACAGGGGAATCGGCGTTTTTCCGCCTGAAATTGCGATATTGAAGACCCCATGATCTTTCATGGCGGCATGACAGAGCCGCTCGACATTTAACGCGGCCTGCTCCGCCACCTGTAAAGGGTCTTCCACTATGCGCAAGGAAAGGCAATTGATGCTTTTCATTAATGAGACGCTCCAAATGTAGTAGAGTGCGGCGTTGGATGCCTGTACGCGAAGACCGCTAAAACATTTATACCAGCTTCAATGAAAAATGCGGCGGATTAAGCACCATCTTTTTGACGGCGCACTTATCGACAGCCCTTTGTATGCCTTCGCGTTCTTTTTCGGGAAATCCTTCAGGCAGCTTCAGCTCAATGGCGTAGGTGGGCGGCTCGTCAAGCCGGGAAAACACGGCGCGCAGCTCCATGCCGTTGATGGGGATATTGCGCGCATCGCAATACGCCTTGGCGTAATAAGCGGAGCAGGACGCCAGTGATGCGAGAAAGTGTTCGAAGGGGTTGGGATACCGCCCTTCGCCGCCGCTGCTCACGGATTGGTCATAGTGAATGGAGAAATCGTTGAAAGAGGCGGTTATCTGGGCTCCCTTGGAAAAGGAAACATCAATCGTCATGGGCTCATTGTTCTTTTTCATGAGTATCTCCTGTGGTCGAAAAGGGAAAACATGCCGCGCGCCCATACACATCCGGCGCAGTGCATCTTTTCAAGATATGTATCGCAGCCCGGCGTTGCGGGCAAGAAGAGAACGCGCCGCGCGGTCAGGATTTCTGTGAAAAAAAGAAATTTTGCTGCACGCGGCGCGAAGCCGGAGAAAGAAAACCCCATGAGCGGCTAACGGGCCAGGGCGCGATGCCGTATTCATGGAGAAAATTTTTCATTGCAGCCAGCTTTTGTCTGGGAGCCTGGAGTTCGGGATAAATCCCGTTTCGCCGTATATCGTCCCAGAGCTCAAGCAACTCGGTTGTGGAATAATTTGCGTATGTCGTCGGGAACGTGTCGTTGCGCATGGCCTTACTTATTTTGGTATGATGCGGCCGGAAAATGGGGACGCCGTGAAACGCTCAGAAAACAGGCTGTATTTTATGGCATCCCCGGAACGTTGGCAAGAGGCGGACGATGGAGCGTCATATCACGAGGACACGGCCATTCGGCGGTTTTTCAGGATAACCGGCCGCTGTTTCGGAAAAAAACAGACGTCCGGGCGATAGGGTTTGACAGCCGGCGGCGATTTGTGTCACTACTCTTCCTCATAATTATTATACGGGAGAAGCGGTTTTGCCGGCCTGACAGGGCGGCGCAACTTGAAAAGGAATCGAGCCGCGCTGCCGGAAATGGAATCTTGAGCGGAAGGAGAACAGACCATGTTGGGAAAATGGCTTACATCTGCGGTAGCCGCATCGGCAATGTTGCTGGCGGCCTCTTTTGCAGTTTCATCCGCGCATGCGGAACCCCAGACAATTAAAATCGGCGTGCCCGGCGCGCACAGCGGCAACCTTGCCGCCTATGGTTTGCCGCCCCTGAATGCAGCCCGTCTTATGGCCAGATATTATAATGAGAGGGGCGGCATAAACGGGATGAAAGTGGAACTCCTTGTTCAGGATGACCAGTGCAAACCGGAAATGTCCACCAATGTCGCGACCAAAGTCCTTTCCGACGGCGCTGTCGTCGTTATGGGGCATACCTGTTCCGGCAGCACGATTGCGGCCTTGCCCACCTATTCCAATACCATCCTCATGTCGCCTTCATCCACTGTGCCCGAATTGACGCTGTCCGGGAAATACCCCACGTTTTTCCGCACGATTGCGAAGGATGACGACCAGGCGGCCCTGGCGGTGCAATGCGCTTTGGACAGACTGGGCGCCAAGCGAATCGCCATCCTGCATGACCAGGGCGATTACGGAAGAGGGTATGCCGAGTATGTCAAATCCATGGTTGAAAAAGACGGCCGCGCCGAAGTCATCATGTTTGAGGGCATTACGCCGGGCGCCATTGATTATGCGCCGGTCATCCAGCGCGTGGGACGTGAAAAGGCCGACGTTGTGATTTTTGGCGGCTATCATCCTGAAGCGGCCAAACTGGTGACCCAGATGAACAAGCGCCGTCTGAAGATTCCGTTTATCAGCGATGACGGCGTGCAGCTTGACGCGTTCATCAAAATGGCCGGCAAGAATGCGGAAGGCGTGTACGTTTCCGGCCCCAAGGATATCAGCGCGAATGAATGGTACAAAAAAGCCAGAGAAATGCACCTTAAAGAATATGGCGAAGAACCGGGGCATTTCTATTACCAGGCCGTCGCAGCCATACAGGCGCTTTTGAACGCCATTGAAAAATCCGGCTCCACGGAAACCGACAAGATCATGCAGGCCTTGCGCACCGAATACGTGGATACGCCGCTTGGCAAAATTCGCTTTAATGAGCACGGCGACGCCGAAGGCGCCGGATTCTCTCTGTATCAGGTGCAAAACGGCAAATTTGTTGAATTGAATTAGTTCTTATCCTAAGAAAAACAATTTCCGGGGGCAGGCAAAGCAAAATATTGCCTGTTTCCCGGTTTTTTCCGCATAAAACGCTCCAGCCGTTAAAAGGCGTGTTGCACCCTGTCCCGAATCGTTAGAGAGTATCCTGAATGAACAGCGAATTGCAGTATTTTTTTGAGCTTGTCTTCAGCGGCATCACCAAGGGCAGCATCTATGCCCTGATTGCATTAGGCTACACGATGGTTTACGGCATAATTGAACTTATAAATTTTGCGCATGGCGAAATTTATATGATCGGAGCTTTCACTGGCCTTATTGTCGCGGGACTTCTTGGCATTTTTGGTTTTCCCCTGCTCGGAGTTTTGGCCATTGCGGTCATATGCGCCATTATCTGGTGCGCCGCCTATGGATATACGATAGAAAAGGTCGCGTACCGGCCTTTACGCAATGCGCCGCGTCTGTCTCCTCTGATATCCGCCATAGGGATGTCCATTTTTCTTCAGAACTACGTGCAGCTTGCCCAGACGTCCGATTTTCTGCCCTTCCCGCAGTTAATCCCTGATTTTGAATTTTTGGACTCTATCGCCTATATCGTCAGTTCTACGGATGTGGTGATCATTGTGCTCAGCGCCGTGGTCATGACGGCTTTGCACTGTTTCATCAAATACACCAACATGGGCAAGGCCATGCGCGCTACCGCGCAAAACCGCAAAATGGCCATGCTTTTGGGCATTGATGCGGACAGCATTATTTCAGTCACATTTGTCATCGGCTCCGCGCTGGCCGCGATTGGCGGCGTTCTGATCGCGTCGCGCATGGGCTCGATTGACGCCTATATCGGCTTTCTTGCCGGCATGAAGGCGTTTACGGCCGCGGTTCTTGGCGGCATAGGCAGCATTCCGGGCGCCATGTTCGGCGGTCTTGTTCTTGGGTGCTGCGAAAACCTTGCGGCTGGTTATATTTCCAGCGACTATGCGGATGTTTTCGCCTTTTTGATTCTTGTCCTCATCCTGACCTTTCGCCCTTCAGGGATTTTTGGACGCGCGCCGGTACAGAAGGTATAGGGATTATGGAGCTTCAAAACGAATATCGAGTGGCTTAAAGCTATGCAGATTTTGAAAAAAGCAATTCTTACGGGCATCTGGTTCGCAGTTTTGACGTTTCCCATTATGGTGGTCAAAGTGGATCACATTGAAGGAAAAATGGTGTGGCGTTGGGAAAATGCCGGGTACATCGCCATCGGCGCGGCGTTGCTTTCCCTGGTATGGCGCTATCTTCTGGAGAGAAAGGCCATGCGCCGGCGACAGGAAGAGCTGGCGATTCGCGAACCGTCCCTGTGGAACAAGATACTGAGGGATCCGAAACTCATCCGGACCGGCCTTTTGATTCTTTTGCTTTTAATGCTGATTCTGCCCGCGCTTTCTTCCACATACCATATCAACATTATTGCGACAGCTTTGATTTACGTCGTTCTTGCACTGGGGCTTAATATTGCGGTCGGTCTTTCCGGCCAGCTCGTCCTGGGATACGCCGCTTTTTATGCCGTAGGCGCGTATGCCTACGGCCTGGCGAATCATTACCTTGGAATTGGTTTCTGGGCCATGCTGCCTGTCGGCGGAATTATTGCGGCGTTGGCCGGAATCCTGCTCGGGTTGCCGGTTCTGAGATTGCGCGGCGATTACCTGGCCATTGTGACGCTGGGTTTTGGCGAAATAACCCGCCTTATCATCCAGAACTGGAGTTCTCTCACCAGAGGGCCGGGGGGAATAAGCGGGATAGCCAAACCCGGATTTTTCAACTTTTCCATGGCGGATGTCGCTGTTTCAAGCGTTTATATCTACTATATAACCCTGGCGCTTGCGATACTCACCATTTTTGTGGTGGACCGTCTTAAACATTCGCGGGTGGGACGGGCATGGCAGGCATTGCGCGAAGATGAAATAGCAAGCGAGGCCATGGGCGTGGACACGATGCGGACCAAACTTTCCGCATTTGCGTTAAGCTCCATGTGGGCTGGGTTTGCCGGCGTGCTTATGGCCACCAAAACGACCTTCATCAACCCCAATAGTTTTACCTTTATGGAGTCGGCGCTTATCCTTTCCATGGTGGTTCTGGGCGGCATGGGCTCCATCTGGGGCGTCGTCCTTGGTGCGGTGGCGATTATTCTTCTTCCGGAATACCTGCGCGCCTTTTCCGAATACAGGATGCTGATTTTCGGCGCGATTATGGTGGCGATGATGGTTTTCAGACCGCAAGGGCTTATCCCGCCTCAGTTTCGCAGATATGAAATCCCTGACTATCTGAAGAAAAAGAGCGCCGGGACGCCTGAAGGCGCAAAGGAGGGGAACTGATGCATCCCGTACTTCAGGCTTCCGGACTGTCCATGGTCTTTGGCGGGCTGCGCGCCGTAAACAGCGTGGATCTTTGCGTGCGCGACGGGGAAATTGTCGCTCTCATTGGTCCGAACGGCGCGGGGAAAACGACGTTTTTCAATTGCATAACGGGAATTTACACCCCGACGGAGGGGCAGATTCGTTTATGCCGCCCCAAAACGCACGGCGGCGGAAACGATTCCGGAACCGTTCTGAACGGGTTTCGGCCAAGCAGGATAACCAAGCTGGGCATGGCGCGCACATTCCAGAATATCCGCCTGTTCCCCAACATGACGGTGCTTGAAAACGTCATGATCGGCATGCATTGCCGGACCAGGGCCGGAATCCTGGGCGCGCTTTTTCGGCCGCCGTCCGTGCGCGCCGAAGAAAAGCTTGTGATTGAAAAAAGTTATTCCTATCTGGAAGCTGTGGGGCTTCAGTCGTTATATTCCGAACGCGCCCGCAATCTTCCCTATGGCGACCAGCGGCGTTTGGAAATCGCGCGCGCTTTGGCCGCGGAGCCGTTCATGCTTCTTCTGGACGAGCCGGCCGCCGGCATGAACCCGCAGGAAACCATAGCCCTGCAGGAGCTTATTCGCACGCTGCGTTCACAATACAACCTGACGGTGCTGCTCATTGAGCATGACATGGGGCTTGTCATGTCGCTTTCAGACCGGATTTACGTCATGGAATATGGGACAAAAATAGCGGAAGGAACGCCGATGGAAATCGGACATAACCCCAGGGTCATAAAAGCGTATCTTGGCGAGGATTTCAATGCTTAGACTGCGTAACGTCGATACGTTTTACGGCAATATTCAGGCATTGCGCGGCATCTGCCTGAATATTGAGGAAGGGGAAATCGTCACCCTGATTGGCGCGAACGGCGCGGGAAAGACCACAACGCTGATGACGATTTGTGGCGTGATTCCGCCTTTGAGCGGAACCATTCGTTTCAGGGACAAACCCATTCAGCATCTTCCGCCCAACAAAATCGTGCGCATGGGGATTTCCCAGGTTCCGGAAGGGCGTCTTATCTTTCCCCAACTTACTGTCATGGAAAATCTGGAGCTGGGCGCGTATTTACGTACGGACAAGGAAAATATAGGCAAAGATCTGGACTATATTTTCAGTCTGTTTCCCATACTTGCGGAGCGCGCCAAACAGCAGGGCGGCACGCTGTCCGGCGGGGAACAGCAGATGCTTGCGATATCCCGCGCTCTTATGGGGCGGCCGACCCTTCTTTTGCTGGATGAGCCTTCTCTCGGACTGGCTCCGATCATCATACGGCAGATTTTTGATATCATCAAAAAAGTGAATGAAGACGGCACGACTGTTTTCCTTGTGGAGCAAAATGCGAATCAGGCTTTGAAAATCGCCCACAGAGGCTACGTCATAGAAAACGGCGCGATTATGCTTGAAGACAGCGCAGAGCGGCTTTTGAAGAATGAGGCTGTGCGCAAGGCGTATCTGGGCATTTGAAGCATAATGCTGAAATTTTTTGGCCGTCTTTGGGAAAGTGCGTCCCCTGATTTTCCGTTTTTGCGCCGGGAAAAGAGCGGCGATACGAATAAAACGGGTCATTTCGCGTCATACGGGCGCGCGTTTTTTGCGTGGCAAGGCTTCCTGAGAAGGGATGCAAAGCGCTTTCCAGACGCTTTCAGCGCAGGGGCGAGAGGGGTTCAGGCGGAGGAGGCATGAATATACTGGGTTTGAATGGGCTGGATATCATTTTTATCGTTTTACTGGTCGGATTCGCCATTCGGGGAATATTGCGCGGCATGATCATGGAAGTGGCGGCCATAGCGGCTTTTATCGTTGGATTTATTGTCGCCAACAAATATTATATTCGTCTTTCAGAGCACATTCAATTCATTTCAGACCGTCAATGGCGGGTGATTGCGGCATATCTGATTGTCTTTGTCATAGCGTTTGCCTGCGTGAATCTTATTGGCGTGATTTTGCGCAAGGCGGTTTCCATCTCGCTTGCGGCCTGGTTTGATTATGTGGCTGGCGGCATCATAGGTCTGGTGAAAGGATTGTTGCTGTGTTTTCTGCTCCTGGCCCTTGTGCAGGTCGCCCTTCCTGACGCCGGATTTTTGAAAGGCTCCAAACTGGCGCCCTATTTACGGAGCATGATGGACAAGGGACGCGCCGCTCTTCCTGATTTTTCCGGAAGCGGTTTTGATTTGAAACGGTTTCTCAATATTTAGGATATGGAGCCGTGGCATGCCGCACGGCGAAGAAAGACGCGTTGACGCATCAAAAACAGGTAAATGGACATGCATGTCTTGCATTGTGGAGATATGGAATGAGCGATGCCGAAAAAACATGTGCAGGTGAAGAGAATGGCGCGGCAAATGCCGGCGCTTTGGGGTTTTCCGCGGAAGAGTGCGCCGCTGCGTCGGAAAGCATGGCGCATCTCGATGCGGTGCTGGCTCAGCTTATAGGGCCTGACGGGTGCCCGTGGGATAAGGAGCAATCGCCCCATTCGCTGGGCGACTATCTTGCGGAAGAGACGTTTGAGCTTATTGACGCGATACGCCGCAATGACGTGCGCAATGTTCGCGAAGAGCTTGGCGACATTCTTTTTCTTCTGTTTTTTGTGGCCCGTCTGTATGCGCAGCAAACCGGCGACAGGCTTTTTCTGGCGCACGCCATGCGAGACGCCGCGGATAAGATGGTGCGTCGGCATCCGCATGTGTTCAGCGGCGAAACCTTTGCGACGCGCGACGATTTGCTTAAAGCGTGGGAACGTATCAAGCAGGCTGAAAAAGCCAGAGAAGAAGACGGACGGCCTGCGGAGAAAAAAGATGCGGTCTTTGCCAGTCTCCCTGCTGGATTGCCGCCGCTTCTGAAAGCCTACCGCATTCATTCCAAAGCGGCGCGCGCAGGCTTTACGTGGGAAGAGGACGACGACGTCGCCCAGCAGTTTGAGTCTGAATGGCTTGAGTGGCTTGATGCGGACAGTTTCGGCAACCAGGAAGAAAAGGAAAAAGAATTTGGCGACATGCTCTTTACGCTTGTGGAACTTGGCCGGCGTAAAGGATTGAAGGCCAATGCCGCCCTGGAATTGACCAATATTAAATTCTTGCGTCGTTTCGCTCAGATGGAAGCCCTGGCGAAAGAGCGCGGGCGGAACTTTTCAGAACTGGAGCTCACGGAAAAAGATGCGTTGTGGAATGAGGTAAAGGAACGGGAAAGAAGGACTGAATAAGGAGTTTATAAATTCTGCCATGCGCTGGAGTGTTTTCTGTCCCGATTTTTGCAGTATTTTTCTGTGCACGGAGTTTTTTTCTAGTGCAGAATTGTGCTGGCCTAGCGCGCCTGGTATTTTTTGTCCTTTGAGAGCGAACAACGCTTGACACCGGAAAAGTGTTTAGGTAAAGACAGTTGCTCATGCGGTAACGCACTATTGTACGGAGAGGTGGCCGAGCTGGCCGAAGGCGCTCCCCTGCTAAGGGAGTATACGGGCATAAACCTGTATCGTGGGTTCGAATCCCACCCTCTCCGCCAGAAATCATGCGAAGAGCTCCCAAAAAGACCGGAAGTCGTTTTTTTAACGGGTTCCGGTTTTCTTTTTTCCAGTGACGGGCAACAGGAATCGCCATGAAAAATTGCCGCTTGTCTGGGGACATTTCCAGCCCGGCTTGTGATGCACGAGGAAGATAAAAATACTGCCGAATAAATTACCCAAGCCTTCAAATGAATGACTCTCAAAATGAAAAGGAATGGAAGGAATATTTTGCGTGCAGTAAAAAGTATGATCGTAAATTTAGCCCGGAAATGGTCAAAAAGATATCAGATACGATTATGCATATGAAAAAATACTGAGAATATGTCCAAATATATAGATGAAAATCTGCTTTGCTCACTCTATATAGATTTCATCGAATGCTTTTTTTATTTTTAATTTTGTATTTATCATATCTTCATTATAATAAAAAAATTTTTCATCCTTGATAAGGAGCCGACATTTCAAACACATTTTGTTGGCAAGAATTTCATCTGTATTGACTGTTCTTCTGATAAAATTGAGACGCTCATGGAGCCAGAATTTATGAATATCCTGTAGTGCGGCGTCAGACATATATATGCCGCATGTCCCTCTGCAGCACACATCACAGCGCCAGCCTTTAGGCGTTATTCGCAATCTGCATTCATTCCATGGAGACAGGCATAGTCCTTCTTCAAGAGCGCTGCGAAATTCCAGATTTGTCGTAAAAAGCACCTCATGCTCTTTGGCATATTGTTTAAGCTTTGAAATAGTCATATCGTCATAGATTGCATCAAGATATGAATCCTGACTTAGCCCATTATGGTTGGGATAAAAGCCTTTCATTACGTGGACGCACTGAAATCCAAGATGCGATGCGCAATCAATGAAATTTTTTATTTCGTGAATATTCTGTTTAAGACCGACAAGCATGAGCGTGACAGATATTTTTCTATATTTGTTTAGCTGTTTTGATAATTCCTGCAAGTTTTTTATGGATTGCCGGTAGTTTCCTCCGGCGATAATCGTATTGTACACTTTTTCAGTCAAAGTGTTTTGAGAAATTTTTATATGGCTGGCATGCCGTAGCGTATATTCAAGGTTTTTCCCATGCAGGCCAAGGCCGTTTGTGTATAATGTAATTGGGACGGAAGGAGCGGATTCGTATATGTTCTTGATAATGGCCGGGTATTGCGGATGGGCCAGCGCCTCGCCTGAGCCATCAATCATAATTGATGATGCATGTGCAAGCCATGGCAGCCGCAAAGCGTCAGGGGCGGCTTCAGCCTGCGCCGTCTTCCGGTGTGTGCCCGCGCAGAATCTGCAAACCTGATTGCATTTGTCCGTATTGGTAAAAATGACATTTTGAGGATAGTAGGGAACCTGCATGATCTTTTCCTGTTGGCGTCAGTATGGTTGAACGTTTCCTTGTTTGAGAGAACCGGCATATGCTGTTTTAAAAGCATTATCTATGCCATATGCAGATATGTTTCGGAACGGACGGCGGGGGACGCTCTGCCGCATTTTTTCGTCTTTTTTTACCCCGCCGGCCTTTCAGGCAAAGCCGTCAGAAAATCGCTTCAGAAGGGCGGCTGTATTTTCCGCATGACGCCATGCGTCTTTCAATCGATAAGAACAATATATTCCTGATGCTACGTGGCGTAAAACATCTTCGCTTCCATGAGCAGTCTTTTGAATAGCGACATGGCGGCGCTGAGTTCCCGATTGCGATGGTGGACGCATATAGCCTTGACCCTGTTTTCCGGCATCGCGGCCGGAAGTTCCACAAGCATTCCCTCGGCCAATTCCCGTTCCAGGGCGAAGCGCGGCAGAAAGGAAACGCCCAGGTTCCCGGCCACGCTTTTCTTGATAGCCTCGATGCTCCATAATTCTATGGTGTTGCGGAGCAGAATATTTTTTGTGCGCAGATATGCTTCCATCCGTTCACGATAGACGCTGCGGGGTTCATTGATGATGAAGCTGATATCTTTTTCCTGATTCGGACTGTCGAAATCGCGAAGTTCCTGCGGCAGAGCCGGCGAAGCCGCAATGACGCCTTCTGTTTCGCCAAGGCCGGTTATAATCAATGTGTTCGGATGCCCGCCCACGTCATAATAGACGCCCATGTCGTATTCTCCGGAAAGAATGCCGTTTCTGATATCATGACAGTTCCGGCTGTGCAGTTCAAGTCTGACCCTGGGCGCCTGCTTCACAAACTCTCCAAGGACACGGTGTATTTTATAGGAAAGCAGGGATTCCGCGACAGCGATGCGCAGTTCGCCTATGGGTTCTCGTCGTCCGCTGCTGTATTCCTCAATGTCATGCATGGAACGCAGGATGGATTCCAGGTAGGGCAAGATATCTTTTCCAGCCTGGCTAAGCGTCATCCGTCTTCCAATTCGTTCGAACAGCCGCAGGGACAGCTCGTTTTCCAATTGGCGAACCTGGAAGGTCACTGTGGATTGGGAACAGTTGAGGCGTTGCGCCGCTTTTTGAAAACTGCCTTCAGAAAGAATAGCCTTGACTGTGGCAATGCTCCGTATGTCCATGGGATACCAATATATCTAAAAATTAGAATTAAAAAATTAAATATATTTGCTTTTTAGATAGTTGTTTTTAGACTACTTTCTTTTTTATGGCAAGCACGCATACGGAGAAGGGAACCGGGCTGAAACTGTGCGGCGGAGTATTGCATTTCCGTCCAATCATGAGGAGAGAATAATGTCGTTTTCCGTCATATCCGCTTTTTTGGTATTTACGATTATAACCGCGTTTACGCCAGGCCCTAATAATATTTTGGCGTTGAGCGCTGGAATCCGTTGTGGTTTCAAAAAAAGCGCTCCGCTGCTTACAGGCATTTGCGCAGGCTTTTTTTGTATGATGTTCCTTTGTTGCGTTTTGGTTTTTTCGCTTTCTTCGTTGTCCGTGCAATTCATTGCGATTATGAAATACATTGGTTGTCTGTATATTATCTGGTTGGCTTGGAAGGTCGCCATGGCAAAGCCGGCTGAAAAGGAAAATTCAAATGCAAAAATCGGATTTGCGACCGGCTTTATTCTTCAGTTTGTGAATATTAAGATAGTGATTTACGGCATGACCGCTTATTCAGGGTTTGTTCTTCCGTATCATGAATCTATTTTGGCGCTTCTGGCGGCCATGTGCGTTTTGACGGTCATAGGCAGTGCGGGAACAGTCGTCTGGGCGTTGGCGGGCTCTATTTTACAGCGTTTTTTTCATCGTTATGCCAGACTTTCGAATGCCGTCATGGGAGTAATGCTGCTTGCCTGCGTCATACCTCTTGTATTTGATTTTTAAACATAATGTATACGCGCATTTGGAGCGGAACACAGTTTTTAGGCAGCTATGTCAAATGCGGGAATGCCGGAGCGGCTTCATTGTTATGCTGAAGCCTTTCCGGCATCGTTTACGCAGTGGAATTTTTTGAAAAATAGTCAATGCTGTCTGGTAAGCGCTATTTTGATGCCCATAAGAATAAAGACGACGCCGGAGAAACGGTCCATCCAGGTCTGAAACCGTTCCGTGCGCATCAGACGCTCTGCGGCGGAAGCCGCAAAAACGCTTAACAGTGAAAACCAGAGGATGCCCAGCAGTGCGTAAACAACGCCCAGAAAGATGAAAGGCGCAGGATTATGGAGGCTTTCAGGACGAATAAACTGGGGAAAAAAGGCGATGAAAAAAAGGATGACCTTGGGGTTGAGAACATTGGTCAGGATGCCGCTTGCAAGATGAAAGACATGTCCGGTCCGGGCGGGGCCGCTGGAATGGGAAGAAGAGGAACGGCGCTGCCTGTTGCGCGGCAAAAGCTGCTTTGCGCCAAGCCAGATCAGATAGGCCGCCCCGGCGTATTTGACAATGGCGAAGAGCGTGATTGAGTTTGCGATAAAGAGGGAAAGGCCAAATGCCGCGAAAGTCGTATGGACGAGAACGCCTATGTTGACGCCGATTGTGGTGAACAGTCCCGCTGTTTTGCCGTGGAGCATGGCCCGGTTCAAGATAAGCATGGTGTCCGCTCCCGGCGTCATGACAAAAATAATTGAAGCAATAAAAAAGGTTGTAAACTGCTGGATGCCGTCCATGCGAGACCTCGTACGCCGCCATGTCAGAAAAGAAGAAATCGACCTTAGCCGATCGCTCATGGGTTGTCAAAAATGCGCTCATGCCACAAGCTTGAAAACGCATAATGTATTCATAGAAACGTATTTTTGTAAAAAAATGTTCTTTGTTAGAAAGAAAACAGTATAATGAGAAAAATAGAATATGATATTTACAAACATATTGATAAATGGCATTGTCTTTATATGGACACGTCCATTATTATGTTTTTAGACTTTTCTCGACAGAGAAACTCTATTTATGTATAACACAGAGAAATCATTATCATATAATTTTAACAATCGATTTAAGGAGATTTTCATATGAGAAAGTTAATCGTTGTAGCCTATCCAAATGAGTTTCAGGCGGAGCAGGTGCGTCTGGATTTTATACGGATGCAAAAAGAATATCTTGTCAGCCTTGAGGATGCGGTTGTCGTCGTCAAAAAGCAGGACGGCAAAGTCAAGCTGCACCAGATGTATAATTTGACCCTTGGCGGCGCTGTGAGTGGAGGATTCTGGGGAACGTTGATCGGGCTTATTTTCCTGAATCCTCTTTTGGGTCTGATTGTGGGGGCCGGTACGGGCGCGGCCGCAGGCGCCTTGAGCGACGTTGGAATAAATGACAATTTTATGAAAAAGCTGGCTGAATCCCTGACGCCGGGCTCTTCGGCGCTTTTTGTGCTTGTTGATTCGGATTTGACCGACAAAGTGCTGACCGAGCTTCAGGGAACCGGCGGGAAAATTTTACAGACGTCGCTTTCATATGCCGATGAGGCCAAACTGCAAAAAGTTCTTGATGACGTCAAAGCCGAACAGGCCGCTCATGCCGCTTCCACAGGGCAGAAAGAATCAGCGAACGGCAAAGATGGAACCGCGGAAGCGTAAGCTGGCGTCCAGGCGTCTGTTTCGTTTTTGGCGCATTGAAGATTTGAGAGCGAGTTTTTTCGCGGAATAAACGGACGCGCGTTCATATGACAGGCGCGGAATGCTCAAAGCCTTGGGTATGGCGCGTTTCCTTGTCAATGGTTTGAAAACAGTGCGGGCAATGCCGTTCATAAACGGCATTGCCCGCATCTGTCGTTATCGCCGGAAAACATTCCCGGAAAATGCGCATGCATTCTTTTTCCCGCAAAAGACTTTTCAAGAGTGTCGCGATAAGGTAGCAGTGCGGGATGGAGAGGAAAGTCGCAAGCAGGCGGAAGGGGGTGCCGGGGCCGCTGTTTTGGGAGATTTGCGTTTTATCCGGGG
>CALUUT010000035.1 GCA_944324045.1 uncultured Desulfovibrionaceae bacterium | reverse complement strand
CAGGATATCGTCAGTTATTTTTTCGACCATTTTCTCCTTCCCCACATTTCACCTCTTCTGACCTTTTAAATAAAATTCAAATAAAAATAGAATGTTACACGCGACATACTCAAGGTACGGCAACCCGCTTTCTGTGTCAACAGCATCAGAGTCCCGAAGATATGCGGTCGCGCCCCATGCGGGCGCATGGAGCGCAATACCCAACGCGGCGCCATCTGATGCAACCGGGCATCGCCGTCCTGACAACCGCAATCCCGGCAAAATAATGAGAGCGGAACAGTCTTTCCCGGCTGTTCCGCTCTCATGTCGAACGCATGATACAAAGCGGGAAAACGCTACTTTCCCCAACGCTCAGCGATAAGGGCCCTGACTCTTTTAGTCAGCGTGGGAAGATCCGGCTTTGAGATCTGATCGTCGGCTTTCAATTCCATGCCTTTTTTCCGCAAAGCTTCCGTGATGTGAGAAGAAAAGAGCACCATGGGCAATTTGCTGAGAATCGGGTCTTCCCGCACTTTTTTCAGCAAGGTATGTCCGTCCATCTGCGGCATTTCAATATCGGAAATGACCAGATCCACATAATCGGAAATGGCGCCGCCTTCCGCATCGCGTTTGATTTTCTGCAAGATATCAAAAGCCTCAAGCCCCGTGCTTGCGTTCATGACCTCAAAACCGGCTTTGGCCAGAATATTGCTGATAAGTTTACGGATAGCCATGGAATCATCCACGACCAAAACCCTGCATCCCTGGCCATAATCATCCGGAAGTTCATTTTGCTTTTCTATTTCTTCCGGCTCCTGTCCCGGCGTCATGGCAGCAATCATCTGCTCCATGTCCAGAATAAACAGGATGCGCTCGTCAATCCGAACCACGCCGGTAATGGAATGATTGCTGAAGCTTTGCAAATACTGTTCAGGCGCTTCGATTCTGCTCCAGGTGAGCCGATGGATATGATTTACGCCGGAAACCAGGAACGCCGTCACCACTCCGCTGAATTCAGAAACAATGACTTTTAATGAATCAGACTCCACCCTTGTTTTGCCGAGCCACATGGCCAGATCAACCAGCGGCAACACTCTGCCGCGCAAATTGAATGTCCCAAGCACCGCGCTATGGTGATTGCTCGGAACGCCCGTAACAGCGGGCCGGCGGATAATTTCCAGAACCTTCGCAACATTCATTCCATAGTAGCCGCGATACGGCTCGCCGCTCTCGCCGATTTCATCAATATAAAATTCTATAATTTCAAGCTCGTTGCTGGCAGCATCAAGCAGAATATTGTCTTGATCCATGTATTCCTCCGGCAAACGACAGACCATCCCATGCCATGCAATCAACGCCAAATTTATTGATGAACCCCGATTTTCGGACAAAAGGAAGCCATTTCGCACTGGCCGCACAAAGGATTTCGCGCATCACAGATATCCCGGCCGAACCAGACCAGTCTATGATTCATATCTCCCCAACTGTCCCGCGGGAACAATTCCATGAGATCTTTTTCCACCCGCGCCGGGTCTTTATGCTCAGTAAGCCCCAATCGGAACGCAATCCGTTTCACATGTGTGTCCACAGCCATGCCGTCGTTGCGGCCAAACGCGCCCCACAAAACAATATTGGCCGTCTTTCGCGCGACTCCCGGCAATGAGGTCAGCTCCTCCATGGTCGAAGGAACCGCTCCGCCGTATGCGGTCATAATTTTTTTAGCCGCTGCAATTATATGCTTCGCCTTGTTTCGATAAAAGCCTGTGGAGCGAATGACGGACTCCACGTCTTCCTGTCTTGCCTTGGCCAAAGAGGCTATGTCAGGCCAACGGCTGAAAAGAACCGGCGTTACGAGGTTCACTCTCGCATCCGTGCATTGGGCGGCCAAAACAGTGGCCACCAGCAATTCCCAGGCGTTCCCGGCCTGAAGCAACGTTTCCGGCCGCGGGTAGCGAAGCTGCATCAGGCGTATGACCTCGGCCGCACGCTCTTTACGACTGCTTTCTGATTTGTCTGACGTCATCTCTGTTTTTTACATATGTTGCGGTTCTTTCCACCATGCCTGTCCCTACAGGTTGATTCCTACCATCTTAGCTTACAAATTACTACAGAAGATTGCCCAAAGCGGCCATTCGAACCATACGCTCCTACACTTCATAATATAACACACTGTTAAAATTAAACTTCTTTCAGCCTTCGCCATTATGCCCGCCGTAAAGCCTCTCTCACGACAACCGGCCAACCGATGCGCGCACGGCTTTCGCCCACGTCTCCGGAAATAAGGCCGTTGCCCTTAGTCGCATAATCCGATAAAAATATTTTTCCCAGCTCATGCAAAAAAATTCAGACTGCTGTCTTTAAATAACGCAAGCACAACGAGGAACTCCATGAGCCAGCCGATTTTTGTATATATGACATTTGAAAATGAAGAACAGGCCCGCGCAATCGGAAAGGCGCTTCTGGAAAGACGCTGCATCGCCTGCATCAATATTTTTCCGGCAGTGACTTCCATGTACTGGTGGAAAGGCGAAATACAGCATGCCTCTGAAGTCGCCGCCGTGGCCAAATCTACAGTCGAAGCCTTTAAAGAGCTTGAACAAACGGTTAAAGAACTGCATAGTTATGACGTGCCGTGCATTGTCGCATGGCCTCTGGCGACGGGTCATTCGCCTTTTCTGCAGTGGATAGAAGATGAAACACAATATAGCCAGAAGGTGTAAAACGAATGCTGTATGTTTCCGGATCGCTCGCTTATGACCGCATCATGACGTTTCCCGGCCATTTTGAGGAGCACATTCTTCCTGAAAAGCTCCATATCCTGAATGTCTGCTTTCTGATAGACCATATTGAAGAAAAACGGGGCGGAACAGCCGGAAACATAGCCTACAATCTGCACCTGCTTGGAGAATCTCCGTTTCTTCTGTCGACGCTTGGCCATGACTACGCTTCCTATGCCGCGGCGCTTGGCGAACAGGGGCTTTGCATGGACGGCGTCCGCATCGTAAAGGAAGACTGCACGGCTGTCGCGCATATCACCACAGACCAGAGCGCGAACCAGATAACCGGCTTTTGTCCCGGCGCCATGCGTTTTTCCTGTAAGTACCAGTTTTCCGGGTTGAATCCGGAAAAGGACATGGCCATTGTCGCGCCGGGGAATCTGGAAGACATGAAAACTCTTCCGGAAGTCTACCGCAAGGCCCATGTTCCCTTTATCTATGATCCCGGTCAACAGATAACAAGCATTCCCGCCCACGATATGCTGGACTCCATGAACGGCGCGGCGA
>CALUUT010000034.1 GCA_944324045.1 uncultured Desulfovibrionaceae bacterium | reverse complement strand
TACCTATGGGTGCCGTCACTGCCCGCTGAACAAGATGCGCGTGGCCGCTTTTATGCGCGGCGTTCTTGCCGCGCCGGACGTCATCTGGAGCTGGGGCTTCAACTGCGACGAAGGCCCCAAAACTGATAGAATGACTCCGTGCATGCTGGACGAAAAATGGAAGTATGTCGTCAGCCGCATTCCTCATGACACCTATTGCGGGGATATCGATGAAGAAGATGAAGAACGCATAACCTACCTTGGGAACGTCATCCGGATGGGAATGGAGGAAATCAGCGAAATCACCGGCATCCATCCCAGCGAAGAGGATCTCAAAAAAGCCATTGCGGACGCAAACCGGATTATCTTCAAAACAGGTCAGCTGGCCGGCATGGTCAGCAAAGCCGATCCCGTGCCTCTGGGCGGCAACACTTTGACGCAGATGCAAAACGCTCTTGCCGTGCCTTTCAATCTTGGATTTAAATATATTGAGGAAGCCGTGGATATCCTGACCGCTGAAATGCGTGAAATGATCAAAAAAGGCGAAGGGATTCTACCTAAGGGAGCGCCCAAACTGGGCAGCTACTTTGTCCCCTTCTGCATTCCCTGGCTGGATCGTACATTCAGAAACAACGGCGTTGCCACCACGTTCAGTCAAGTGTTGACTCCTACCCAAAAACAACTCAAAGCGCCGCGGTATGCGGATGACCCCTATAAAGCCATTGCCGAACAATGGTTGAAAATGCCCCAGGCCCAAAATATGGGCAGTGAAGCCGCCACAATGGTGGAAAAGGTGAAGGCGCTCAAGCCCGACGGCATGCTCATGGGCTTCTTTGATTTCGACCGCTGGCTTGGCGCGCACCAGAAAATGGTCGCCAAACTGGTGGAGGAACAAACCGGCGTGCCCCACTATTACATTGAGTCGGATTTCTGGGATGATCGCGACTACAGCGAAGAAGCCCTGCGCACCAGAATCGAAAGCATAGCCCAACTTGTTAAAATTAAAAAAGAAATGTCTTCATAGGCGGAATAGGTTCTTTGACTGGAAACCGCGGGGTTTCATTTCTCGCGGTTTCTTTCATTTTTTTGCTCCGCCTCTCGCCGGTGGAGAGTTTTGCGAGAATGTGTTGTGAATCAGACCGTTATGGAGACGCGCAGTCTCTGTCCCGTATGCCTGCGTGTGATTCCCGCTCGATATGAACAGCGCGGCCATGAAATATTTTTCAACAAACGTTGTCCGGAGCACGGTTTCTTTGAAACCGTATTCTGGCGCGATGCCGCCATGTTTTTCAAATGGCAAAAACAGGCCGTGCATGCTCTGAAAAACGCCGGCCTGCCCTATGGACAGGCGGAATGCCCCTTTAACTGCGGGCTATGCGGAGAACATGAAGGAAAAATATGTACAGCGGTTATGGAAATTACCTATCGCTGCAATTTACGCTGCGCAGTCTGTTTTGCCGATACGGAAAAATCCTCTTTTGACCCTTCCATTGAACAAATTGAGGCCATGTACCGCACAGCCCTGCGCTATGGCGGCGTTTGCTCCATTCAATTAAGCGGGGGAGAGCCGACGCTTCGAGAGGATTTGCCTTCCATTATCACACTGGGCAAAGAAATGGGGTTTCGTCACATCCAGGTCAACACCAACGGCCTGCGCCTGGCCAGCGAACCGGAATATGCCCTTCGTTTGGCGGAAGCGGGAGCGGATCTTGTCTATCTGCAGTTCGACGGCGTTGATGACGTCATTTATAAAAAAATACGCGGAAGACGCCTTTTGGCGGAAAAATGCGCCGCTATTGAGCATTGCGGCCGGGCCAATTTAGGCGTCTTGCTGGTGCCGACCGTTATGCCGGGACTGAATCTGGCTCATCTTGGAGAAATCATAGAATTTGCCAAAAAGCATATGCCCGTTGTCAAAGGCGTACATTTTCAACCTGTCAGCTACTTCGGCCGTTTTCCGGGGAACGCTCCGCGCAATGAGCATCGCTGTTCGCTTTGCGATATTATTCATGCGCTTGAAGAACAGACCAATGGAGAAATTACGGAAGCGCATCTTGTGCCGCGTAAACGCTTTTCACCTCATTGCTCCTTCAGCGCCCTGTATTATCTGCCGCCGCAAGGACGCCTGCAAAGCGTCACTCATGCGGAGCGAAACGCCTTTCTTGATGAACGTACGGATTTTCCTCAAAAAGCAAATGCATTTACCAATAAATACTGGCGAATGAGCCTTTCGCAACAAGAGCAGAATGGCCGCAGCGCGATGCAG
Source organism: uncultured Desulfovibrionaceae bacterium (assembly GCA_944324045.1). Taxonomy (GTDB): domain Bacteria; phylum Desulfobacterota; class Desulfovibrionia; order Desulfovibrionales; family Desulfovibrionaceae; genus CALUUT01. The sequence continues at coordinate 23,104 of CALUUT010000034.1, read as the reverse complement.
GAATTTCGCGCGCGCCTGCGCACTCATACTTTGGCAATTTCCGGAATGGGTTTTCAGGATGTCTGGAATATTGATATCGGCCGATTGCAAGGCTGCTGCGTCAGCGTCATCAGCGCGAATGCCAAAGCTATTCCTTTATGCGCGTTCCATCTGACCAGCGCATCCGGTACAAGGCTCTACCGCAATGATCAACGGCCATGATACTCTATTACACTAAAAGTCTGTGCCCGCACTGCTTTTGCGAGCTTCCCGCGACTGTGGAAGAGCAAGACGACGCCGTGTTTCTTTGCAAAACCTGTCCGGACCACGGGAGTTTTCGCACCGTCATCTGGCGGGATACGGCTGAAGGCTACCTAAGCTGGCTCACAAGCGGCGGCCTTGACGTGAAAACTTTTCCCAAAACGCCGGAAGAAGCCATGTCGCTTTGTCTCTCCACAGGCAAAGCGGATGCATCGCCCTGCTCAAGCGCTTTGATGGTGACCAATCGCTGCAATAACGGTTGCCCTATCTGCTTTACGCGCGATGCCCTTGAAGAACTCTATGAGCCCGATTTTGCTGAACTCTTGAAATTGCTGCATTTCCATGCGCAAGCCGCCCCAAAAGCGCCGCTTGAATTGTGCGGCGGCGAACCCACGATACGCGACGACTTGCCCAGAGTTGTACAGGCAGCGCGCAATCTGGGGTATGATTTCATCCAAATTAATACAAATGGCATCCGCTTTGCGGAAGAGCCGGATTATTGCACGGAGCTGGCGCGGTGCGGCGCGACCACGGCCTATTTGGGATTTGATGGTTTCCGGAAAGAATCATATATTCAAAAATACGGACGGGATTTGCTCGATATAAAAAAGCAAGCCATAGAAAACTGCTCTGCGGCCGGCCTTGCCGTCGTCCTGGTCTGTTGCGTTGCGTCCGGCGGAAATGAAGAGGAACTTGGCGACATTATCCGTTTTGCCAAAAAGCATATTCCGACTGTTAAAGGAGTTTTTTTCCAACCGCTCAGCTTCTTTGGGCAATATCCAAAAAACGACATGCAGCGACTGACTATCCCCGATATCATACGCGCCATATGCAAACAAAGCGGCGGCGAAATTGCGCCGGAACATTTTCTCCCAGGCCGCTGCGAGCACCCGCAGTGCTCATTCAAAGCGTTCTACCAGTCAGACCGTAACGGACGCTTGTATGCTCTGACCAGAATGCAGCATGGCGCACGTATGGAAAACGCCTGTTTGCGGGTACGGGAAGCAATCAAAAAAACATGGAAGCCCGGTCCGCAACGCACATTGACCATCGGCGGAATGGCGTTCATGGATGCATGGAATATGGACGCCCTGCGCCTTTCGCGCTGCACAATACAAATCATAGGACGCGACAGACGATTAATCCCCCTTTGTGGCAAATATGTAACCAATATTTTCGGGAAAAAATTACATCCTGGGATTAGTTAAAGTTAAACTTTAATTTTTTATCTGCTTAACCAAAAGCAGGACGACGTTGAAGGCACATGCCGTCGTCTGAAATGAGTCGCGAAGACAAAGGAAATTCCATGCCGGCAACGCTTCAAGATGGTCTGTTTCGATTATGCGCCTGTGCGCTCCAAAAGGAAGGCGCCATACCTTCCATGGTGGACAAAAAAACGTTTGAGGCGTTTAGAGAGCGACGTTTTATTGAGACCGTGCGCCATGCCTATGCAAAAAGCCGTTTTTACCGCACGGCCTTTGACCGATGCGGGCTCACGCCGCAGGATATCCGCGGCATAAAGGATTTGTCCAAAATCCCATTTACCACGGCTCAGGATCTAGCGGGCGCCAATTATGAATTTCTCTGCATTTCCCAAGGCAATGTGGAAAAGCCAGTGACATATTTCAGCTCGGGAACAACCGGCCTGCAAAAACGCCTGTATTTTTCGCAAGCGGATATCCGTGAAATTCAAAATTTTCTTGCGGTTGGAATGCGGACCGTGGCAGATCCGGGCGAAACAATTCAGATTCTGCTGCCCAATTCTTCCGGCAGAGGCATTGGAACTATACTGGGAACAGCGCTCCAGCAAAATTCCATGCATGCCGTGGTGACGGATGTATTTGAATCAAGCGCTCGTCAGATAGAATATACGCGACGCCACAAACCGTCTGTATGGTTTGGAGATGCGGGCGTCATCTACCGTATTACCAAAGAGATGGAACATGCGACGGATTTATCCCGGCTCGGCGTACGGGTTCTGTTTTTAACAATGGGGTATGTAGCGGATGCCATGCGGACCAATTTGGAAACCATTTGGGGGTGCCGCGTACTCACGCATTACGGACTTACGGAAACCGGTTGGGGGCTGGCTGTAGAATGCCCGGCAATGCACGGATATCATTATAATGAATTTGGCGTCATCACGGAGGTCATAGACCCTGAAACCGGCGAACCGCTTCCGGAAGGCATGGAAGGCGAATTGGTTTTTACGACCATCGGCCGGGAAGCCATGCCGCTTTTACGGTATCGCAGCAGGGATATCGCCTGGTTGCGAAGCGCCCCTTGCGCGTGCGGCTGCACGCTTGACGCCATTGGTCCGGTTGCAAAACGACAGGAAGCCGTCGCGCTTTTGCCGAATGGGACGGAAGTCTATCCCACGATGTTTGCCGATACGCTCTATTCCTTTGAAAATGTGGTGGACTATGACATATGCCTGCACAAAAAACCTGACGGGCCAGTACTGATTTTTCAGGTAGAAACGACGGGCGAAACCAATTCCGCCATGCTTCGGGACGCCTTGGAAGCGTTGCCATGCATCCAACAGGGAAAAGCAGAAATTCAGGTGGAAACATTACCGCTTGGGGCGCTCAAAGCGACATGTCTGCGTAAAAAACTTATCAGAGAGGTAATATGAACGATTGGGACATCAATTATGCCCATGCGTATATCATGGAAAAGGCAAAAAGCATTAAAAGCATAAATCCTGTCGCGATTGCGCTGCACCTTATGCTCAGCCCGGAAATACGGATGCACGGCCCGGAACACCATTTTCTAAGCGGCGCGTCTCTGTGCGCTGCATGGTGCAATGCGCAGAAGCTTGATGCCCTGCCTTTTTTGGAAAAACTGCTTCCGCGTTGCACCCTTATCCCTCCCGCCGTATGCGGGTATTATGGCGTGTGCGGCAACACTATGGCCATAGGAGCAACCGTAAGCGTCATGCTGGGGATAACGTATCTTTCCGGAGAAGAATGGGGGCTTGTCGGCAGCATCACTGCGCGCGCCCAGAAAAAGATTGCCGGCATGCCAGGTCCGCGTTGCTGCAAGCGAACCACCATGGCCGCATTATATGCGGCAACAGATGCGATACGCGAATTGCTTGGCATACCTTTAGAACGTCCAAAATCCATACTGTGCCGATTTAGTTGTAAAAATGAGCAATGCATCAAAAAGGCTTGCATTTTCCATAAAGAACATATTGAAGAAGAATGCAATAACCACTCATGGTAATTTTTTTGTTGATCTAGGCTTTTCTTTTTACCACAACCACACATACAACTCTTTTAACTTTGGAAAGCTCCAGTTCTTCATAATATGGCATTTGCTCGCCATTGCTTTGAGGATTGGACCAGCCTTGCAAGTGAAGAGCCTTGTCGTCTTGCTTGAGATATTTTTTTATGGAAGCCGTGCCATCGTTTTTCTCAACATAAACGGCATCGCCGGGATCAATACTTGCGGCCGGATTGCAAAAAAGAATATATCCCTGCCTGATCCCTTCAGGCTGCATGCTTGTCCCGACGGCCAGCACGGCAAACAGATTCGGCGTATATGGATAATCAACGGGCAAAGCCGTTCTTAAGGCCATTGGGTCAGGCGAATACCAGTCCGTCTTGCCGCAATTCCCCAATGCGATGACCGGCACTTCTTGCCACTTTGTACTTTTCCAGGGATTCTCGCTTGGAGGGCTTGTCACAATGACAGGAGCGGCCCAAGTCTGTTCCAATACGCGCAAGTCGTTGGCTTGTTGATGCGCGATTCCGCTGTCGCCGGCATTGAGCGAATTTTCGCCAATACGCATCGGCCCTTCGCCGGACGATATCCATTGAGGAAAAATTCCATATTTAGCAGCAAGTTTGTAAACCCAAGTTTCAGGAATCTTTCCACTCCGCAAAGCCTTATACACAGCCTGTACGGATATTCCAAGCGCCGCCGACATATCCTTTGGAGATTGTGAGCCAATTATCTTTTCTATTCGCGCACGAATGCCTTCAACAACCGCATATTTCATAGTTACAACCTGCAAGTGACACACAACGAATGGTATTTTTCCATATCATTTACAAATACACACAGTTGTATGCAATTAAAAATAATCGACCTGCAAGATAAACTATGGTTGACTATTGCTAAACTTTAGTTTATATACCCTGCAGGTAGTGAATACGTCCCGAATAAGACAACCCTAATATGCTTCAGGGCAAAGGGTCAATGTGTTGTATATGATTTTTAATCAGTAGATTTATATGGATAAATTTTTTAATATTAATTATATATTTAATTATATATTCATTGTTGCATTTTATAAACAAAAATGTCGTGCAAAAAACAGAAATAAAGGTACTTAAACGTAAGAGGATACGTCGGAATTGATCAAAAAACAACTCAAGGAATCCCGGACAGTAATAAATCAGACGGCTATAGCGACAACACCGTCCAAGGATGCTTTGAAAAAAGAACGCGACGACCTTGCCAGCAAGGCGTGCGCCTATGATATTCTCATAGGAAACAAAAAAATGTCTCTTCGTGTATTTTGCAGACGACTACCCGGCGTCAACAGCAATAAAATTTATTCAGATTTGTATGAAATGGGATATCTATATAAAGTACATGGCATATATAGAGTCTATTCTAAATACAGAGATATATTCTTTTCAGAACAATACTCACCGGTACATGAGAAACAGGAAATTGCCATTCTTGAACAGGGAAAACGCTTACTTATACAGTTGTATATAAATGGAAAACTGACCATGAAAAAAGGTTAGCAAATATAAGTGCAACGCTTCCAGCATAATTGGGGAACAACTTTCCATATCTTCGTTATCAGCAGATGACGCCGTTAACCTGAGTACTGCGTTTTGCGTCTTTGGCGTGCGCATTTCCTTCAGTACCAGACTCCGTACGGTCCAGGGCGTTCCTTGCAATCAATAAATATGCGGCAAAAACGCATGCCTCTCCCCCTCCTCCAGCAACCCAATGCTCCAAAGCAATTGAATTTTCTTAAAAAATTAGCTATTCTGGAACGGTATATACATTATACTGCGATAAATCCTTTTTCCGCGAGGTTTCACTTCCAAAGCATTAAAAGAAGCAACCTACATACTTAAAAAGATTGGACAACTCCATGATTCGCACCCGTCTTTCCGTGTTTCCAAGTCATTTGATTCTTCTTCTCATGGCGCTTGCCGCCTTTGGTTGCTCTGAGGAAACACACAGGAAAACCGATACTTCGTCAAAAATGCCAGTATACTCCGCAGTAGCCCAAAAAGGCGACATGCCGGAAATTCTCACTGCTGTGGGAAGAGTGGAAGCATCCGCTTCTGTAACAATCAATGCGCGCGTCAGCGGGCAGCTGCTTGCTGCATACTTTAAGGAAGGGCAACATATCAAAAAAGGAACAAAGCTTTTCAGCATTGACCCCCGGCCTTTTGAAAGCGCGCTTGCCGCCGCTCGGGCTGAATTGGAACGCAATACGGCTCTGGCCAGAAAAGCCCATGAAGACCTTAAACGCTACGAAGCGCTTATTGACCAATCCGTGGTCAGCAAAGAACAATATGATCAAATAAAAGTTGAACTTGAAAGCCTTCAGGCTACGATAAAAGCCAACAGGGCCAGTGTGGAAAGCGCGCGCATTCAATTGGAATACTGTACGATTTATGCGCCGATCAGCGGCAAGATAGGCCGCCTGAATATTGATGTGGGCAACATCGTCAAGGCTGAGGATATGTCGCTGGTTACAATTGAACGAATGCAACCCATACGGGTTACATTTACGTTACCGGAACGGGAGCTTTCCCGGGTTTTACGAAGAATGTCTGAAGCAACCCTGGAAGTTGACGCCTATATCAACGGTTTTGACTCAGAACCTGAAAAAGGCTCTCTCCTCTTTCTGGACAACACGGTGGACAGAAATACCGGAACCATCCTCCTTGTGGCGGAATTTCCCAATCGCGACCTGCATCTTTTCCCCGGGCAATTTGTTGATGTGGCTTTGCATATCGATTCCCAAAAAAATGTAATCATCGTGCCGAAGACAGCCCTTCAAATTGGGGCGCAGGGTTTTTTTGTCTTCATCATCAATGCGGACAACCGGGTTTCAATACGTCCTGTGCGTCCCGGCATCAGTTCTTTTGATGCCGTCGTCATCACAGAAGGCGTCGCCGCCAAAGAGCGCGTCGTCACAGAAGGGCACCTTCGTCTGATAGAGGGCACGGAAGTCATTAATCAGACCGCTTCCCCAAAATCGTAAACAGCAAAATTCGTGTGCGCTCGCACAACTTGGCAGCCAATGAATTTTTCAGCCATTTTCATCAAACGCCCCATTGCCACCACGCTGATTATGCTTGGCATGCTGATCTTCGGGATTATGGGATATCTGGCCCTGCCCGTTAACAACTTGCCGAACGTCGACTACCCTACCATTTCCATTTCCGCAGATCTTGCCGGCGCAAGCCCTGAGACCATGGCGGCATCCGTTGCCTCTCCCATTGAACGGGAACTGTCGGCCATAGCGGGCATAGACTCCATGAGTTCGCTTAGCACTTTAGGGCGGACCAGGATTACCCTGCAGTTTGCGCTTGATCGAAATATTGACGGAGCGGCTTTGGATGTGCAGTCCGCTCTGTCTAAAGTGCAACGACGTTTGCCTGAGGACATGACGACGCCGCCTTCCTTTCAAAAAGTCAATCCTTCGGAACAGCCTATTTTATATATTGCCCTCTCCTCTCGCACGCTTCCGCTTTCAACCGTCAATGATTACGCCACGACATTTCTGTCGCAACGTATTTCCATGATATCCGGCGTAGCCCAGGTGCAGGTTTATGGAACAAAAAAATATGCGGTCCGAGTGCAACTTGACCCCAAGGCGCTCATTTCGCGCGGCATAGGCATTAATGAAATTTCCGACGCCATTGCGGAAAACAATGTCAAGCTGCCTACCGGCATTTTAGAAAACGGCTTTACCTCTAGCAATATTGAGTCCAAAGGCCAGCTTTACAGAGCGGAAGAATATCGTCCTTTGATTGTAAGCTGGCAAGGCGGCGGCCCTGTCCGGCTCGAAGAAATAGGAAATGTGGTCGACGGGTTTGAAACAGAAAAAAATACGGCGTTTCTTGTTGATGAACCCGCAATCATGCTTGCTGTTTCAAGACAGCCCGGCAGCAATACGGTCGTGGTCGTCGATGAAATACGCAAGCTTCTCCCGCTCATTGAAAAACAGCTCCCGGCTTCAATCAACATGACTGTCATGTTTGACCGTTCCGAAGGGATACGCGAGTCCATAGCGGATGTTAAATTCACGCTTATACTCACAATATTTCTTGTCGTCATGGTCATTTATCTGTTTCTCAATGATTTTCTTGCAACCGTCATCCCCAGTCTTGCCGTTCCCATGTCCATTGTCGTGACTTTCGCCGTCATGCTTGCCCTGGGCTACAGTTTAAACAACCTGTCGCTGATGGCGCTGACTCTTGCCGTCGGGTTTGTGGTGGATGACGCCATAGTCATGCTTGAAAATATCGTCCGGCATATGGAAATGGGAAAAAGCGCGCTTAAAGCAGCCCTGGACGGCTCAAAAGAAATCGGTTTCACCATCTTCTCCATGACCATTTCTCTGGCGGCGGTATTCATTCCCATTGTTTTCATGGAGGGAATCATAGGCCGGTTGTTCCGCGAATTCGCTGTGGTCATCATAGTCGCTGTGCTTTTGTCCGGCTTTGTATCCCTGACCATGACTCCGATGCTCTGCAATCTCTTTCTCAAAAAAAATCAATTGAGCAAACCCACAAATTTCATTACCGGTCCATTCGAGGCGTCGTTTGCATGGATGTCGCGCTGGTATGCCAGGACTCTGAACATCGCCGTCACGCACAAACGCGCCACTTTCTTTCTTTCCATCGTTATTTTCGCGGTTACAGGCTGGATGTTTGCAGCCATTCCAAAAGGATTTTTGCCCTCTGAAGACACCGGACAGCTTTCCGGTTATACTGAAGCCGCTCAATCAAGCTCCTTTGCCTATACGCTTGAACAGCAGAAGAAACTGCATGAAATTCTGGCTGCCGATCCCGCGGTGGACGTTTTCATGTCAAACGTGGGCGGAGGGTTTTCCGGCGGCGCCAACACCGGCTCCTTTTTTGTCAAACTGAAACCATCATCAGAGCGCGACGACAGCCCCGAAGAAATCATTGCCCGTCTTCGCGAGACAATGAATCGCTACCCGGGAATACGGGTTTTCTTCGTCAATCCGCCTTCCATCAATGTCGGCGGCCGCGTCTCCAAAGCTCTCTATCAATATACGCTGCAAAATCCCGATGTTGAGGAGCTGTACAAATATGCGACGCTCCTTGAAACAGCAATGAAGACGCTGCCTCAAATCATAGACGTCAACAGCGACCTGCAACTGAAAACCCCCAAAGTCATCATTAATATCGACCGGGATAAGGTCGCCGCCTTAGGCGTTTCCGCAGAACAGGTGGAAGAGGCTCTGCAGTTGGCGTTCGCCGAACGGGAAATCAGCACCATTTACACGGATATCAACGACTATCCGGTCATCATGGAATTGTCTCCCGAGTATCGTCGGGATCAGGACGCCCTTTCATTTATTTACATAAAATCCAAAAACGGCGCGCTCGTTCCCCTCAGCACTCTCGCTTTCATAGAAAACGGCGTTGGCCCTTTCAGCGTGAATCATTCCGGACAACTTCCGGCTGTCACTATTTCCTTTAATCTGGCTCAAGGGGTGTCCTTATCCCAGGCTGTACAGGCGGTCGAAGCGCTTTCAAAAGATATGTTGCCCGCAACCTTCGCCGCTTCCTTCCAGGGAACGGCGCAGGTCTTCCAGTCGTCCATGCAGGGCATGGCGCTGCTTATTGTGGTGGCGATTCTTATCATCTATATCATGCTTGGGGTCTTATATGAAAGCTTCATCCATCCAATAACCATCCTTTCGGGACTTCCTTCGGCCGGATTCGGAGCCCTGGCTATTTTGTGGCTGTTTAACATGGACCTCGATTTGTATGGATTTGTCGGCGTCATCATGCTGCTCGGCATAGTGAAAAAAAATGCCATAATGATGATTGATTTTGCTCTGGAAGCGGAACGCGACCAGCATATGCAGCCTGAAGAAGCCATTGTGCGCGGCTGTCTGGTGCGATTTCGTCCCATCATGATGACGACTCTGTCGACCTTTATCGGCGTTTTGCCTATCGCCATAGGCATAGGCGCAGGAGCGGATGCACGACGTCCATTGGGCATGGCGGTAGTCGGAGGACTGGTTTTCTCCCAAATTATTACTCTTTATATAACGCCGGTCTATTATGTCTATCTGGACAAATTGAGCCGCAACGCAGGAAAATACATCAAGAGCCTATTTTCCAAAGAGAAAACAGATGCAACCAATGCCGGAACAAAGACCATGTGAAATGCGTTGCCAGTGAGCGGGCGGAACGCCCTGCTCCAACACTGGTCTATAGAGCGGAAAGTTTTTCCTGAAAAATGTCTCCCCTGCTGCCGACAAAAAACAGTGTTGCGCCGCATACGGCGCAGGTGTGCATGGCAAAAGGGAGCTCCCTTTTATGCCAATTCAAAAAGTCGTGCGAAACATATACAGCCTTTTCCGACAGGGCCGGACGAACGACAAGATCTCTTTGAACCGTAATAGGCCAGGCGGCTTTGCATATCCCGGATGCTCCTCCCGGCGTTTTGCGAAAATCCCAGGACAGCGCATCTGATGAAACCCAGCATGAAGACAAATCAAGCGAAAAAGCAAAAAAGCGCTCCTGAAAAAAATACAGATTGTCATACAAATCAGCCGGAACCACAACCTTCCTCCATGAAGAAAGATCATCCGAATAAAGCACGCACTGTTCGCCCGCGAGATTTCTGGCTGTGGAAACCAGAATCCCGTTCCCATATGCAAGAGTCGTGCTGTTATAATCAAAAAAATCAACAGAGGTATTGCACATTTTCCAATCCGTAAAATTCCGGGTGGAAAAAAAGCATCCATATTTAAATGAGTCATTGTGCTTCTGGCTCTCTCCCAGAAAAATCCAATGGTCCAAGAGAAAAAAAACATCCTGAACATAATGCGGAAAACCATTTTCCAAATGAAAATGCAGCATATTCCAGACCAGGCCGTCATCCGAATACATCATATCGCAAAAGGCGCTCTGTTCTCCGCAATACGGGTGGCGGTAACAAAAAAGCTTGCCGCCGGCGGCTTTCAATCTTGCGTAATTATTAAGCTGTACTGGAACACGCTCCCAGAATATCATATCTTGCGATGTGTACAATCCATATCTGGCATCTTTTTCTCCCAATACAAACCATCTGTCTTTAAAAAAAATGCTATCCCCAATAAGACGAATGGGGAGGCGTTCGCATTGCATGGCATAGTCAGTCATACATGGTTCCTTTAGGTTTTTGCGCATAGTACGAACGATGCACTGATTTTTCTCTGACAGCGCCTTCATTCCGAGAATAACGGAATTTTTGCGGGTTTCACATAAATTTTATCGCAATAGCTATTATTTATAGTAAAATATACAATTATGTTGAAAATATCCAGCGCTAAAAACAAGGCGCGCCATTTTATCCCATATGCTTTGTAATACCCTCCGGCAAACAGCCAAATTCCCATAAACCTGGCCATGGAACGTTTTCTGACCGGCACTGCGCCGCTTCCGCCAAACGCTATACGGATATTTTCCAAGCCTCTGCACAAGCCTTCGCTCTGAAAGCAATTTTTGAAGCCATAGTTATCATATGCATCCTTGCCGCATGCGCCGCCAGCGGCTGGATAGGCTAGCAAGTCCGTCAGGCGGATCAGGCATTATCCGCCGCAGAAACCGCGTTTAAGGCGACACATGAAGCAATAACTAAAAAATGACAAAAAATGAAAAAAATTGCTTGACGGTTTCCCTGCTTAGCCTTATACCTCTTTTCGCGATGGGCGTCCGTGGCTCAGCTGGATAGAGCAACAGGCTACGAACCTGTAGGTCAGGAGTTCGAATCTCTTCGGACGCGCCACAAATTTTGACCCCTTATGAGTATTCCTCATAAGGGGTTTTTAAATAGTTTTTTTCCACCCTCAGTTCTTTATTATCGATAATGCGCCGCCGGCTTTTCCTGATTTTCATCAGGAAAAGCCGGCCATATGATTATTTCACTGTGGAGAACCTTTTTTACAGATAGACCGCTCCGATAATGCCTACTCGATTTCCCCCAAATCAGCTCTTATGCTGCACTGTAAATCCTTCCTGCAACACTTGTACAGGCGTCCGAAATATGACTGCTCGACCATCCAAAGATGTACCACAGCCCCTGAAACTGCCTTTCCTGTAAGGAAAAATACGACAGCTCCCCTGATGAACAGGGTATGCTGCAATGGCATCCTCCCCTTTACGCCCACCAGTGAATATCAGAAGCAAGAAGCCCCGCTTTTTCAATCTAATCCAGCCCCTCAAGCAGACGGGCAGCCCGGTAGGCATCCAGCCCTGTATGTGCATTGAGAGCGCTGTTTCTCTGAATTACAATATTTTCCGCAGTCATGCCCAAAAGGTCCATGGCCTCTTCGTATGTTGCAACAACGCCGGAAACGAGAGTACGGGCGACAGGACTGATATTTACAGCATCGACGGCGACAGCGAGACTTTCGTGACGCTCCTCTTCCGTCAGCTCCTCCTGCGCCGTCTGCATAGCGATGCACGCGGTTTCGCTGTTTATCGAAAGCGCTCCATCCAAGCCGGTGAAATGAGCACCTGAAATGTTCATATCAAAACTCCCTGACCGGTATGCCTCTGGTCTGATGAATGCTGTCATGTCTGAAACGGATACGGGCAAATTTTGCCTAACTACATTCCACTTGTCTGCAAATTCCAGACCAAACATAGAATATACGACATTCCACACAATACATATCATATAAGGAAATACAGTTTTTTTGAATGCTTCCTATTCAAAAATTAATAGCCACTTTTTTATTTTTTTAAGGTAGAATGCTCTGTAAGAAAAAAATAACATGGCGAATTCAAATCTTGACCGAAAGCGAAACGCACCTTACTTTCGGTAAACCCAACGGAGGAGTCTGCCGCACCAGGCGATTATTGGCGTAAAGAGATATCACGCCGCATGAATAAATATGGAGCCTTATTAAACACAGATATGCTCATGTATAGCTGGGACAAAGAAACACTTTTTGCCATGAACAGACAGGCAGCCGCAAAAAAGAACACCCTTTATGCCGAATCCAAACTTTGGCCGTATAGAAATACCAGCACCTGCTTTTCAAGGATGTACCCATGTTCACAGGACTTATAGCCGGTCAGGGCGAAATCGTCCGTATCGATGCTTCAGGTCAGGAAACACGTTTCGGACTGCGCCCGCTTTTTCCTTTATGTGATGTTGTTATTGGCGAAAGCATCGCCGTAAACGGCGCATGCCTTACGGTGGAGACACGCACCACGGCATCTGACGGAGCATGCTCCTATTTTAGCGTCTATGCTTCCGCAGAAACAATACGCCGCACAACCCTTGGAAAACTGCGCCTTGGAAATCTGGTGAATCTTGAACGCGCTCTGGCTGTAGGAGACAGACTGGGCGGCCATCTTGTCGCAGGGCATGTCGATTGCACGGCGACAGTCGCCGATATAAAGCAGGCCGGGGAATCGCGCATCTTCCAAATCAAATTTGACGCAGCATTAAGCGATCAGATCATTCAAAAAGGCTCTGTGACGCTTGATGGAGTAAGCCTGACCGTCAACGAATGCGGTCCTGGACATTTGTCCGTCAACGTCATCCCGGAAACTCAGGCTGTGACGACCATCGGAAAATGGAGCGTGGGCACGGAAATCAACATGGAGACAGATATCATAGGAAAATATATCCAGCATATGTTAAAACCGTATGCCTCCTCTTCAAAACGCATTACATTTGATTTTCTGAAAGAAAACGGATTTTAAAATCCCGTGTCCGCCATTTCGGACACATAACAGACTGCCCGCGGTTCAACGGGGCGCACACAGGAGCATATCATGCCTATCTGCACTACAGAAGAAGCCATAGAGGAAATGCGTCAGGGACGCATGATCATTCTTGTTGATGACGAAGACAGAGAAAATGAAGGCGATTTGACCATTGCCGCTGAATTCGTCACCCCGGAAGCCATCAACTTCATGGCCACATACGGCCGAGGACTGATCTGTCTTGCAATGGCGCCTGAAATGGTTGACAAGTTGCAGCTTCCCCTGATGACCCAGCGCAACGGATCTAAATTCGGCACCAATTTTACCGTTTCCGTGGAAGCCCGGACCGGCGTCACGACAGGCATCTCCGCAGCGGACCGCGCCACGACCATAAAAACCGCTGTGGCAGACAACGCGCGTCCTGACGATCTGGTCACGCCGGGACATGTTTTTCCCTTGCGCGCCCAAAAAGGCGGCGTCCTCATCCGCGCAGGCCAAACCGAAGGCAGCGTGGATCTTGCCTCGCTTGCGGGATTGAAGCCGGCTGGAGTCATCTGTGAAATCATGAAAGACGACGGAGAAATGGCGCGCATGCCCCAGCTTCTTGAGTTCGCGGAAAAACATAATCTCAAAATCGCCACCATCAGGGATCTCATCCGTTACAGAATGCGCGCTGGAAACCTTTCCGTCAGACGGGTCGCTGAAGCAAAATTGCCCACCAAATATGGCGACTTCACCATCATCGCCTATGAATCCGATATCGAAAAAGCCACGCACGTCGCTCTGGTTAAAGGAGACGTGCACAGCAACAATGATCAGGAGCCTGTGCTTGTGCGTGTGCACAGCGAATGCCTGACCGGCGACGCCCTTGGCTCCTTGCGCTGCGACTGCGGAAACCAGTTGGCCACGGCAATGAAAGCGGTCAACGACGCCGGACGCGGCGTTGTTTTATACATGCGCCAGGAAGGCCGGGGCATCGGTCTTGCCAATAAAATCAAAGCCTATGCGCTGCAGGATCAGGGATATGACACGGTAGAGGCCAATTTGAAGCTTGGGTTCAAACCGGACTTGCGCGACTATGGCGTTGGCGCGCAGATTCTTGTGGATCTTGGAGTGCGCAAAATGCGGCTTTTGACGAACAATCCCCGCAAAGTCGTGGGCCTTGAAGGATACGGCCTGACCGTTACGGAACGGGTTCCCATCGAGCAGGGGTTATGCAGCTGCAACGAATATTACCTGCGTACCAAAAAAGAAAAAATGGGTCACATTTTACACCTTGACGAAAAGAGCAAGTAAAAATATCCTGTACAATCTTTCTGGATGGAGAATGCTATCATGAATCAGATTAAAACTATTGAAGGCCGCATGGATGCCGCGGGATTGCGCTTTGCCATAGTTGCCGCCCGTTTTAATGATCTTTTTGTTGACCGGCTTGTCGGCGGGGCTGTGGACTATCTGGTCCGGCATAATGCAAACCCCGACAACCTGACCATCATCCGAGTTCCCGGCGCTTTTGAAATGCCGCTGGTTGTAAAAAAACTGGCTGCAAGCAAAAAATACGACGGCATTGTCGCTCTCGGCGCCGTGATTCGCGGAGCGACGCCCCACTTTGACTTTGTGGCTACGGAATGCACCAAGGGCCTTGCGCACATCAGTCTTGAACAAAACGTTCCTGTTGGATTTGGTCTTCTGACCACAGACAACCTTGAGCAGGCCATTGAACGTTCCGGAACAAAGGCCGGAAACAAAGGGGCTGACGCTGCCGCCGCCACGCTCGAAACCATTCGCGTTTTGGAGCAATTATAGTGAATAGCGCACGGCATGCCGATACCGCTTCACACGACAAATCGCGCGGACCTTCGCGCCGTTCCGCTCGTTCAACAGCCTTCCAGGTTCTCTACAGCCTTCATTTTGCGCCTGTTGAACATGAAATCGACTTGCGCAGAGTCTTTCATGAATCGCCGGACGTACGGGATCTTCGCGAAAAGCTAGGCGGCGAACCAAATGCGCACCATGAGGAAGCGCCCAGGGCCAAAGGGAAAAAGGATGCCCAGGCTCTACCCGCTCTGCCCAAAGAGCCTGAAGGCTTCGCTTGGGAACTTGTTCTTGGAGTATGGAAAGAACATAAGA
The DNA here is from genome assembly GCA_944324045.1 of uncultured Desulfovibrionaceae bacterium. Lineage (GTDB taxonomy): Bacteria > Desulfobacterota > Desulfovibrionia > Desulfovibrionales > Desulfovibrionaceae > CALUUT01. The sequence continues at coordinate 7,778 of CALUUT010000034.1, read as the reverse complement.
AATTAAACAAGATTCTGGCTGGTCTTTCTCAAAACTGGAGATTTGAGCGTATTGGACGCATTGAACTCACCTTGCTGCAGATAGCGCTTTTTGAGATGTTGAACAGGCCTGATGTGCCGCCCAAAGTCGCCATTAATGAAGCTGTTGAATTAGCAAAACAGTTTGGCGACGAAAATTCCAAAAATTTTGTCAATGGAATGCTGGATGCGGTTGCCAGGGCGATGGATGCCGGCACGATAAAACCTCATTGGGTTTAATTTTCGCTTGCTTTGTTTGGATGGGTATCCATCCAGTAAAAAAGCGGGGCGGCATATGCCGCTCCGCTTTTTAGATATGTCCGGTGTTTGCTTGCTTACAGATGCTTTCCACAATACGGACAGAACACGGCAGCATCCGAAACAATGGGTTTGCCGCATTCAGGATTGGGACACAGGTGCGGCACGGGCCCAAGCTCCACAAGCAGCTCGCCTTCCTTTACGGGAACCATTTTCTTATTTTCCTTGAAATTCGCCGTCTTCAGGACATCCTTGACGACCGCATCCATAGGAGCGAATACCGCTTTTTCCTGTTTCATGATGGAAATATTAAAGATCTCATCTCCAGCCTTTACCATATCGCCCGGCTTGACATACATAATCCACAAATCGCCTGTACTGGGAGCCGCGACATGATAAGGATTTGCAGGGTCCGCCATAGGCACGCCCTTTCCTGAACTTGACTTGGCAGGCGAAACCTGAATTTCCGTGGACATGCGTTCAGAATCAAGAACATAGCGCACAACAACCACGCCTTGATCATCAACCGGCGATATGGAAAGAATGGTCATGATATGCGGCTTGCCGTTGGAATCAAAAAATTCTACCTCATCCCCAACTTTCATGCCTTCAAACCATATATTCAGTGGCAATCTGTTCGGATCTCCGTATTTTTCGCGGAACTGAATAGTTTTCAGGGCGTCTCCAGGGAAATTGAGATACATGATGCTCTCTTCATGCGTCGGGTCGCGCCGGATCAACTTCGCCAGTTCGCATTTTTCTGCTTCCACATCGACATCTTCCAATTTCAGCAACGGAGATTCCTCGGTGCGTGAAGCTATCGCTGTTTCCCATTCCGGGCCAAATGCGCTTTGATATACCCAATCCGCGGGGAATCCCAAAGGCAACTTCCCAAAACGGCCAAGCAAAAGATCACGGAAAGCATCGTTGCAGTCCTGGTAAATGCCAAGCCGCGCCGCTTTGTCTTCTTCCGTCAACTGACATTCCGGCGTGGTGCTGACTTTGTCCAGAATAGCCAACAAGTCGCGAACCGCTTTTTCTCCGCCGCGTTTAAAAGCGCCCGTCACATTGAGAAAAGCTGTATTCCATGTGATCTGCGAGCCTGGCGTCACATCATGATACCGGACTACTTTGCGGGTAGCGGCAAGGAATTTGAGCATATAGGGCAAAAGATGAATATATCCCTGCTTCATGGCTCCTTCCTGAGACGACGACGTCGCGCCGCCCGGCATTCCATGCTCAACGACGTCGTAATCAATGCCCTGGAAATATGGAGCGACATATCGATCATAATACGGCATAATCTGCTTTACCACAAAATTGGCGTCGCGAATCATGTCCTTGTTGAGATTGGTTTCAAGACCAAGCTCGTCTTCCATATACGCGGCTGTGGACAAAACATCACCTTGCCCGTACCAACGGACAGAGGAACCGATTGCGACATCAACGATATGAGCGCCTGCTTTGGCGGCGGCGCCCACGGCGGGCACAAACAAACCGTCTGTAAAATGCCGATGGTAATGCAGAACAAGATCCGGCCAGGCGGTACGCAACTGAGTGACAAGCTCGCGCACGAAACGAGGCGAACAGTTGCCGGCCATATCTTTCAAACCAAGAATAATTTCTTTTGAAGCGCGCTGCATGCTTACGCCCAAAATCTTGGAAATCTCACGCAATACCGTTTCCGTGACCTGCATATAGTGCGCAACGTCAAAACCCTTGGCCGGCGACATCGACAAGGCGGGTTCAAATACCACGCCCTTGGCATCCAGCGCTACTTCCGCAATGGGCAACATGTTTTCAATATGATTCAGAAAATCAAAACAGCGGATGACATGATAGTGCTCGCAGATCATTTCTCCTGTTTTACGCATGACGGTCTTGCACTGTGGCTTATACCCCAATACATTGGTGGAGCGGACCAAAATCTGCTTCAACGTCTTCGGAGCGACACGATTCCAAACTGCTGCTTCCGTGAAGGGCATAGTCATGTTGGCCAGCATGGCGACGTGGAAATGCGCTCCGCCGCCGTTCTCAATGGAAAAGAAATTACAGTTGTCCAGATAAGGCGCGATTAGAACATCCTCGGCAAGCCGCAAGCGATTGTTGCTGTTTGACTGCGTTCCATCGCGGGGCGTGGTGTCCGTAAAATGAACATAGCCGGAATCGCGCACATACTCGAGCAACGCCAGCCGATCTCCCCGAGGATAAGGCGAAGGTTCGTGCAGCGTTTTCTGGGAAATGGAAGGGAGCACCGGTTTAAAAGGAGGCATACGCGGCGTATCCGGGCTACGGTATTCGCCAAGCATCACATGCGGATTATATCCTTTGGCCGATATCTCAGCCGCAAGCTTGGCAAGGCGAACCGCTTCGGGTTCAAGATCCTGATAGTTGAGCAGTTCCGGGTTGTTGGCGATAAAGTTCGTATCAAACTGCCCGGCTCTGAAATCAGGATTACGCAACACCTGCCGATAAAAAGGTATTGTGGTTTTTATGCCGCCGATAAAATATTCACGCAATGCCCGGCCTAAAATCCCCAGCACTTTCGGCCAGTCCTGCCCATAGGCAATAAGAAGCGAGCCGGCGGAATCGTAATTAGCAGGAAAGTCATACCCACTGGAAAGATTTGAGTCCAGACGGACGCCGGGGCCGCCAGGAGAAATGTACCGTGTGACAAGCCCGGCATTGGGCGCGAATCCTTTTTGCGGGTCTTCGCAGTTGATGCGCACCTGCATAGCCACATTAGACGGCCGCGTGTTTTCTTCGCTGAAACGAAGTTTTGCCCCAAAGGCCACGGCGATTTGCTCTTCCACAAGGTCAATGCCGTAGCGCGACTCCGTAATGCCATGTTCGACCTGAAGGCGAGTATTGACTTCAATAAGATATGGGGAACCGTCTTCCGTCACAAGGAATTCAACCGTGCACAGGGAATGATAATCCACTTCACGGACGAGACGTCTTGAGTATTCTTTGAGCCGTTCGCGCAATTCAGGCGTGATGCCCGACCACGGAGAAGGGGTGATTTCTATCAACTTCTGATGATTACGCTGGATTGAGCAATCACGCTCATCAAAAGCGAATACATTGCCGTAACAGTCTGCAATAACTTGAATCTCAATATGGCGAACCTTGGTCAGGTATTTTTCGACATACAGTTTCGGATTGCCGAAAGACGCCTGAGCCATGGTGGACGCCTTGAAAAAAGCCTCTTCGAGCTGCTCGTCGCTCTGCACGGCGAATATGCCGCGTCCGCCGCCGCCGCCCTCAGCCTTCAACATGATGGGAAGACCGATTTGCTCCGCCACTTTGCGCGCAGTCGGCACGTCAACCGCGCCATCTGAGCCGGGCACAACCGGGATGCCCATTTTTTTGGCCAGCATCCGAACCTGGACCTTATTGCCAAGAAGCTTCATGCTTTCCGCAGTGGGGCCTATGAACAAAATGCCCTCGTCAGCGCACATCTGAGGAAACGTTTCATCCTCGGACGCAAATCCCCAGCCTGGATGTATGGCGATACATCCACGACGTTTCGCCCGGCTTATGATATAATCCAAATCCAGATACGCCCTAGGGTCAGCGCCCAGCAACAACAATTCCTGCGCCGCAGATGCGGCGGGAGAGGTTTTGTCTATGTCGGTGGCTGTCAGAACAGCGATGCCGCCGAAGCGCTCGCGAATAGATCGGCAAATCCGGCGCGCGGGAATGCCGCGGTTGGCAACCAGAATGCGCTGCCCCTTCAGTTCATCAACAATCTGATCAAACGTTTTCATACGATAGCTTCCTCTCTGTGCGACCAAATAGTCTGCGTACTCCTGGTTTTCTTCCGGAAAAAATCCATTGGCGCATCGTTAGGCATGACTCCGACGTGGTCAGGGCCAAGAGAAATAACACGCGGGGATATCAGAAGTTTTTTTCAGGGAAAATGCTGCCGGACAACAGCAGGCGTTCCTTTCCGCGGGCATCGCACAAGCGCAGGCCGCCCGCGCCGTCACGGGAAGTTTCAAGCCCCTGAATCCAAAAAGGCCCATAAACGCTTTCTCCGTCAAAGACGTGAACGGGCCCCTCAGTAAAGGCAAGCTCTTTTTCCGCAAAACGCAGCAATTCGTGCCTGTGGCGCTGATGCAAAAAGTGAGCATAGCAAAAACGCATAGAACCCACAAGCTGTATCACGCCGGTTATCAAAGGCAAAAAAGGTTTTTCCTTTCCCAGACTATGTAAATTAAGCGCAGAGCACGCGCTATGCCGGCGCAACAAAGCGTCAGGCGGCGACGACAGAATATTAAGACCGATTCCGGCAAGCAGCTTTCCATCCCGTTCTTCCAAAAGAATGCCGCCAAGCTTCCCCCATTTTCCGTCCGCATCCATGGCGACCAAATCATTCGGCCATTTCACCTTTACAGGGATTCCCATTGCCGCCAAAGCCCGCGCCGTCAAAGCGCCTACCAATACCGAGGCGGACGTTTCCGAAAAAACTCCAGTTTCAGGAAGACGCAGGGCCCCATAAAAATTGCCTTCCGGCGATATCCAGCTTCTGCGCAGTTGCCCCCGGCCCCGTTCCTGCGACGCGGCCATGACCATCCCCCATACGGGAAGCGCATCACGCTTTATCAATTCCCAGGCGACGTCAAGACTGGATGTTGCAGCGCCGCAAAGAACAAAGGTTCCCTCTTCGGCGAGAGGCAAGCAAAGACTGGGCAGTCCTTTGAGCGAGTTCTCCGATATGGCGCCAAGCGCAGGCGCTCCCATCCGAGACATGAGCGCGTCGTCAATCGGCTCTGCAAGCTCACAAAGTCCATGATGCAGGATATGCAGCACGCCATGAGATTTTTTTTGCAACACAGGTTGTTGGCTGAAAAAAGAAGTCATGATACAGGTAGCGGTATGAAGCTTTACATTGTTGGCGGAATGCTCCGCGATTTACTCCTGGGACGCCGTCCACGAGACCCTGACCATGCATTTGCCGGATCTGATGAGGAATTTGTACAGACTTATCCGGATGCACGCAAGATCAATGCGAGCTTCTCTGTCTTTGAAGCGCAACGCAAAGAATATGCGCGACTGCGAGGAACGTGCATTGAAGAAGATCTTTTTGCCAGGGATTTTACCATCAATGCTCTGGCCATGGATGAAAAAGGGATACTTTTTTCTCATCCACACACCTTTTCCGACTTGAAAGACGGCGTCATCAGGGCCTGCAACCCGGATTCTCTGAGTATAGACCCCGGAAGAGTCTTTCGTGCAGCCCGTTTTGCCGCGGAGCTTCCGGCATTCAGCATAGATTCCACCTTGTTTGAGCAACTTGAAGCAATCGGAAAAACAGCCGCCCTGTCCCGTCTTCCGGCCGAACGCGTGTCCAAAGAATTTCTAAAAGCGCTTGCTGCTCCCTGCCCGGGACGGTTTTTCCAGATTCTGCGCAAAGGACGATGTCTTTTGCCCTGGTTTAGAGAATTTGATGCAGCGGCAAGCCTTCCGGCTGGTCCATGGCCATGGCATGCGGAAACGACGCTTGAGCATATCATAGAAACGATGAATGCGGCCGTCAGGCATGCTTCCCGTGCGGACAGGCAGCTTGCGGCATATATGGCGTCTGTTCATGATATCGGAAAAATTCTTTCTGACCCGAACCGGCTTCCCGCGCATCACGGTCATGACCGCAAAGGAGAAACGCTTGCGGAAACGCTGGCAATTCGACTCAAACTGCCCAAAAAATTCAAAATTGCAGGAAAGATTGCGGCACGATGGCACATGACGGCATCAAACTACACGACCCTCAGACCAGGAACCAAAGTCGAACTGCTCATGCGCCTGCACCAGCATAATATACTTCGTCCGTTTTTTGCCATGCTTTGTGCGGATGCATCTCGTCCTGGCAGAGAAGCTTCGGATTTCTCAGCACAAGCCGCGCAAGACCTCGAATGTATTCTTGGCATCCATTTGCCAAAGCATCTGCAAGATCAGGGAAAACAATCAGCCGCCTGGCTCAAATCGCTTCGCGGACAGGCGCTCGCCCAAAAATATGCAATGGCGTCTCCCAAATAGACGCGCCCTGCCATATTTAGTTCCACAAAAAAAGAGGCCGCCTCGTGTTCCATGAGACGGCCTCTTTTGGGTAAAAGAAAACGAACGTATTACACCAACAAGGGCACAATCAACAAAGCCACAATGTTGATGATTTTTATGAGCGGGTTTACGGCGGGGCCGGCCGTATCCTTATAAGGATCGCCTACGGTGTCGCCCGTTACAGCCGCTTTATGCGATTCAGAGCCCTTGCCCCCAAACGCCCCGTCCTCAATATATTTCTTGGCGTTATCCCATGCGCCGCCGCCGGTGGTCATGGAAACGGCCACAAAAATGCCGGTGATGATCGTGCCCATCAAAAGGCCGCCCAAAGCCTGGAGTCCGGCGACCGGACCCATAAGCGACTTCATGCCAAAGCCCACGATAATGGGAACGAGAACAGGCAACAAGGAGGGAACAATCATTTCCTTGATCGCGGCGCGAGTCAGCATGTCCACGGCGCGGGAATAATCAGGACGCGCCGTTCCTTCCATAATCCCGGTGATTTCCTGGAACTGACGGCGTACTTCAACAACCACGGAACCTGCGGCTCTGCCGACCGCTTCCATGGCCAGAGCGCTGAACAGATAGGGAACAAGGCCGCCGACGAACAGACCAATGATCACCGCCGGATTGGATAAATCAAAGGACACATGGTGACCGGCGGCTTCAACGGCATGCGTGTAGTCCGCAAAGAGCACCAAAGCGGCAAGACCGGCAGAACCAATGGCGTACCCTTTGGTTACGGCCTTTGTGGTGTTGCCCACAGCGTCCAGGGGGTCTGTAATGGCTCGCACAGATTCATCCAATTCCGACATTTCCGCAATGCCGCCCGCGTTATCCGTAATCGGTCCATAAGCGTCTATGGCAACAATGATGCCGGTCATGGAAAGCATCGCGGTAGCTGCAATGGCAATGCCGTAAAGTCCGGCCAGGGAATATGAGAAATAAATGGCCGCGCACACGCACAGCACGGGAAGCGCCGTAGACTTCATTGAAAGCCCAAGGCCGGCGATGATGTTCGTTCCATGACCAGTCTGGGAGGCTTCGGCGACGCGCTGAACAGGCTTATGCTCCTTGGCGGTATAGTATTCGGTGATGACGACCATAAGACCGGTAAGCACAAGACCGACCACCGCGGAACCATACAAGCGAGCGTGCGCCCCGCCGTTGATGCCCATAATCGCATCCAGAGCGTTGTCAGGCACCATAATTGCCGTAATCGGATAGAATCCGACCAGCGCGATGGCGCCGGCTACAAGCAAACCACGGTACAGCGTGGTCATGATTTTTTCACCGGGACGGCCTTTCACATACCGGGTGCCAATGATGGAAGCGATAATGGAGAAACCGCCCAAGACCAGCGGATAGACAGCCGCCTGTTTGGCATAATCTCCAAACAGCAGACCGCCCAGAAGCATGGTGGCGATGATGGTGACCGCATAT
>CALUUT010000033.1 GCA_944324045.1 uncultured Desulfovibrionaceae bacterium | reverse complement strand
TGACAGGGAGAAATCGAGCGCAGCGGGCATAATTTTGGCACGTATCGTAACATATATGTCATGGTTTTGTAACCATAAAGAAACACATGGCGGTATAAAATCGATTATATCTGGAAAAGTACGTTGTTTTGTTTTTCAGTTTGCCCTGTGCGCCATAGTATTCATCCTTGTGCTTTTGCTTGAAATGCACACGGACATGGATATCGCGGCGCAAGACACGCTGTATAATTTTTCAGAGAACCGGTGGGCTGTGACTCGTGCGCTTCATAAGGTTTGGGGGCGCTTTTTTTATACCGGCTTTAAAGGAGCGGTCATTGCGTTTGGGGTTGTGGTTGTTTTTGTTTTGGCCGGTCCATTTTTCAAGACGCGACTGCGGCCGTTCCGGACGTCCTGCCTGAAGATTGTTTTGGCGCTGGCGCTTGCGCCTTTGTGCATATCTTCCCTGAAAGCCGTGACGCATGTTTATTGCCCGGCAAGTCTCGAACGGTATGGCGGCTCAAAACCGTATATCCGGATTTGCGAATCGTATCCTCAAGGCCGGACGCCATCCGGCCGATGTTTTCCGGCCGGGCATGCATCCGGCGGCTTTGCCTTTTTTATTCTGGCTTTTTGTTTTTGCAGGCCCCGGCGTCGTTTTCTGGGATTCCTGTGCGGGTTGACGCCGGGCTGGATAACAGGATGGTACCAGATGATGCGCGGAGAGCATTTTTTAAGCCATACGCTTGCGGCCATGATTTTGGCCTGGGCGTGGCGCCTATGCATCAGCACGGCGATGGAGTGTGCGGCGAGCCGTTTGCGCGACCGTATATCGTGCGGACGCAATGGACCTTCTTTTGAAGGATAGCATTTGACATTGATATACAAAAAATATCATAATACAATGATTATTGTTTCGGATATAGAGATGTTTTTATGTATAAAAGATGCTGTTTTTTTGTAAAATGCTCTATTACTAAATAGAATATAATATTGAAAAACGGTTTGAATATCTCTTTTTATATTTTTTGTAAATGTTATTAAAATAAGTGAGGTTTTTATGTCGCTTTTTAATATTTTGAGCAACAGCAGCCTGGGTTCAACGTTGGGCTCTCTGGCTGGTCAGGCAAAGAATACGGCCGCGGACCTGGGGAAAAGTGCGCCGGGCGGATTGGGCGGCCTGCTGGGGGCCGGCGCTCTTGGCGCTCTTTTGGGAACGGTTCTTTCCAAAGACATGCTGAAAAATGCGGCGTTGGTCGGCGCTGGAGCCGTGGCCTGGAATTTTTATAAAAAGTGGTCCCAGAATAAGACGGCAGAAGCTGCGCCGGCGTCTCAAAACATGACGGCAACCGGGCAAAATGTGGCGGCGGCCGCACCTCAGGCCCGGCAGGCGATTGCCGTGACCCAGGCGGATCCGACAGCCATGCTGCTTTTGCGGGCCATGATTTTTGCGGCCCGGGCCGATGGGCATATTGATGCCGTGGAACAGGAGCGGATAGGCAAGGTCGTGCGGCAGATGTTTCAGGGACAGGATGCGTCTTCTTTGTTGAACGGGCTGATGAACGAGCCGCTCAATCCTGCTGTCCTGGCCGCGCAGGTGACTTCAGCGGAACAGGGCGAGGATGTGTATCGCCTTTCATGTCTGATTGTGGATATTGATCACTTCATGGAGCGCAGTTATCTGGATGGTCTTGCCCAGGCTCTGAGCATCCCGGCGCAGCGGAAAGGCGAACTTGAGCAGGAGGCCGCGCAGGCCAAAAATCAGCTTTCGCTTATGTCGTAAGCTGCTAAGTGTTTTTTGCCGTCTTGGGCGGTTTGAAGATATTGACGGTTTGACTGCATCGCGGGCGCGTTTTTGCGCCCGCGAAAGGAAGAGCCCCATGACCGGCCGGTTTTTCTTGCGGCGGAATATGAGAACAGCCCGTTATGCGCGGCAATCCGGAATGCGCGGCCATTATTGTCGGAAATCTTTTAGAAAATGCATGCCGGTATACGGAAGATGGGGATATCCGCCTTTCGCTGTCAAAAACGGAATTTCGTATTTTTGATACCGGCTCAACCATGGAAGCGCGCGAACGTATGTACGCGCGTGGGGAGCGCGATCATGCCGGCGGTCCAGGGTGTGGACTTGGGCTTTCCATTGCGCAGCGGTCATGTGAACGCATGAACGCTAGAGGTTTTTGAAGGCGGGGCTTTCCACCCAACCTTGCATGGTTTCCACATTTCGGACTGTGATGCCGCCATACGCCGTGTTGATAACCCCGGCGTGCCTTAGAAAGCGCAGTGTTTTGGTTACGGTTACGCGCGATGTTCTGGCGATGCGCGCCAGATCGTTTTGGGAAATCCGCAGAAAAACCTGAGAATTCTTTTTTTCTTTTTCCGCAAGAACACAGAGCAGAACCGTAACCCGCTGCCCGGCGCTCATGGTGTATCCATGCAACTGACGGATCAGGCCGCAGGCGATATCGGCCATCTCTTCAAGCAATTCCCGCACCAGGGTGTTATTGTTGAGATAACGCGCAGTGAGTTCTCGCGTCGATATGACAGACAGCGTGCTGTCGGTCAGGGCAATAAATGAGCCTGATGTTGGAATGTTTCCGAAAAAGGATTGCAGCCCAAGAATATTCCCTTTTCCCAGCACATCTATAATCTGTTCTTCGCCGGCTTCATTGGCGCTGATGTAGGCCACGATGCCATGCACAATAAAATAAAGGGCTGTGACGGATTGTCCCTGACCGACGATTATGGTTTTTCTTTTGTATTTTTTATGGGGCCGCTCATGAAATATTTTTTTCCATTCACGTAATGAGGCGTCGGTATTTTTGATTCTGAAATGCGGCAAGACATGCATATGCTTCCCCCTTGGGCTCGTATGCTGAGAAGAACGGGCATATGTTTCAGAGCAAAGCATCCATTGTGTGCGATATTCCGACGGCATTTAGAATGGCTGGAACGAACGCGGTTGTCTTTATAAGTGCGCAAATACAAGGAGTGCGGCAAAAAGCCTGTAAATAATTTTTACATTTGCGTTTTTGCGCCAAGGCAGAACCTTCTAAGCCGGGCTCCGAACAGTCGCATGCATATTCCGATAATTGGGCCAAGGAAGACGGCCGCGATGACGGTTCCCTCGCGGACCCCGACCAGGCGTTTTAGCCCAAGGAGACTTGCCGCGACAGAGAGGAGAACCAGAGTTATGTCAAAGCAGAGTTTGCATGTATGGAATTTTTTGCCAAGTTTTTGCGAAATGACCAAAACAAGACCTTCAGCGGATAGAGGCACGATTTCAGCGGACAGGTAGATGGTCACGCCTATGCCCATAATAATGACGCTTGATGCTGTAAGTCCGATGGACATGAGGTAATGCGTCGGCGTTATCCAGGCGACGAGCGTGTTGCAGAAGGCTACAAAATAGCCGAATAAAAGAGAAACGACGAATTGCAGCAGTTGAATGGGTTTAAATGACCGGCGCAATATAAGTATCTGAAAGACGACATATAATGAAAATACAATAGCGACAATAATTCCCATATTGATATGCAGGATAACGCTAAGCACATATGGAAGGGAATTCAGCGCAGAAACACCAAGGTTTGATCTGATGGATATGGAGATGCCAAGGGCGACGAGAAACAGTCCAACAAGGTAAAAGAAAATTCTTTTTATCCATGTCGCTGTCTTGCTGTTTGCAGATGTTTCGCCCATCTTGTCCTCCAAGACTGCCGATGCGGCTTTGTTGTTTGCGGATGCCCCGTTCATATTTTCCTCCAAGGCTGCCGGACCACAAGCCACGCGGGGGAAGCCTGACCGGAACCGCTGGCGAACGATTCCGGTCAGGTACAGGCGTGTCACGATAAACCGGCGAAAAAAACAGTTTGAGAATTACAGGTTAAGTTTAAACAGATCGATGATGTTCTGCCGTCCGATTTTGAAGCGGTCCGCTTCACTCAGCGTGCAGTTGTCGAACCAGATGCAGGCGTCGCTGACTTCTTCAAACGGATAGTCAGTCGAGAAAAGAATTCTGTCGGAACCAAATTCCATGATGGTATTCCACAACGCCGGGGTGCGGAACTGTCCGCTTGTGGCGAACCACATGTTTTTCTGCATATATTCGTACAGAGGGCGTTTTGCGGGAATGCCTCTGCCGGTCTTGTTGATGCGGTTCTGGCATCTCCAGATGCAGAAGGGCAGCGTTTCGCCAAGGTGGCCTAAGATGTAACGGAGCTTGGGGAACTTGTCAAAAAGCCCGCTGGCCATAAGCCGCAGGGTGTGGGATGCGGTTTCCACGCCAAAAGCCCAGGCTGCGCCCTCAAACCACGGATGCCCGGCCAGATAGCGGATGTTTTCCGGCATGGGTTCGCGCGGATGCATGTAGAAGGGAACATCCGGCTTTTCCAGTTCTTCCCAGAACGGCAGATAGATGGGATCATCCAGATACTTGTATTGATCCGGGGTATCGATCTGCGAGAAGCCATTGACCAGAACCCCGACACACCCCAGTTCTTTGACGCAGCGGTGCATTTCCTTTATGGCTTCATCCACGTCCTGCATGGGAAGAGCCGCAAGCCCTCTCAGACGGTTCGGCAATTTGGCGATTGCGTCGGCCATGACGTCATTGGCCTTTTTGGCGACGGTTATGGCTTTCTGACGATTGGGAATGCACTGAATGGCCGGCGGATCATCATGTCCATGCCGTACTTGTCCATTTCATCAATGCGGATCTGCAGCAAGTCCTTGATGCGCGAGGAGAATACCGGCCAAACGTCTTTTTCAAAATAGCGTTCGGAGTCATCGACAGTGTCAGGAATGGCGAAGTGTTCCTCAAGACCTATTTTACCTTTCATTGTAGCCTCCTTATGGCGTATGTTTTAATGCCGTGATTGGCAGTTTGCGTATGCCTTGCATGTATCCTGCATGGCGGCCCAAGACTGCTAACCAGACTACAATGTCAGGGAAATTTTTTAAAAAATTGAAAGAATGTCTGAGCATCCCGATTTCTGTATGATAAGCGGAGCGGTTTTTCAGAGCGATTTTGTCTTTTGGGAAAGCGCATTTTTGTGGAGAAAAATGGAAGGGTCATGAAACCCATCAGGATCTCATAACCCTTTCGCGGTATTTGAAGGCTTTTGGACTCTGAGTCGGCAAAAGGAAGGCGCAGGCCGATTGTCCGGACCTGTTCGCACTGCCGGTTTTTCTAGTCGTATTTGACGGAGCTGAATTTCATGAGTCGCTTAATGTCCTGAATAGATTCAATATACCGGATAGAGCCGGTTTTTCCACGTATGACCATGGAGTGCGTGACGGCGCCGATGCGTGTGTACTCGACGCCGCGCAGGAACGTGCCGCCTGAAATGCCTGTGGCCGCGAAAAACACTTCATCGCTGCGTATGAGGGTATCAACTGTGTGAATCTGCCGGATGTCAATGCCCGCATTTTGAAGGGCCTCGCGTTCC
>CALUUT010000032.1 GCA_944324045.1 uncultured Desulfovibrionaceae bacterium | reverse complement strand
CGAAGGACATGGTGTGAATGAGCGTTTGCAAGCAAAAGGGCCAGGGTGGATTTGCCGCATCCGGGCGGCCCAAACAGCAAGAGACTGGGCAGCCTTTTACAATGTAAAAGCGTCTGAAGCCGCGACTTAAGATGAGTTTGTCCAATAAAGGCGTCCAGAGTTGCGGGACGCAATCTCTCCGGAAGGGGCTTGCCCGCGCTCATGAGTCTTTCCGGCCGGTATTCTGATTGGCCCACCAGTGTAATCCAAGGCAAAGCAAGGCCGCAGTTTCCCAGCGAAGCACCTGCCGCCCCAGGGACAGCGGCTGCACGCCTTCTTTGATAAACGTCGCCGCTTCCTGGCCGGTAAAGCCGCCCTCAGGGCCGATTACATATAGAACCGGCGCGTTGACTTGCATGTTTTCAGTCGCAAGAAGCGGCTCTCCGGCCTGTTCTTCCCAGAGCATATACCGATGCGGGATATCTCTGCCGCGGGCAAGCACCTCTTGCATGCCGCCGGGAAGCATCTGGATTTCGGGCAACCAGAGATTGCCGCATTGCTTTGCCCCGGCTATCATCTGGTTCATCCATGACTCCTTGCTTTCATCCGGGATTTTACCCTGACTTCTTTCCGCTTGCCAAAACCAGATCGCGGCGGCTTCAAACTCGACCGCTTTTTCAAGAAGCCAGGTCCGTCGGGCGTTTTTCCCCCAGCCAATGGCCAATATGGCCCGCGACGCCTGAGGAGTATGTTTTTTCTCAGAAATAAGTTCAAGTGTTACATGATGTTTTTCAATGCCGGTTATTTTGAATAATCCTTCCCGACCCTGACCATCAAGCAGGCGTATTTCCTCTCCGGGCCGGGCGCGCACCACGGTTGTCAGGTGATGCGCCTCCTGACCTTCCAAAAGAAAAGGACTCCGCCATTTTTCGGGAGAAAGATAAAAGTTTTTTGCCATGGTTTTTGTATCGGTTAAGGTTTGAGGGTGTCTTTTATGGAAATTCGTGCAGTACCTTTTTTATAAAAAGGAAGCTGAACCCGCGTCGCCGCCAATTCCGCCGCGACCCCTTTGATCGTGAAATGCGTATTTTGCGCAACCTCTTTTTTTACGTAGGCCAGCGCTACGGCATACCCAAGCGACGGCGCAAAAGAACCGCTGGTCACATAGCCGACTTCCTCTCCCTCATAAAAAACCTTATCCTGGTTTCGGGCGCTGCGCCGGTTTTCAAAAGCCAGAGGAATAAGTTCCTCACGAACGTCATGGACATGCGCCTTTCCAACATACATGCTTTGGGATTTCAGCATTCCGCCAAGGCCCGCTTCCGTCGGAGTATGTCTATCGTCAAGCTCGTGTCCGTAAAGCGACAACCCGACTTCCAGACGCAGGGTGTCGCGCGCTCCAAGACCGGCCGGTTTCACCAGAGGATCCTGAAGAAGAGCGGTCCATACGGACAGGGCGTGCTCCCACGGCATATACAGTTCAACTCCCAATTCGCCTGTATAGCCGGTCCGACTGACCAGGATTGGCACATTGCGAAACTGCACAGGTTTAAACCCAAAATAGGGAAGATCTGCAACTCCCTGGCCCGGCATGAGATTTGTCAGCACTGTAAAGGATTCAGGACCCTGGAGGTCAATTTTTGCGGTTGCCGAAGAAATGTCCTCAAAATCCAAATCAGCGGGAAGTCGGTTTTTGAGGGTCTCAAAGTCAATATGCGTGCGCGCTCCATTCACGACCAGCATATACTGTTCATCGCTGTAGCAGTATACAATAAGGTCATCAATCACGGTTCCGTTTTCATTGAGGAGGAAACCATAGCGGCAGCGGCCGGGCTTCAGAGTGCTTAAATCCTGGGTCACGGCTTCGCTCAAAGCTTTTGCAGCGCCTTTGCCGCGCAAGGAAAATTCGCCCATATGGCATATATCGAATATGGAGGCTTTGGTTCGGGTATGCTGATGCTCCGCAATGATGCCTGCGTATTGAATCGGCATATCCCAACCGGCAAAGGGAGCCATTTTAGCTCCATGGTCCTTGTGCCACTGGGTAAGCGGGGTCGTAAGAAGGTCGCTCATTTTCTCACTCCTTGGATGTATCCTTTCGAGACTTGCGTATTGCTTTAAATTCATCTGTAAGCGCGACGAGGCGTCTGTAGTTCCGGCGTATTTCCTTGCCATACGGTGAAAGATTTTCTTCTTTTTTTTCAATATAATTGCGAATGATATATCTGTCGTTCAAAATAAATTCGGCAAGGTTGATCATACTGACGACCAGGACGTCAAAATATTTGGCTATTTCAAACTTCAGCTCATGAAGCAAGGCGCATGCATCCGTCAACATCTGGAGATAATTTATTTTTTCTCCATGAACATGCCGGTTGCGAATATCTTCAAGAACACGAACTTTACGGGCTTGCTGAATATAGCTGTATTTGGACAACACTTCCTGATACAAATCGTGGAGCGTGTCAAATGATTCATAATTTTCAGGAGCAAGAAGGTAGTTGTCGAGAACCTTGACGACATTGGCATAAAATTCGTCGCTGTATCCAATGATGCGGCGCTGATGTTTTGAAAGCCAGGCAAACAGAAATTTCAGCCGTTTTTCCTCAGTATCGGTGTTTTCCACGACTTCATTGCGTTTATAGAGAATGCGGCCGGTATATTCGCCGCGGACAATATCGTTCAAGCGCAAAACCAGATTGGTCGTATCTTTGATGATATTGCAGTTTTTAAGAATATTTCCTGTAAGAGGGTGGATGACATCCTGCCGTTCAACGGACAGGGCGCGGTCCTGACGCACGTTGTTTGGATTGAAATTATGCTGTTTATATAGAACCCGCAGGATAATCACGCGCCGCTCGGCATCAACAAAATACCCGCCATTAGAAAGACTTTTTAAAATATCTGTCTGATCTGGATCAACTTGGACAAGCGCTATTTTTTCAACATGAGGGTACCGTCTGTGCTCTCCGGTGCTGTAAAGGCTTGTAATGCAGCGATCTGTCTGACCAAGTACGCGAATTAAAAATTTTTCGACCATTTTATGCAGGCGTCGCGCAAACAGCGCGCTTGAGGTTCGACGCTCGGAAACAATGGGAAATCCGTACAATTCCATCAAATATTGATAAACAAAAAGACGGTTGCGCTCATACCGTTTTGCATCGCCGACTTTGAATTTCCCGATGCGAACGCCAAAGCGTTTGATTTCAGCATCCAAATCCGACGGAAACGAGGCATAGATTCCGGCCAAATGAAAAATTCCGGACCTGTCCTTGGCCATGACCTGAGCCCTGTCCATTTCCATGAGATACGGCATGAGAGATGGATAGGTTTCAAGAAGACAGATATCGCGATTGGCAAATTCCATCCGAAAGGGTTCCTGAAAAGCCTTGGGAAGGCGGTTTTGGAAACTAAGATTGTTGGCCGCAAAAACAGCGGATTCCAGCGGGCAGCAATTTCCCTCGGCGATATTTTGCATGTCCAGGACAGGGTGAAGAATATCGAATTGAAAAACTTCCTGGAAATAATTAATCGGCCGGTTGAGCGCAATCATGCTGAAACCGGGAAGCGAACTGTATTCCATTATGTCCGAATCAAAAGACGGCAAAAGTTCTCTGGATTCAACAAGCGGGTATGAAGGATAGGTCTCCCAATAGGGTTTGACCAGACAATGCTTTATCTGCACCATATCCAGGAACTGCTTTAGTTGCATAAGATCAGTTATTTCAAAAAAATCTGAAAAGTGCGCTTGATCTAGAGGAAACGCGCTTTCTGAAAAAGTTTGTTCCCATGATATATTTTCCATAAATGTGCCATATCCGGTTATTGCATGTATGTGTATTCCTGACTTTTGTCGTTCCAAAAGATCAGGTGAAGCATTTTTCAGGACAAAACGCGCTTTTTTGCCAGATATCGTTTCGTTTCCTTTTTGACTGAAGACGCTGAAAATCAAAAAATTCTTGTGGCATGTTGTAGATATTAGTGCTTTTTTCAGAAAAATTCTATAGACTTGACCTCAAAAAATTTCCTGTTGCGTTCAGGAGAGAAAAAAGGACAATATGCTGTCGCAATGCTTCAAACAGGAATTTCTTTGCAGCTTGGACATGTTTGATGAAATATATTTAAACCGTTTTTTTATTATTCACCATGTATGTTCAAAGATTACATTAGGGCAGAGTCTATCTTAATAGTATCGCATAAATCATGGTGTGGTCATTTATGAAAGGGGCTGAGCATGTACTCATATTTTGATTGCATAGAAGAAATAAACTTACAGGTCCTATATATGGCACATAATCATTGCTTTTCATTTTGACCATAAAAATTTTTCTAAAAATCGACAGAAAGCATTCAGGGGAATTGAAACCCGGTCAATTGTCTTGTAAATATAAAAAGGGCCGTTTTTCGAACCGTTCAAGTCCTCATATGGTTCAGCTTAAGCCCCTGGAGATTTCATACCAATGAAAACATTTTCATGTTACGGGCAATTGCTGGCGCTTATAGGCAGCGTTTTTGAAGCGTATTCCGCAGTTCTTGTTTTACCATCGTGTCGGACAGGCGTTTACCGTATTGCCGCGCATTTCAGCCTTGGAGAAAAAATTGACGCCGAAAGCGCCATTGACCCCGGAAAAGGATTGATCGGCTGGGTGCTGCGCAATGAAAAACCCATGCTTGTCAATAATGTGGATCAGTACCAAAATCATCTGGGATATTATATTGACGACGATGACGCCTTTATAAAGGCATTCATGGCTTGTCCGCTTGGAAATGGAAGGGGCGTTTTGTGTTTGGACAGTAAAAGGCAATACTCTTTTGCTGAAAAAGATCAAAAAATTCTTCATCTTTTTGCCCGACTGATTCTGGATTTCGACGACAGACTTTCCGCAGGTTCCGCCTCTCGAGAACTTGCGACATATTATAATGCCCTGCAAATCATTTACAGTCTGCGGAAACAATTTTCACGCTGGTCAGCTTTTTTGCAGCATTTTCTTCAGCTTCTCTCTGAGACCTCAGGTTTCCCCTATTGCTTTTTTGCAGCAAGGGATGAATCCGGGCAGAAATATTTTTTAGAAGGCGAAAACGTGAACGTCATGATGCCAAGAGATAGAGTTTTATCTTTCCCGATGGGTGCGGGCCTTGTCGGCTGGATGTTTCGGAACGGGTCTCCTGTTTTTGAGTCGGATGCCTCGCGGCTGACGCACCTTTTTGGGAGCGATGTCGCCACGCCGGTCGTTCACTCCATTGTCTGTATTCCATTGGTCGTGCATCATATCACCAGAGGCGTTTTGTGTCTGACGCATGACAGTCCTGTCGTCATCACTGATGAATTAAAAAACTTTCTGCAAATGTCAGCAGAACATTTGGCGCTTTTTCTGGAACGCCTTTATCTTAAAAACAAGCTGCAGGTTGCGACTTCCGCTTTGGAAAAATTGTCAGGCTCATCTCAGGCCCTGTCTAAAACTTTCGCGTCTGCCGAGGACTTAATGTTTGGCAGATGGTTTAAATTTTTTGGCATAGACCTTGCCATGGATCTGGGAACCGCCAATACTTTGCTCTTTATAAAGGGAAAGGGCATTGTGTTAAACGAGCCTTCTGTCGTCGCTCTGGATATAGAACGGAACAAAGTCCTTGCTGTCGGAAAGGAAGCAAAGGAATTTCTTGGACGAACGCCTCAAAGGATTTTGGCCGTGCGTCCGCTTAAGGATGGCGTCATTGCGGATTTTGAAGTGACGAAACGCATGATTTCATATTTCATCCAAAAAGTTCTGAAAGGGTTTCGGCTCGTCAAACCCAATATCGTTATTGGCGTGCCCACCGGAATAACGCAGGTGGAGAAAAGAGCCGTCATAGAGGCGGCCCAGCAGGCCGGAACCCGCGACATACGGCTCATTGAAGAACCTATGGCTGCCGCAATCGGCGCCAATCTTCCCATACATGATCCTGTGGGAAGCATGGTCCTTGACATTGGCGGCGGCACAAGCGAGGTCGCGGTGACGACACTGTCGGCCATAGCCTATTCCGAAAGCGTGCGCGTCGCCGGGGACGCCTTGAACAAAGCGGTGCAGCGCTATTTTCAAGACGAATTTAAATTGCTTATTGGCGAAAACATGTCTGAAAAAGTAAAGATAGCCATTGGCTCAGCCTCACCGCTTTCTGAACGCCTCACCGTGGATGTTCCCGGAAAAGATATGGTGAGCGGAACCCCTAAATCCGTAAGAGTCAATGATGGACATATACGTGAAGCGCTTGCGGAGCCTGTCAGAATCATCGTCAATTCCGTTTGCAGATCTTTGGAAAAAACCCCGCCGGAGCTGGTTGCGGACATTTCTCATACCGGCTTGCTGCTTGCCGGCGGCGGTTCGCTTCTTAAGGGACTTGACGTTCTGATTGCCCAGGAAACGAAGCTGCATGTCTTTTTGGATGATGATCCTTTGACTACAGTTGTTCGCGGCGCGGGAAAAACGCTTGATGATCGAAAAGCATATGCGCCTGTCTTTATAAATTAATTTTCGCAGTCTTCTTGTATTCAAGTTCGAAGGGCTCGCCTGTGTTTTTGGAATGCAAGAAATCATTTCATGTCTTTTTTATTTAGGATAGTACATATGACGCAGAAGAAAAGCGCGACTTGGTTGCTCGGAGTTTTTTCACAAGCGCGCGAGTTGTCGTTTGAAGCAGGAAACATGATACGCCGTCAGTGGCCACTGGCCTCCAGCGTCGCTCACAAAGATCGTATTGATTTGGTTACAGAAACCGATCTGGCGGTTGAAAAATTTTTAAAGGAACGCTTGCTGGAGCTTGTTCCGGACTCCACGCTCATGGCCGAAGAGTCCTATTCTGGGGAAGCATTGGGAGAATGGACATGGATTATTGATCCCATTGACGGAACAACAAATTTTGTACACAGGCATCCTTTTGTGGCTGTATCCATCGCACTATGCCATAACGGCCAAATTGTAACAGGAATCGTCAATATTCCCATGCTCAACGAATGTTATTGGGCCGTACGCGGTCATGGCGCGTTTGTCAATGAAACACGGTTGCATGTTTCACATACGCGCGCGCTTGATCAAAGCATGATTGCTTTTGGCATACCCTATAGTATTGACAAAGATCTTGAGGAATGGATTTCCCATTTTTATCCCATATTGCCCAAAGCGCAGGCAATGCGCCGTTGCGGGGCGGCAGCCATTGATTTAAGTTATGTGGCGGCGGGAAAATTTGACGGCTTTTATGAGGCGGGCCTGCGGCCATGGGATGTCGCCGCCGGCTGGCTTCTTGTCGAGGAAGCGGGCGGCTGCATAACCAGATATAATGGCGAGCCGTATTATCTGGGAGCATATGATATCGTGGCGACAAATTCCCTGATTCATCAAGAGTTGACAGGCATGCTTCTTTCCTAGAAAAAACAGTGCGGCGTTTTTATGCGTCGCGCGTCACTGGAAAAAGGCGCAGACGAACAGTGGAGAATTGACTCGCCTGAAAACCTAAAAGAAGCGCGCTGATATGACGCTTGCCATTAAGGCTTCATGTCTTTGGGAAAACCAAACCGGATTCGATGCACCATGCCAAGCCTGGGGTCAGCCTTTCCCGGAATTCCCTATAAAATACGGAAAGTTCATCTTTATCGAGAGCCAGGATATCGTCCACATCCTCATTGTCCGGCGCGGGATATGCCGCAGGAGCGGTAGCCTGGAAAAGACTGATATGCATGTTTCCCTCTTCCCGTCGAGCCGGGCGTTTGGCCTGTAAAAACATGTGAGTCGCTCGAATTCCCATTTTTTTTTCAAGAAGCCGCCGTGCGGCATCTTCTCTGGATTCTCCCGCATGAACATGCCCACATGCGGAAAGATCCCATAGGGATGGATAAAAAATATTGTGAAAGGAACGTTTTTGTAAATACAGTTTATCACCTCCATAAAGAGCGACCATGACAAACCTCCGGCACAAATTTTGTCTGATCGCTTCCAGAGCGGACATAACCATAAATGGCTTATCATGCTCGTCAACAATATCAAAAAGCGCATTTTTTATGGTATCCGGCAAGCTATTGCGCTCAAGAGACATCTGAGAAAAAGAGGGTATAGTCATCATGCAAAATTCCTGTACGCAAAAGGCTATGTATGAGCCGGTTGCCATACATGACAAAAAAGATGCTCCGGCATTGGCCGCCCTTGAAGCGCAATGTTTTTCAAGCGGATGGTCTGTCAAGCAATATGAGGCTGTCTTGACGGATTCAAACTATCTGATTTTTGCGCTTTGCGATGAAAAAAATATCCGGGCGTATGTCGTAGCCTACCATGTTCAGGATGAACTGGAAATACTCAATATCGGCACGGCGCCGGAATACCGCCGCATGGGGTGCGCCGCTCGTCTTATACGGCACCTTCAGGAGAACGTATGCCCCCGATATGCTATCCGGCGGATTATTTTAGATGTAAGGCCAAGCAATAAGCCGGCCCTTGCTCTTTATACTCGTTTTAATTTTGTTGAAGCGGGACGCCGGCGTCGCTATTACGCGCCTGATGGCGAAGACGCTTTGTTCCTTGAATGGTTGCGTCCGCAATAGCAGCTTCTGAAGTAAAGATTTTTGATTATACACGTAAGATTATTTGTGGTAAATCTACGCTATTGAACTAAATTCTGACTATTTAAACTTCTATGACGCGCTTGAAGACACCAAAATGATATCCTCTCGTGCAAGACAGGTAATTTTGTCCTATAGCAATTTTTTTATAAGTCGTCGCTTATTAAATGTCTTGTCTTTACTATTTTATTAATTTTAGATATTTATCTATAGACGATAAATCAAAAATTTTATAGTAATTATATTTTTTATGTTATATAGTAAAATCATTCAAAAGTACTGCATTTTAAAATATTATCTAAACATTTAAAAAATTCTCCGAGACAGCAGATTTTAAGAGAATAGTAGACATTTAAACCTTCTTTTCTGTCTTTTATCAGTCCTGCTTTTTTAAGTTTTATCAAGCTCTTAGAAATATGGGCCTGTTGATATTTTTTCAGCTTTTCTTGAATTTCACAAACACACTTTTCACCATCAGCCAGCATATCTAAAACTTCTAAACGTACAGGATTTGCAAGCGCTTTAAATATAAGAGCTTTTTTTTCATATAAATACATTGTCATACGAATGCCTCACTAGTCTTGACTCTATTCCAAATTAGGAATATTATAATCTGTCTAATATGTTATGACTATTACATATTGCCGTCATTAAGTCAAACCGGAGGCACGGTTATGGATTTTGATGTAAAACAAGAAGTACAAAATTTTTATGGAAAAATAGCCAAAAAGAAAACATGCTGTTCTTGTCAAGAGATGAGTAGGGTTCAAAGAAATTATGACGGAGAGTATCTTGAAAATATACCGGAAGACGCTATAAAAACTTCTTTAGGTTGTGCCAATCCGCTTGTATTTGCAGAACTAAAAGAAGGGGAGACCGTTCTTGACTTAGGTTCAGGCGGTGGAATTGATGTGCTTATGTCATCAAAATTTGTCGGCAAAACAGGAAAAATTTATGGACTTGATATGACCGATGAAATGCTTGAACTTGCAAATAGAAATAAAGAAAAAATGGGAGTTGAGAATGTTGAATTTATTAAAGGGTTTATAGAAAATATTCCACTTGCAAATGAAACTGTTGATGCAATTATTTCTAATTGTGTAATAAACTTGACTGAAGATAAGGTAAAAGCTTTAGTGGAAGCATATAGAGTTTTAAAAAAAACTGGGCGTCTTGCAATCGCTGATGTCGTCTCGCTAAGGCCTGTTTCATCAGAAATAAAAAAACAAGCACAATTATGGGCTGGATGTATTTCAGGAGCAATCCTATTGAAGATTATAAATTAATACTTGAAAATATAGGTTTCAAAAATATATCTATAGAGCCTGTTCACATTTACACAAAGGCAATCATTGACGGATTGGATTTTGATAAATCTTTAATATCTAAAGAAAACCTAGAAGAAATGGATGGCGCCTTTGCCGGAGCGCATATAAAAGCATATAAGAATTAAATTTTTTTGCTTTGTGCCGCACAAGCGCTACGACAAGATCAGAAAATTTTTTCGATCTTGTCGTAAATTTTTACACTTAAGATTGCCTTTTTAAAAATTTACAGAATTGGACTATTTCGAAATGATCAAAATTTGTACAGTTCAAACTTGGTGCATATCTCACTATAAAATCCAGTTTCCAGTTTGATTTGTCAGGAATACGTAATTTTTTCGCACCAAAATGCCCGCATGGCGCCAGCGTTATCAAAGTGATCTATCTATCCGTACAAATCAAACTGGACATGAAATTACATTCTTTATATAGCACTCTCTTCTATTTTTATTAAAGTGTTATTCATCATAATTAAGGATATGTTTCTTTTTCCAAATCGGGCGCAGAATGCGCATAAGCCGAAAACATACCCTTGAAAATGGTTGCGGGAGCTGGATTTGAACTAATGACCTTCGGGTCATATTTCCACAGAATTCATATATTGGAGCGCTCATGAAAAAGCTTATTGCAGCGAATTGGAAGATGTATAAAACCCCGCCTCAGGCGATGCAAACAGCTCATGACTTGGTGAATGCGCTGAAAGAAAAAACTTTTTGCGACAAAGAAATTGTCGTTTTTCCACCATTTACGGATATTTATGCGGTTGTGCATGCCACATCCGGTTCAGGCGTCAAAGTCGGGGGGCAAAATTGTTATCCGGAAATCGAAGGCGCATTCACCGGCGAAATAAGTCCATCAATGCTTTTTAGTGCCGGATGTTCTTACGTTCTGGCGGGGCACTCGGAACGGCGGCGTATTTTCGGCGAACAAAATGACTTTATTGCAAAGAAAATAGCTTCAGCGCTCCAGGCAAAATTGAGCGTTGTCCTGTGCGTCGGCGAGACGCTGGAAGAAAGAGAAGCCGGATATCTTGAAGCTGTCTTGAAAAAGCAAATCGAGGAAGGAACAAGCGATGCGGTTCCGGCAAATCCGGCCATGTTTTCCATAGCATATGAGCCTGTGTGGGCAATCGGCACGGGAAAAGTCGCCGGACTGCCTGAAATAGAAGAAGCGCATGGCATTATTCGCAATATTTTGCAAAACAGATTTGCCGAGTCCTTCGCTGAAATGCGTATTCTTTATGGGGGCAGCGTTAAACCGGAGAATGCGGGGGCTATCATGAAATGCGCCAATGTCGATGGTCTGTTGGTCGGCGGCGCATCCCTTCAGGCTGAAAGCTTTGTTCAAATTATTTGTGCTTGATTTTTTTTATCGTACTACGTAGTATCTATTTTCTTTTTTTACTTTCGTGAGTTATAAGACTGCCAGTTTTATGGCGCGAGGTTATTACAACATGACGACGTTGGTTATTGCCCTTCATATCTTTGTCTGTGTGGTGCTGATTGTGCTTGTTCTTCTCCAGTCAGGCAAAGAAGGAATGGGGGTCATTTTCGGCGGAGGAAGCTCCACAATGTTTGGCAGCTCCGGCGCAGGCGGCATCCTGTCGAAACTTACAGCCTTTCTGGCGGTGCTTTTTGTGGTTACGTCCCTTGCATATAATATCATGAGCAGCGATAAAGCTGCTATAGATTCAAGCGTCATCAATAAAGTTGATATAAGCATTGAAGACGCCGTGCAGGACACCCCCGCGCTTCCTGCCGGCGCCGCTCCTGCTGCGCCGACAACCCCTGAGCCGGCGGCTTCTGATACGGAAGCTAAATAACCTGGAAGATGCTACGGGCGCAAAAAAAGTCCAGCTTGCACACACGAGCATCGCTAGAATATTTCAACCTTTTCATTAGCAAGCATCGGCAAAACCGCACGCAAGGTTTTGCCGATGCTTTATTATACACTCATGCGCCTGAAGGTTCCATGTCTAGTTTACACAAGCAGCGCAAGGCCGCAACGACACGCACAAACCTGAAAACAGCCGTCCCTGTCCAGGGACGGCTGTTTCACATTAGGGG
>CALUUT010000031.1 GCA_944324045.1 uncultured Desulfovibrionaceae bacterium | reverse complement strand
ATCATCCGCCAAAGGGTTTACGCCGGCAGATGGAAAAACGGCCGGACAAAGCATTTCTGCGTTCCATGCACATTCCTGTCTATATTACATCAATATAAGGAGTCCGGTCATGACGCTTAATGACATGCGCTCATCCCATATTTGCCTTATTGAACATGTCACGGCCCCTGGCCGTCTGGGTCAGAGACTGTGCGATCTGGGGCTGTGTCCGGGCGTACAGGTCATGTTTATACGGCGCGCGCCTTTTTTTGACCCGGTGCAGGTGCAGGTCGGCTCATACCACATTGCGTTGCGTGCCGCAGAAGCACGCCATGTACATGTCAGGGTGCTTGAAAAAGCCAAACCATAATTCCCGCCGTATCTTGGCGGTAAATGAACCTGTACTGTACACATAATGCAAGGATACCATGATGCAACATACCCTCGCTGTGCTGGCAGGGCAGCCCAATTGCGGAAAATCGACCATATTCAACATGCTGACCGGCGCACGCCAGCATGTGGCCAACTATCCCGGCGTCACTGTGGAAAAAAAGGCCGGCGCGTTCGCCATGGGGCAAAGCAAGGTAAGTCTGATTGATCTTCCGGGAACTTACAGCCTGACTTCCTACTCTCCTGAAGAAAAAGCGGCCCGACAGTTCATCATGGATGAGCGGCCTCATCTTTTGGTCAGCGTGCTGGAAGCATCGAGCCTCGAAAAAAGTCTATACCTGTGCCTGCAACTTCTGGAAATGGGACGCCCGGTCCTGACGGTTCTGAATATGCTGGATGTGGCGAAAAAACGCGGGATAACGGTGGATGCAAAACGATTGTCCGCCTTGCTCGGCGTTCCTGTCATTGAAACCCAGGCCAGCAAAAATATGGGAAAGGCCGAACTGCGCAAGGCCATTGCCGAGCGCAGAGGCGTTGCGCTTTCCGGGCGCGTTGTGGATTATGGAGAGCTGGAGCCTGATATCCAGGAGCTGTCCGGCGCCCTGGCGGATAACGGCAAAGAAGGATTTTCCAAACGCTGGATAGCCGTCAAGCTTCTGGAAGATCCGGCTCTGGCCCGCAATTTTATTGCGGACATGCCAAACGGGCGGCGCATTCTCCAGAGGGCGGAAGAACTGCGCGAGCGCATATGCAAGAAAAAAGGGGAAGATATCTCCAGACTGATAACCATGGCCCGTTCCGCCAGAGCTCACGACATTGCCGGACAATGCTCCCGCCGGGCTCCCTTTGTCCGTTCCGTCACGGAAAAAGTCGATGCCGTTCTGTGCAACCGCATTCTCGGCCCGATATTTCTCATTGCCGTGCTGTTCGTTTTTTATCATGCATCGGTTACTCTGGGCAACTGCCTTGCCTCACGGGCATGGCCCATATGGGCCAATCTGGAAGCCTGGTTCGCCGCGCTACTGCCGCAGCAAGGTTTTTTGGAAGATCCTCTGCTGACCTCGCTTGGCGTCTGGGTGGTCAAAAGCGTGACGTCTGTTTTGTACCATCTGCCCATTTTCATTATCATGTTCGCGCTTGTAGCTATTTTGGAGGATTCCGGCTACATGGCGCGCATCGCTTTTATCCTGGATCGCATTTTCAACCGTTTCGGCCTGCATGGGCAATCCACCCTTCCGCTCATACTGGGCGGAATATATGTAGGCGGATGCGCTATTCCCGGCGTGATAGCCACGCGGGCCATTCCTGACGAAAAAGCCCGCCTGGCGACCATTCTGATTGTGCCCATGATGAATTGTCTCGCCAAGGTTCCGCTGTATCTTCTGCTCATCAGCGCGTTTTTCAACGCATATGCGGGTTGGGCCATGTTCTTCATGGGAACGGTCACCCTGCTCATGGGTCTTATTACGGCAAAAATCCTTTCCCTGACCGCGCTGCGCCGGCTCCCTTCCGCGCCGTTTCTTATCGAATTGCCCATTTATCATGTGCCCTCTCCGCTTGGCGTTGCGCGCCAGACGCTTGACAGAATCTGGATGTTTCTGCGCAAGATCGGTTCCGTAGTGCTGACCGTGTCCATTATTGTTTTCGTACTGGTCACCTTTCCCAATCTGCCCGAAGAGCGGCGGAGCATCTATGATCAGCAGGCCGACGCGCTGAAAAAAGAATTCATGACGGCAGCGCGCGCAACCGCGTTTAAAAATCAATTGGCGGAGCATGATATCGTGCCCCTGCTCCTTTTTCAGGAGCGCCTGCGCAACGCCAAACGTGGTCTGACCCAGAGTGAAGCGAATAGTATAAACCGACAGGCGCTGCAACGCCACCCTGTGTATGCGGCGATTGCCCTGCGGCAGGGCGCGGACGGCAAAACCCTTGCCGCGGCCCTGCGCAAGCTGGAAGGCGCGCGCAAAACCCTGCGCCGCGAATTGCGTCAGGAGCGGCTTGAAAACAGTCTCCTCGGCCGCGCGGGCAAAGCGCTCGAAGGGGCGACCGCTGGAGCGGGTTTCACCTGGCGCATCAATGTGGCCCTGCTTTCCGCTCTGGCGGCCAAGGAAAACAGCGCCGCAACGCTTGGAGCGCTCTACGGCCTGGACGGCGCCGGCGTGGGACGGGGCATGACCGAATTAAGCGGATTCACATCCCTGCACGCCCTGGCGCTTATGCTCTTCATGGCTCTGTGCCCCCCTTGCCTGGCGGCGGCCATGATGGTGAAAACGCAATCCGCGTCCACAAAATGGATGCTCTTTTCCATCATATTTCAAATGGGCGTCGGCCTTGCCGTGGCCACCTTGGTGTTCAGCGGCGGCACGCTTCTGGGATTGACCGGTTTTGAAGCCATGTGGGCGTTTTATGGCCTGTGCCTGCTCCTGCTTCTTGTCATGGCGGCCATACCGGTTCCCGGCAGCGAACATGAACCGGAAATGCAAAAACACACCCAAAAAGGAATGGAAGCATGAAAAAAATTTGTATGATTCTGGCTCTGGCCGCTCTTTCAGCGTGGCCCGCCGGCGCGCACGCTCATGGCGTCATTTTCGAATGCTGGGACAACGGCGATGAGACCGTATCCTGTCAGGGCGGCTATGTGGGCGGCTCGTCGGCCGCCGGCGTGCCTGTCGTAATACGGGACGCCAGCGGAGCGATTTTGGAAGAACTCAAGCTGGACGGCAACAGCGAAGCGACCTTCGCCAAACCTGAAGGAACATATAAAGTACGCTTTGAAGGCGGCGAAGGCCACATCATCGAAATTGACGGCGCAAACATCGTTCAGTGAGACCCCCTCTCTGCCTCCAAAAAACACATTGTTTCGGAGTGTTTTGGAGATGTCGGGACAAAGCCCGTTTTCAACATGGCTCTAAAAAACTGCGCAAAGCCTTCCGCCGGATGCCCATGCGGAAGGCTTTGCATATTTATCCTTTTCTTTCCGTCTACTTTCCATTCTGCGGCATTCCCAAGTTGCGGCATTTCCGTTATCATTGCCGCATACAACCTTTTTTCATCAAAAATTCCTTTATGGTTTGAAATCTCCCCTTCAGGGGAAAAAATCTGCCGGCAACACGGCGAAGCTGGTGAAACCTTTTTCCGCAACCCCGTCCGAAAGGCGGGGCATGGATTGAAACATCTTCAACCCCAAGCATACGTTATGAAAAAAGCAACGTTCACCTTTCAATGCCGTCTTACGGCGCCAGCCTCTTTTTCCGCCTACAAGGGCTCCATGCTTCGCGGCTCGCTGGGCGTTTTTTTGAAGAAAACCTGCTGCACAGTCCGCCAACGCAACTGTGAAGACTGCATATTGTCCCAGCATTGCGCCTTCCCCGCGCTGTTTACCGGGAAGCCCGCAAAAGACGGGAAACAGGCCGTCGCGCTCCCCCCGCCCTATTGCATGGAACCGGGCGACACGGGCAAGACATCTTATGAGGCCGGAGAGCGCTTCTCCTTCAACCTCACCTTGTTTTCCTACGCCGTAAGCTACCTGCCCTATTTCGTCCACGCCTTTATTCTTTCCGGACAAAGCGGGATGGGCAAACACTCGGAAGAAAGACGCGGCACTTTTGAGTTGGAAGAAATTTTTTACGAAGGCCGCTCCATATTCTGCAAAGAAACACAGAAAATAATGATACCCGCCGGCGAAGAATTGGCTCTCCCGACTTGGAACCCCTCTCCCGCAAAGGAAGGAACGCTTCTTGTTCATCTGAAAACGCCCTGCCGCTTCAAGGCGGACAACCGTCTTTGCGCGGAATTGTCCTTCCGCCAGATGTTCAATCTTGTGGTTCGACGCATCCGCTCCCTGTGGATGCTCGACGGCGCATCTGTCCGGTTCGACGATTTCTCCGCCATGCTGGACCGGGCTGACGGCGTCAAAACCCTGGAAACCTGCCTTTTCTGGAAAGACTGGACCCGCTATTCTTCACGGCAAAAGTCTTCCATGCAGCTTGGCGGCCTTCAGGGGAGCGTGCGCTACCACGGCGATCTGTCCGCGTTTTTACCGTTTTTCATACTGGCGGAAAAACTGCATATCGGCAAACAGACAAGTTTTGGTCTTGGTCAAATCACAGTTCAATGGACGCCTGATGAAACGAATTCTCATAGCTGTATTCGGCAAGACGCCGCAGATCATCACTGAAACGCTGTATGCCCTGCATGAGCAGGGACGTTTTCCGGACCGCGTCGTCATCCTGACGACAGAAGCCGGGCGCGATATGTGTCGCGCGCATCTTCTTCATCCCGAATACGGGCGCATCGCCCGACTGCTGGCGGATATCGGCCGTCCTGCCGGCAGCCGGCTTCTTTGCGAAACGGATGTTTATACCCCCTCATCCCGCGCCCGGCGTCCTGTCATGGATATTGAGACGGAAGAGGACAGCCGCTGTTTCTTCGAGCTGTGTCTGGAAATCGTATTCAACCTGGCCCGCGCCCATAACGACGAGCTGCTTTTTTCCATCGCGGGCGGCAGAAAAACCATGAGCGCCGCCTTGGCCCTGGCCGCCCAATGCTATGCCCGCCCGCAAGACGCCATGTTTCATGTTCTTGTCCCGCCTGAACAGGAAGCAAATCCGCAATTCTTCTATCCCCGTCCGCCGCTGGACGACGTGCGCATCACGCTCACGCCAGTGCCGTTCTTCCGCATGCGCAACCAGCTTCCGCCGGCGCTTCTGCGCTCCGCGGCTTCACTGGATGCCTTAAACTACGCATGTATGCCGCAAACGCTTCTATGCCTGAAAATTAACATATGCGAACGAAGTCTGTCCTGTCATGGGCATACCCTGCGCCTGCCGCCAGCGCTGTTTGCCGTCTATGCATTCTTTGCGCTGCAAAACGCGCCCTGCCCGGACGGCGCGACG
>CALUUT010000030.1 GCA_944324045.1 uncultured Desulfovibrionaceae bacterium | reverse complement strand
GCGGATGCGACCCGCAGCAGCGGCGGAAGGTCGGAGAACGCCAGAATGGCCAGCATGACCCCAAGCCGGCACCATTCCATGGTGCCGGCCGTGGTAGGCGAAACAAAGCGGTTTTGCATGATGCTTTGCATGATAAGCCCGGCCACGGACAGACTGCCGCCGGTGATGATGATGCTGAGAAGCCGCGGCAGCCGGCTGATAAGCAACACTTTCATTTGGGCCGTTTCAATATCCAGCAATCCGCCGGGCGTTATATCCGTCACGCCTGTGAATACGGAAACCACGGACAGGAGAATGAGGAAGGTCCATTGCAAAACGCGCGCAAGAGGGTTTCGGGAACTGTGGGGCTTATATGTCATGCATGCTCTTTATTGTTGACGGATGCCGGATGGCGCGCCCATGCGGCGAAAGCGCCTCTGGGCTGTTTTTTATACGCCGTCAGGCCGCGCGGGTCGTTTTGACAGACGTTTATTCAGGGCGGCCGGGCGGCATGTCCGGTTGCCCTGAATAAATGCAAAAAATTACGTCCATCCCCCCTGGGATAAAAGGATCTTTGCCTTTTCCCTGTGGGCGTTCAGCACGGAAAAATCTATGGCCTGGGCCTTGAATGATCCCAATGCTTCCAGAAAAGCGGCCTTTTCGGCTTTGGGGTTCACCGGATATTCATAGTTCCCGGCGGAAAGCGCGCTTTGAGCCGGCGCATCCGTCAGATAGGCGATAAGCTGTTCCGCGGCTTGTCTGTTTGGCGTTTTGTTCACCACCCCGATGCCGCAGATATTGATATGGGTTCCGGCGGCGTCCTGATTGGGGAAAAAGACGCCGACCTTCCGGGCGGCCTCCTGCTCCGCTTTATCGGCGCTGTTGAGCATGCGGCCCAGATAATAGGTGTTCATAAGCGTCACATCGCCCTTTCCGGCGGCGATATCTTTGGCCTGCCTGCGGTCGTTGCCTTCAGGCGCGCGGGCAAAATTGGCGGAAACGCCCTGCACCCATTGCGCGGCCGCATCCTCTCCGTCAAGCTCAATAAGCGAGGCAAGCAACGAGACGTTGTAGAGCGCGGAGCCGGGGCGCATGACGAGTCTTCCCTTCCATTTGGGGTCGGCAAGGTTCTCATACGTGGAGAGTTGATCAGGATTCACCCGGTCTTTGGCATAAACGATGACCCTTGCCCGCGTGGTCAGGCCTATCCAGTGGCCGTCGGCGTCCCGCAGGGCGGAAGGCGTCTGGTCCAGTATCGTTTTATCCGTAACCGGCTGCAGCAGGCCCTTTTGCTTGACGAGATCAAGCAGGCCGCCGTCGGCCGTCATGAACAGATCGGCTTTGGGCGCGTTTTTTTCCGCTTCCAGTCTCTGAACGAGTTCAGGAAATTTTCCGGAAACAATATCCACGCGAATTCCGGTTTCTTCAGAAAATTTTTTGATCTGTTCAAAGTCGGCTTTGGATTCGCGGGTCGTATAGAGCGTCAGTTTTCCGGCATCTGCCTTGCGCGCCGCGCTTGCCGCCATGAAACCGGCGGACAGCGCAAGCAGCGTTCCCAGGCATAGAAAAAAACGGGCAGCCATACATTTCTCCTTTAAAATTGGGCATGTTCTCAAAAAAAAAGATCAAGCCGGTTCGTTTAAGCAAAAATACTGTTGACAAGTTCTCTGTTGTTGATGCATTTTATTGAAAACGAATTTGATTTTCATTATCTTATAAAAATAAAATTGGCAAGGCGCGCATTATGAGGAAATTAGGCGTTTTTTTATTTTTATTCATGGGGCTCATGGTTTCCCAGACTGCGGCGGCGTCGCAGAAATATGAAACATGGCGGCAGATTACAGATGAAATGAGCGTCATTCTCGATCAGGCCTATGACGTGTACTTCACGACAAAAGACGCTGAAAAGGCAAAGGAATTGGTCAACAACGCCTATTTCGGCTATTATGAGAAGCTGGGCGTGGAGCGGGCCGTCATGGCGTATGTGTCGGGGAAAAGGGCCGCGGTCGTTGAATACCAGTTCGCCGAAGTCAAGCGGCTTATGACTGACGGGGCGTCCAGCAAGGAGGTGCGCGCCGGCATTGATGCATTAAGCAAGATGTTGCGCGAAGACAGCAACTCCCTGGACGGCCGGGAGGAAAGCGGATGGAGCGTGTTCGCGGCGTCTTTGCTGATTCTTTTGCGCGAGGGGCTTGAGGCGATTTTGGTCGTGGCCGCCATTGCGGCCTATCTTGCGCGGTCAGGCAACAGGAAAATGACGAGAGTCGTTTATATGAACGCGCTTGCGGCGGTTTTGGTCAGCGCGGTTCTTGCCGTGGCGTTGCAGAAACTGTTTGCGATAAGCGGCGCCAGTCAGGAGATTCTTGAGGGCGCGACCATGCTGCTGGCCGTGGTCGTATTGTTCTTCGTCAGCAACTGGATGGTTTCCAAATCAGAAACGCGGGCCTGGAAGCGGTATATTCAGACCAAGGTTTCCTCCGCGGTGACGACCGGGAGCGCCTTTGCCCTGGGCGCGGCGGCGTTTCTCGCGGTGTTCAGGGAAGGCGCGGAAACGATTCTTTTCTATCAGGCCCTTCTGGCGGACGCCAGGGACCATATGGACATGGTCTGGTTCGGGTTTGCCGTGGCCGCCGCATGTCTTGTGATTCTTTTCGCAATTATCCGCTACGGCAGCCAGAGGCTTCCTTTGCGTCCGTTTTTCATCGGTTCAAGCATTCTCATGTATATAATGGCGATAGCCTTTGCCGGCGGCGGCGTCAAAGAATTGCAGGAAGCGGACGTCGTGGGCGTCACGCCGGTTTCGTTCATGGGCTCCATAGACCTTCTTGGCGTGTATCCCACTGTGGAAACGCTGCTGCCGCAGGTTGCGCTTATTGTCGTCGCCGTGGCTTCGTATCTCTATTACAGTCGAAAATCCGCCGCATTGAAGGCGGTGTAACAATCTAATTGGAGGAACGTATGAATTCCAAGGTGGTCCGTAAAATTTTATCGGCTTTTCTTTTAACCCTTGCCTTTGCCGGAATGGCCGTGGCCGCTCCCGCGCCGGGCGAAGAAAGAGGTTTT
>CALUUT010000029.1 GCA_944324045.1 uncultured Desulfovibrionaceae bacterium | reverse complement strand
AGTGCTGCGTGCCGCCCGGCCTTAACACCTTTGACCCAAACGACATGCATATCCTGTATGACGCCATAGTCGCGCAGGGGCTTAGCCGTTTTCTTTTTCATGACGGCAGCGTGCGCAGCGCCGCGCGTTTCGCTGAAACAGCGCTTTCCGGGGCGGTGTGGACCTATGCCGGATTCAGCCGGGAAAGCGGCGAACCTTTGGCCCTTGCGCTGGTGGAGCCGTTTTCCGGGCGCGCGGCCTTTATGCATTTCGCGTTTTTCCGCGGCATGGGACATGAACGCCGCCATGCCATCGGCCGCGCGTTTTTGCGGCTGCGGTTTCAGGATTCGGACAATGGCCTGTCCTGCGTATGCGGGCTGACGCCGAAGATATTCCGCCATGCCTGGCGTTTTGCGCTGGAGCTTGGCTTTGTGAAATTGGGCGAGCTGCCGGGCGCATGTCCGGTATGCGATGCAAAGACGGGCGCAATCCGGCATGTGCCGGGCGTTTTGACCATGTATGCGCCCGAACGGGACAAGGAGGTGGACATGGGCAGTATTTTTGGCGGCTCCAAACCCAAGGTGCAGCAGGTGCAGGCCCCGGTCGTGGCGGCCGCGGCCCCGGAGCCGGAAGAAACCGCTGAAGCGCCTGTGGTGGACGAAGGCGCCAAGCGCAAGACGGAAAACAAAGCCAAGCGCAAAGGAACGTCCGCCCTGCGCATTGATCTGAGCATCGGCGGCGGCGACATGGGCGGCTCAGGAGGGTCAAGTGGACTTAGCATCCCCAAATGACGAGGCGCGGCGCGGCCGGGCCGAGCGGCGCTATAACGAACTGAAAACCGCGCGCCAGCCTTTTTTGGACCGGGCCCGCGAATGCGCGGCCCTGACCATCCCGTATCTGATGCCGCCGGAAGGCCAGGAAGGCATGAATCTGCGCTCGCTGTATCAGTCCGTGGGCGCGAACGGCGTGACCAATCTCGCAGCCAAGCTGCTTTTGACCATGCTGCCGCCCAATGAGCCCTGCTTCCGGCTCAGAGTGAACAATCTGCTTTTGGAAGCGGACGGCGAAGAAGAGGACAAGGAGTTTCGCACCAAGGTGGAAAAGGCGCTTTCGCGCATCGAGCAGGCCGTGCTTGCGGATATCGAAGCCGCGGGAGACAGGCCCGTGGTCAACGAGGCCAACCAGCATCTCATCGTGACCGGCAATGTGCTGTATTACGATGATCCGCAAAAGGGTTTGCGCATGTTCCCGCTCTCCTGCTACGTGGTGCGCCGCGACCCGTCCGGAACCCCGGTGGAGATGGTGGTTGAGGAAAGCGTGGATATTGATGTTTTGCCCGAAACCATCCGCGAACAGGCGCGCGCCCTTGCGCCGGAAAAAGGCGCGCGTCCCGGCGCGTCCTCTTTTGGAACAGCGGCGGCCCGTCATGAGGAGCGCGGCCGCGAAAATCGAAATGTGCGCGTGTATACGCATCTTTTGCGCGAGCCGGAACGCTGGCGCATTTATCAGGAATGCCGCGGCCTTGTCGTTCCGGGCAGCGAAGGCGCGTACAAAATCGAAACCTGCCCGTGGTTTCCGGTGCGCATGTATTCCATCGCGGGCGAGGATTACGGCCGCTCGTTCGCGGAACTGCAAAAAGGCGATCTGGCCAGCCTTGAATCCCTGACTCAGGCCCTGGTTGAAGGCAGCGCCGTGTCCGCGAAGGTGGTGTTTTTAGTGCCGGCGAACGGGCAGACCAGCGCCCGCGCTTTGGCCGAGGCCGCAAACGGCGACGTGATTGAAGGCGAGGCCGGGGAAGTGGGCGTGATGCAGGTGCAAAAGCACATGGATTTTCAGGTGGTGTCGGCCCAGATACAGCGTCTTGAGATGCGCCTTAAGGCCGCCTTTTTGATGATGGACGGGGTGCGGCGCGACGCGGAGCGGGTGACGGCCGAAGAAATACGGCTTATCGCCCAGGAACTGGAAACCGGCCTTGGCGGCGTGTACACCGTCATCAGCCAGGAATTTCAGCTTCCCTACATCAACAGCCGCATGGATGCTCTCGCGGCCGCCGGGCGCATCCCCAAACTGCCCAAGGGCGTGGTTCAGCCTTCGGTGGTCACGGGGTTTGAGGCCCTCGGACGAGGCAACGACAAGGCGAAGCTCGTGGAGTTTCTCCAGACCGGAACAGCCCTGTTCGGAGCGGAATTCTTTTCCATGGTCAGCCCGCAAAACGCCCTGGTGCGGCTGGCTTCTTCCATCGGCATCCCGACTGAGGGCCTGGTCAAGGACGCTGAAGAGCTGGCCCAGGAACAGGCCGCGGCCAGAGAAGAGGCGCAGATGAGCGCTCTGGTGGAAAAACTGGGACCGGAAACCCTGCGCCAGATTGGGGCCGCGGCGCGCGCCGGCGCAGGGGCGTCGTTCGCGCCTGCGGATGCGGCGCGCGATACGGCGCGCAATATGGAGGATGCCGTTCATGCCTGAAATGTCCAATGCCAATGAACCGGCGCAGTGCGCGGCGTCGCCGGCTAAAAAAGCGCCTGAGACGCGCCGCCGCGCGCGCCCGAAAAAAACATCCGGACCCGCATGTCCGGGCAGCGGCGCGGCCCCGGCCGGACCATGCGCAGTCCCTTCCGGACCGTGCGAAGTCTCTTCCGGTTCATGCGCGGCGCATGCCGGGGAGAAACGCGCCGGCGCGCCGTCCGGGCGCGTTCCGTCATGCAGGGCGGTCGGGCGCACAGGAACGCTGATCTATGAATCCTATTGACTGTAAAGGACGTTTTTTATGAGCAACAATGAT
>CALUUT010000028.1 GCA_944324045.1 uncultured Desulfovibrionaceae bacterium | reverse complement strand
GTGAAAAAGGCCGGCGGCAACAAACGTCTGGCGGCGCAAAGACTTGGCATATCGCGTACGTCGCTTTATGCGTTGCTGAAAGCAGGCAAGAAAATGTGAACGGGCGGCATTCTTCTTTGCGTTTCAGATGTTCCGGCGGAGCAGGTCATAACCTGTTCCGTCGTTTTTTTAAGCGTGTTTCCTTTGCAGAGCGAAGGCCGTGAGGCCGGACAGAGCCCCGCCAGAGCGTTTTTTGGGCGGGGTGGCCGGTGGGAAGCGCCCGGGCTGCAACCCGGTCTGAACGCAAGTCCGCAAAAGCGCGAAGGGCGCTGCCGCGGTTTTTCAGGCGTGACGAGGGGGCGCTCGCAAGGCCCGGCGGTGAAATCAGGCAATATTTTAATGAAAATGTATCTGGATTCGCACGGCTTAGCCGCTTATTTTTTAAATACTCGCGGGGATGGACTGAACGCGATATTTTCAGAAAGCGGAGGAAGGGAACATGCCGGACGCCAGGCGAAATTCATATGGCAGAAGCGTTGTTTTTGCAGCATTTCTGGCGATTTTTGTTCTGTACGCCTATCGCGCGGTGTTCGCGATTCTCAAAGAGCCCATGCAGGCGGAAAATGGCTGGACCGGAGCGCAGACGTCGCTTGGCTTTTCCATCATGATGACGGTCTATGCCGTTGTCGCCTTTATTTCCGGGATGCTTCTGGACCGGTTCGGCGCCAGACTGACCTTTGCGATTGCCGCCGTATTCGGCGCTTTGGGGTTTGCCGCGACCGGCGGCGGACACAGCCTTCCGTTGTATTTTTTTGCTTTTGGCGCGCTTGGCGGCATTTGCTGCGGCATGATTGGGGTGTCTTCCACCATTTCCGTGCGCAAGTGGCACATCGGCAATCGCTATGCGAAGATGTACGGAATCGCATACGCGGGCGCGCCTCTTGGCCAGCTTGTTCTGACCTTTATCATCAAATCCTATCTTGCCTCTCATTCTGAGGCCGGCGCATGGCGCGTCTGCGCCTTTGCCCTTGGCGGCATGACGCTGGCGCTTATGCTGCTCGCCGCGTTTTTCACCAAAAAAGGACCGGAACACTACGGGATGCGGCCTATCGGCGAGGCCTTTGCCTCTGAGCCTGAGGCAAAGAGTCCTGTCCAGGAAGAAATATGGTCCCTTGGCGGGGCCTTTTCCAGCTATCCTCTGTGGGCGGGCATGTTCTGTTTCCTGTTTTCCATGCTTGCGGAATTTCTTATCTGGACCCAAATTGTGTCCTACTGGATTGCGGATTTGAAGATAACTCCTTCGACCGCAGCCAATATGTATCTGATTATTGGTTTTTGCGGCATCTTCACCATGCCCCTCTTGGGCATCCTTGCGGACAAGGTTGTGGCATGGCTTGGCAATGAGCCGAAGGGCCGCAAGACCATGCTGTTTGGCGCGCCTTTGGTGGGCGCGGCGGCCGTGGCCCTGCTTTTGGCGCAGGCCGCCTTTGCCTCTCTTGCAATCGGGGTCGCGGCCTGCGTGCTTTTCGCCATATACTGGGCCGTGGTTCCCGGCTGTACCGCGGGGTATGTGGGCGCCATTTACGGCCGCAGAACCCTTGGGCGGATATGGGGGCTTGTCGTTTTGCTCGTCATGGGCTCAGGGCCGTTCATCGGCTCCTTTCTGGGCGGATATTTAAAGGACGCCACAGGCAATTACCGCGCGTCGCTGATGATCGCGGGCGGCTCCTTCATTCTTTCCGCGTTGTTCGCGCTTTCCATGCCAAAGCGCGTCCGGCGGCCGAAGGAAAAACCCGAGAAAACAGCGGGCGCGTGAAGTTGAGGGAAAAGAGAGGGCGACCCCTGAAATGAGGGCGTGCGCCTTTCCTTTTACGTTTCAGATGTTCCGGCGGAACAGGCCATAGCCTGTTCCGCCGTTTTTTTTTGGGGGATTCCCGTAAAAAAAGATGGGCCGAAGTCCGGGCTTTTCTTGCCGCCGTTTGTGACCTCTTATTGCATCAAATTGATATCATTATGAAAATATGGCGAATCGCCTGCAAGCGCATGGATGCGCGAGACGCAAATTTTTTTGTTTTTCATGCAATTTGCAGTGTCGGCGGAGCTTTTGTTTACATATGATGACTACACAAGGACAAATAGAAAACATATTTGCGGCATTTTGCATATGCCGTGCAGCAATAATAACACTATGTAAATGAATTATATGCGTATTATGAAGTTTGCATATTGTTTACAGGTATGTTTTGCTTAAAAAATGTATTTGTATTTTTCTGATGCTATGAAAATTCAATCTTTAGCGAGCGAGTTGCCAGCCATGACAGTTCTTGGAGAGACAGGCGAAACAAAAGGATGGGTCTTTAATATCCAGAGGTATTCCACGCATGACGGGCCGGGAATACGCACGGTCGTCTTTTTGAAAGGGTGTCCCTTGCACTGCTTTTGGTGTCAGAACCCTGAGTCGCGAAGCGTCAAGCCCGTGCTCATGTTCAAAAAGGATCGCTGCACCCGCTGCGGCCGCTGCATTGCGGCCTGCCCGCATCAGGCCAACAGCATGGTCGAGGGAGAAGTCCGGATTGAGCGTTCGCGCTGCGCGCTTTGCGGGGCCTGCGTTGCGGCCTGTCTGGCCGGGGCGCGCGATATCCAGGGCAAGATCATGACGGTTCAGGAAATTATGGACGTGGTCGCCAAGGATATGGCCATATATGACAACTCAGGCGGCGGCATAACGCTTTCCGGCGGGGACT
This sequence comes from uncultured Desulfovibrionaceae bacterium, assembly GCA_944324045.1. Classification (GTDB taxonomy): domain Bacteria; phylum Desulfobacterota; class Desulfovibrionia; order Desulfovibrionales; family Desulfovibrionaceae; genus CALUUT01. The sequence continues at coordinate 10,559 of CALUUT010000028.1, read as the reverse complement.
GCGAGATGCAGCCGGGGTTTTCCGTTGCGCTGCTGCGCGCCGCTCATGAAGAGGGAATCAATACCGCGGTTGAGATTACGGGCGCCTTTGCCTGGCAGACCGTCAAAATGATTACGGATCATGCTGATTATGTTCTTTTTGATCTGAAGGTTATGGATGAGGAAAGACACAAAAAAGGGACCGGCGTATCCAACGCGCTCATTCTTGAGAATGCCCGGAATCTGGTTGGAGAAAAGAAGGCGATTCTTTTCAGAACGCCGCTTATTCCAGGCTTCAACGACAGCGTTGAGGATATCAGGGCCATTGCCCGCTTTGTGAAGTATGAACTGGGATTGAACCCGGCCGAACATGTAAGGCTGCTTGCCTACAACAATCTGGGCGAAGAGAAATATGCGCGCATGGATTATCAGGGGGAGCGTCCCAGCTATCAGCGCCAGTCCGACGCCTATATAAAGGAATTAAACGAGAGTCTTGCGGCGGTGTAAGCCGCCGGCCGGGATATTTCAAGAAAAGGCTCGACCTCCATCACAGGATTTCGGGGATATGGCTTATTGACCCCGAAGCGCAATTTCAAAACAGGAGAACGCACTATGTCCACAGGAAAAGTTGATTATCAGGAATTTAAAGAAAAAACCCGCGGCTCCGTCATCTGGGACCGTCTGAATCCTCTGCGCTACACGCAGACCATTTCTCTGGCCCGCGCCCAGCTGATAACCGATGCGTACAAGGAGTACGAAGGCTATTCGTTCTACCGCAAGCGCGGTTTCGCCATTGCCAAGATTCTGAAAGAGGTGCCCATCCGGATAGAAGACGATCAGTTGCTTGTCGGCGACTACTGCGCAAAGCCCATGGGCCCGGAATGGTATCCCGATCTGGCCGCCGCCTGGGTCGCCGATTATGTCGATAAGTACGGCTGGAAGGGCAGCGGCAAGTTCTATGCCTTTGAAAATGAAGCCGAAGCCCAGCAGGCCAAGGAAATTTCCCACTACTGGCGCAATATCGGCGGCAAGGAAATGTGGCTTAAATTCATCGGCCCTGAACAGGCGGCTTTTGAGCACAAGGTCAGCGAAGCGAACGCCTGGATATCGAACACCATCTCTGAGATGTATGCGGAAAAGGCGTGGAATGTGCCCGATATCGCGCGCATTGTGACCAAGGGCGTTCGCGGGCTGGTCGCTGATATCGACGCCCGTCTGGAAACCCTTGAAATCATCACGGACGACGATTACCGCGCTCACGAGTTTTTAATTGGCCTTAAGACCATGCTGCTTGCCGGCATCGACTATGCGCATCGCTACGCCGCGCTCGCCCGGGAAAAAGCCGCCGCTGAAACGAATCCGAAACGCAAGTCCGAGCTGGAAGAAATCGCCCGGGTGTGCGACCGCGTTCCCGAGTTCCCGGCTGAAACCTTCCAGGACGCCCTGCAGTCGTTCCAGTTCGGCATTCTGATGGTGTATTGGGATACCCGCACTTACGGCATGGGCTTTGGCCGCGTTGACCAGTTCCTCTATCCCACGTTCAAGGCCGACATGGAATCCGGGAAGATCGATACGGAATACGCCACTCAGCTTCTTGAGTGCTTCCGCGTCATCACCATGGGCAAGCGGCAGTTCTGGCCCGACGTCATGGTGCCGAACGTGAGCGCGGAATCGCATTTCCACAACTGCGTTATCGGCGGCGTGGATCCTGTGTTCGGTCATGACGCCACCAATGAGTTGTCGTTCCTCTGGCTTGAAGCCGCGGCCCGGGTCAGAACCACGCACCCGACGCTTTCGATTCGCTGGCATCCGCGCCTGAACAGAAAGTTCATGAAGCGGGCCCTGGAAGTGGTCGCCATGGGCATGGGCTTTCCCGCGTTCTTCAACGACGACGCCAGCATCATGTATCTGCTCGCGCGCGGCTACACCCTTGAAGAAGCGCGCGATTACGCAATCGGCGGCTGCGTTTTGCACCATGTGCCCGGCAAGCAAAGCTCGGTCTGGCCGCTGGTCACCAATTACGGGAAGATTCTTGAGCTGACGCTGCGCAACGGATTCGACTGGCGCACCCAGGAACAGCTTGGCCCTGAAACCGGCGATTTTCTCAAGATGAAGGACTACGACGAGTTCATGAAGGCCTTTGAAGCCCAGAGCGTCTATTGGGCGAAGTTCGCCGCGCACGGCAGCAACGCCTGCCGCATTCAGCACATTGAATCCTTCCCGGATATCATGATGTCGGCCTTTACCGACGACTGCATCAAGCGCGGCAAGGTGACGAGTCTTGGCGGGGCCGTGCATAACGACTGCGTGCAGTATATCGTGCCGGTCGGGGTGCAGGACGTGGCCAACGACCTGTATGTGCTCAAAAACGCCATATTCTGCGACAACCCGGTTTGCAGCCGGGAAGAACTTCTGGACGCTCTGGCAAAGAACTGGGAAGGCCATGAGGAACTGCGCGCCAAGATGCTGGCCATGCCCAAATTCGGCAACGACATACCCGAAGTGGACAATCTGCTGAACGATATCTATCTGATGCTCAAGAAAATCTGGTTCACTTTGCCAGGCGCGTACGGCGGTCATTTTGAAGTGGCGCCGCATTCCATCGGCTTCCATGCCGGTTGCGGCGCAAAGTGCGGCGCGTTGCCCAGCGGCCGCGAAGCTTTTGTCGCCATGGCCGACGGCGGGGTGTCGCCGGTGCAGTCCACGGACGTGAACGGACCGACCGCGGTCATCAACTCCGCTGGCCGCATCGACCAGATCGACCTTCACGGCGTGCTGTTCAACATGCGCTTCACCCCGGCCGCGCTGAGCACCCCGGAAGGGCGCGACCATCTGGCCGCGCTGATCAAGACCTATTTTGAAGACTACAAGGGCAAGCACATTCAGTTCAACGTCATGAGCCGCGCGCAAATGATCGCGGCCAAAGAAGAGCCGGAAAAGTATCGCGACCTGATTGTGCGCGTCGCCGGATACAGCGCCTACTGGACAGACTTGAGCGAGGTCACGCAGAACGAGCTGATTTCCCGTTCGGAGCTGGATTTCGCCAGTTAAAAATAGACTGTAAATATTATTGATAATGCGGATTGCACGGTCGCAACGACCGGCATCCGCATTTATTTTTTCAATGTAAAATTAGTATATTGAGATTAAAATGCATATAATTTTGTATCTATATTTTCATTAAAAAATCAAATTTTATGCAATTTGCAGTAAAATACATTGAGTTAATCGCGTACGCTCAAACTGGTAAAGCGGTATGCGCATTTAAAGAGCGGCATATGGGTAAGAGAAATATTCCCATGGCCAAGAGATGAAACTGAATCGGCTCAAAGTGCGGATGCGCGTCATGGCGCATGGCGTGCGCGCACGCCGGCTTGATGCATTTGCGAATGCGTTGGGGTTGAAAATGATGTATAGACTCCCAGATATTTCTTGACGGAAGCTCCGTGCAAGGGATGATTGACCTGTATTTTTGAAACACTGGAGTTGCAGCATCATGAAGCTGGATATCTATTCCCACTTGTCGGATGACTATTTGCAGAAATTCCCGCGCGTAACATTTGATAAAGGTGAAATCATCGTTCCCGCAGAAGCGGTTGAGGTCATTTCCATCTATTACATTCTTGAAGGAGAGGTCATCGTTTATTCCCATGCCTTCAATGGAAGACGGTTTTTGATTGACGAACTGGCTCCCGGCGACTTCATCGGAAAATTTTCGCAGATGCGCAATTACAATTTTTATTGCGAAGCAGTTGCGGACAAAAAATGCAGAATGTTTGATCTGACGCGATACTTGCCGGAACTGTTTCGCGATCCTCAGTTCAAACTGTATTTTTACAAAAAAACAACAGACAGATTGTACAGAATGTACAAGATAGCCATGTCGAGAGATTTATTTAAGTATGATGAACTCTTGGCATATTATCTTATAAGCACTTCAGATGAAAATAACGATGTTCTTTTAAATGATGAGTATCTTTGCCTGAAGCTGAATATAAGTTCAAGAAACTATTTTTATATTTTGAAAAAAATGATTGGAAACGGGCTTATTGCCAAAAAAGGGAAAAAAATAACCATACTGGATATGGAGAGCCTGAAAGAGGCGTCATCCCTCGTTTCCGCATTCATGGGGGAGAAGCTGTAGCGCGTTCCAGTGCAGGCGTTCGCAAATGAAAAAGCCTGCCGGCGCTGCCTTCCAAGATGGGAACAGTGGAAACTGAAAGCATAGTTTCTTTTTTCAACATCTAACAGAGGAAGGGTTTCATGTCGAATGCCAACCAGGGTTCGTATGGCAAAAGCGTTGTTTTCGCATCGTTTCTGGCGATTTTTGTTCTGTTCGCCTACCGGTCGATTTTTGCGATTCTTAAAGGTCCCATGCAGGCGGAAATGGGTTGGACCGGGGCGCAGACCTCTCTTGGCTTCTCCATCATGATGACGGTGTATGCGATTGCCGCTTTTATTTCCGGGATGCTTCTTGACAAATTCGGCACCAAATTGACCTTCACCATTGCCGCGGTGTTTGGTTGTCTTGGCTTTGTCGTGACCGGCACGGTATACAGCATTCCCTTGTACTTTTTCGCTTTTGGGGTGCTTGGCGGCGTGTGCTGCGGGATGCTTTGGGTGTCTTCCACTATTTCCGTGCGTAAATGGTATATCGGCAACAGCTACGCCAAAGCGTTCGGCTTTGCCTTTGCAGGTGCGCCTCTTGGTCAGCTTATTCTCACCTTTATCATTAAATCCTATCTCGCTTCCCATCAAGAGGCCAGCGCGTGGCGCACCTGCGCCTTTGCGCTTGGCGGCATGACGCTGGTGCTGATGCTGATCGCCGCGTTTTTCGCCAAAAAGGGTCCGGAATCCTATGGCATGCAGCCCAAAGGCGCCGCGCCGCTTTCCGCTGGAGCGGCCCGCGCGGCCGCTCCGGAATATCTGTGGTCTTTGGGACAGGCCTTCAGCAGCTATCCGCTTTGGGCCGGCATTTTCTGTCTGTTTTTTTCCATGATTGCGGAATTTCTCATCTGGACCCAGATCGTTTCCTACTGGATTATGGATTTGAAGCTTGAAGCCTCGACCGCGGCCAACATGTATATGGTCATAGGGTTTTGCGGCATTTTCACCATGCCTCTTCTGGGCGCTCTTGCGGACAAGGTTGTGGTGTGGTCCGGCAATGAGCCCAAGGGCCGCAAGACCATGCTGTTTGGCGCGCCTTTGGTGGGCGCGATAGCGGTCGCCCTGCTTTTTGTGCAGGAAAGCACCGGGGCGCTTGCAGTCGGCGTTATCGCCTGCGTGCTTTTCGCCATATACTGGGCCGTGGTTCCCGGCGGCACCGTCGGCTATGTGGGCTCCATCTACGGCCGCAGAACGCTTGGTAAAATCTGGGGTCTGGCCACGTTGCTCGTCATGGGCTCCGGGCCGTTCATCGGTTCCTTTCTGGGCGGATATTTAAAGGACGCCACGGGCAATTACCGGGCGTCGCTGATGATCGCGGGCGGCTCCTTCATCCTTTCCGCGTTGTTTGCGCTTTCCATGCCAAAGAGCATCAAAACCCCGGAAGAAAAGGCGCAACGCTAGGGCGCGCTTTCAGGGAAAAAGGCCGCGCGCCTTTTTCCCTTCTTCGGGCGGAGTATCCAAATCTGAAGGAAATACGCAACACGGTTTGCGGAAAAGGGAAGGATTATGAAGAAGATTGCCTCTTTTTTGGTTGCCATGGGCATGACCCTTGGCCTGGCCGCCGAAGCTTTGGCCGTGGATTTCAAGGCCGGCGGAAGTTTTGAGATGGGCTACTACTATGCCAATCACAGCGCGTTCACCAATCAACCCCAGGACAGATTCGGGGCCGCCACCCGAATTCAGCTCCGCCTGGATGCCATTGCCAATGAAAATCTGCGCGGCGTATATCAGATGCGTGTCGGCACCACGCCCTGGGGCCGCAACGGCGGCGATGGAATCGGGCCCAGTTCCGGTTTCGGCATCGGCACGCAGGGGGTGAACGTGCGGACTCTTGAAGCGTATCTTTCGTTTCGCTGGCCGGGCACGAACTTGAAATTCCGTATGGGGCTTATGCCCATGAGCGCGCCTCAGGCCGTAAAGGGAAAATATACGGACAGCATCGTCATGATGGAACGCGCGGCCGGCCTTGAGGCCACCTATGAATTGAACAAGAACGTGTCTGTGATTGCACACTGGATGCGCCTGGATAATGACGGCGACGGCGTTTTGTCCAATACGGAGACCTCGCGCCGGCATTCCAAGATGGATCTGATCCTGCTGGCCGTGCCCGTGAAAACCGAGGCAATCGACGTCACGCCATGGGGCATGTACGGCATGGTTGGAAGAAACGCCAAGTTCAACGTCGGCAATTCTCCGTATTATCTGAATTCGGAAAACTTCCTGCCCAACCTGCCGGACACCGCGCAGGCGGCGCACGGCAAGGACGGCAGAATATGGTGGGGCGGCCTGGCCATGGATATCAAGGCGCTTAACGACTGGATACTGAAAGGCGATGTGATTTACGGTCATTACAGCGCGGATTACGACGCCGCCGGCATGGGCGACGCGCACGCCGACTCGCTCTACGACCGTACCGGCGACCCCAAACGCGCGGGCTGGATGTTTGACCTGCAAGTCGGCTACAAGATGGACTATTTTACGCCCACGCTCATGGCGTTTTATTCCACGGGCGACGACGCCGGCGACCTTAAAAACAACGAAAGCGGGCGGCTTCCCGTTATTTCCAATCTGGGCGGCTGGACCAGTCTTGGCGGCACAAACAGCATCGCGGCCACTTCGGACGGCATCGACAGAAAGCTGATGTGCGCGCAAGGATATGCCGGCATGTGGGGCGTCATGCTGGCCCTTGAGGATATCCGGTTCATTGACAGGCTGACTTCCGCGTTTCGGGTTTTGTATCTGCGCGGCACAAACGACAACGAGATTCTCGAAGACTGGGCCAGACGCGGCCATGCCGCGGACCCCTGGTATCTGGGCCGGGACGACAGCGCCTGGGAGTTCAACTTCAACCATGAATACAAACTATACGAAAATATGGGGTTGTGGGTTGAGCTTGGCTATATCATTATGGACAGGGATACGGCTCACGAGCCTGCGGGCAGCCACGCGCTGAGCTCTAAAAACGCCTACAGCCTTTTCACCGGATTCTACTATCGGTTTTAAACGGCTACGGCCGTGCGGCCTGAGAAGACGCCGGGCGCGCGGCCGGGGTCCCCGGGAGCTGCGGCGGGCCGCCTTCCCGTTATGGCGCAAGCACGGCGTTTGTTAAAAAGGGTCTTCTCAAAAATCAGATATGTCTTTCTTCGGGGTGGTGTGGGATTCTCTCTCTCCCATGCTCTTTCTCTCCAAAAAACGGGAGACGGCGTCGTGTGCGCGCCGTCTCCCGTTTAGCTTGCGGCGCGCAAGGTTTAGGGCATTCTTGGGGCGACATGGCTCAAACGCGCCGTGGAGCCGTTTCCTTCAGGCGACGTCGCGTTTTGCTATGCTTTCAGCCCCACGAGCCGGGCGGGGGTTTCTTTGACCATCATGTCCACCTGCGCCTTGGGCAAGCCGGATGCAAGCAGCGCGGCGATTGCGGCGCGCATCCCTTCCAGGGGAGTGGGCAAGCCCGCCTGCCCCATGTCTGTGGAAATGAAGGCGCGTTCCGGAACAATGCGGGCGAAGTCGATAAAGGCGTTCATGCTCATGGCCGGGTATTGCGGCATGGCCGTTCCCGGCCCCCAGAAGCAGGGCAGGCAGCACAGTTCCACAAAGCCGCCCATATCCGCCGTCTGCCGTATCTGGTCAGGCGTCATGGTCCATATCAGGGAGTTGACGTGCGTGACCACAAACTTGCCGACCCCGACTTCGCGCGCCCTGCGGGCCAGCATCAGGCTTTCCGCCGGGGAGCAGTGTCCGGTGGCGAAAATGATGTCCGCTTCAGCGCAGAGTTCCATAACGCGCGTCACTTCGGGCAGCACGCGGCCGGAATCGTCCAGAACGGGAATGCCCTTGCCCCGTTTTTCCCGCGCGCAGTGATAGGCCGCGTCCAGCGTGGGCATCCAGATGCAGCGGCAGAGATTGCCTGTGGTTTTGAGCGCCTGTTTTGCCGCATGAACATTGACCCTGTCTCCCAGCAGTCTGTTCATGATCAGGCTGCCGAAGACGTCAAAGCCGGGCAGCGCCTCCCTGATGAGAAAAGCCCGGTCATGACAGCTCCAGTCGTTGGATTTGTACATGATTGCGCGATAGCCCGCCTGTTGCGCCGTGCGGGCAAAGCCAAGCTCGGTGATGGAACGCGGGCGCGAATCAGGCGAGGCGTGGATATGAATATCGCAGACGCCGTTGAGACTGTCGTCGGATGCGGCGGCGCGCGCCGTCTCATGAGGCGCGGCTGCCGTCATGGGCGCGGCGTCGCCGGCCGCAAGCGTCGTTGTTGCAAGAAATTCCCTGCGGGACACGCCGTTTTTTTTCTTATCCACGGTTCTTCTCCATTGAGAAGCCCGAAAAACGACCGCCGGCGCGGCGTTTTTTGTGAAAACAGCGCGCCGGCGGCCAGGTTTGCCATTCGGGTATAAAGTCATGCCGTGTGGCAGCGCCTTGCGCGTCACCAGCCGCACCGGACATGGGCGAAGCGTCTCGCCACTTTGCGCAGTTGCAGGGGGATATTCAGACCCTGCGGGCACTGATTGGCGCACCGGCCGCAGCCGTCGCAGACTTCCGCCTCATGTCCCGTGCCTTTAAGCGCCATGCCGTAGTTCAACTGGCTGATATGAATGACGTTGAAGGCGCGATTGGCGTTGTAGACCGCAAAGCAATCGGGAATATTCACGCCCTTGGGGCAGGAACACTGTCCGCATTCCGTACAGGGGATATCGCCTTTCGCCTTGAGCAATGCGCGCACCTTGTCCGTAGCCGCAAGTTCTTCATCGGTCAGCGGCGTTGCCGATTCGTCGGCCAGGCGCAGGTTTTCCTCCAACTGTTCCATGGAGTTCATGCCGCTTAACAGCAGGCTGACTTCCGGCTGATCCCATACCCAGCGCAAGGCCCATGCCGCGGGGCTGCGGCGGCGAAAATGTCCAGGGCCTCCTGAGGCAACTGGTCGGCCAGCATGCCGCCCAGCAGAGGCTCCATGGCCACAAAGCCCAGGCCCCGATGGAACGCCTTGCGAATGCCGTTCAGGCCGGCCTGATAATTGACGTCGTGGTAATTGCAGATATGCTGGCAGAACGAAAAATCGTAATAGTCCAGCACTTCCTGGAAAAGCGCGGGCGTATCGTGGAAGGAAAAACCCACATGGCGCACCTTGCCGCTTTGCAGAACGCTGTCCAGAAAATCACGCAGATCATGACGGATGATGTTTCTCCAGGTAGGCTCTGTAATATTGTGCACCAGGTAGAAATCAACATAGTCCGTTTGCAGGCGTTTCAACTGTTTATTCAGATAGGCGTCCATATCCGCGCGGGACTGGACGGCCCAGATGGGCAGCTTGGTGGCGATGAACGCCTTGTCGCGGCCTATTTCCTTGAGCGCCTTGCCTACAAAGGGTTCGCTGGCGCCGCCTTCCGTCAGGGACGTGCTGTGATACGGCCAACTGGTGTCGACATAGTTCAGGCCGTTATCGACGGCGTGGCGCACCAGTTTCATGGCCGCTGTTTCGTCTATCTTGCCGTAGTCGCCGCCCACAGTGGGCAAGCGCATCATGCCGAACCCCAGTACGGAAACCTTTTCGCCTGTTTTTCCGAATGTTCTGTATTGCATTGCAATCCTCCGGATTTTTTGCATTTTTCCCGCTGTCGGCCGGTCCATTGCTCCTGTTTTCGGGAGAGCGGGCGCTGACGACAGTAATGCGCTTTAGCCGGTTGTGATTTTTGCCGGTTCCTCATTGGCCAAATAGGACGCCGCCGGTCGCGGCGGCGCTCTGCCGCAAGCCGGAGCGTTTCGCCGCGTTCAGCAAAGCGCGCGCTTTGTCCGGACTTGCGGCCTTGTCGCAGGTTTTTAAATGGACGTCCCTGGTGTTTGTGGAAGGGGTTGTCCTGCTCCTTTTGCGGATGGACATTTCCAGGTTCCCCTCATGAATTGCGAAAAGCGGAGCAGAAATTTACGGAAGCGCGTCGTACTCTTTCGCGGAAACCGGCTCCAGCCATTCGTTGCTCGTCTTTTCGCCAGGCACCGCAACGGCAAGGTGCACGAACCAACTGTCTTTGGCCGCGCCGTGCCAGTGCTTGACGCCGGCCGGAATGGTCACCACATCGCCGGGACGCAGTTCGCGGGCCGGCTTTCCCCATTCCTGATACCAGCCGCGCCCGGCAGTGCAGAGCAGAATTTGTCCGCCGCCCTTGGCCGCCTGGTGAATATGCCAGTTGTTCCGGCAGCCGGGTTCAAACGTCACGTTTCCGATAGATACGCCTTCTGTGGACAGCATGTTCAGATAGCTTGTCCCGATAAAATACTGGGCATAGGCCGTATTGGCCTCGCCGCGCGGGAAGGGTCCGTAGGCGTCGTTCATGGTCGTCTCCTTCGTTGTCGTTGCGGTGGTTTCAGCGCCGGCGGCATGGCTGGCGGATGCGCAGCCCAGCATGAGCCCCAGGCAAA
>CALUUT010000027.1 GCA_944324045.1 uncultured Desulfovibrionaceae bacterium | reverse complement strand
CCTTGGGGTTTCAAAAATTTTTATCAAAGACGAATCAAAACGGTTTGGACTGAACGCATTCAAAGGATTGGGGGGAAGCTACGCGCTTTTCAGGAGCCTGTGCGACGCATTCGGTCTTGAGCCCCGGACGTCCACATTTGCAACGCTGCAAAAAGAGTCCTTTAAAAAAACGCTTGCGGACATGATGGTCGTCACGGCCACGGACGGCAATCACGGCAAGGGCGTCGCCTGGGCCGCGAGCCTGCTTGGATGCAAGGCGACGATTTATATGCCCAGGGGCTCGTAGCCCGAACGGGTTCGCGCCATAGAACGGATTGAGCGCGCCGTGGTTCGCGTCACGGACTGTTCCTATGACGATACGGTCCGTCTGGCGGCTTCGGACGCGGCGCGCAACGGATGGACCCTGATTCAGGACACGTCATGGACAGGGTATGAAACAGTCCCGACATGGATTATTCAGGGATATACGACATTGGCCGCGGAAGCCCTGGAACAGATGGCGCAAAACGGCGTTTCCAGCCCAACCCATGTTTTTCTTCAGGCCGGGGTCGGGTCCATGGCCGGCGGAATCCTTGGCTGCCTTGCGGACACGGACGCGCGCTCAAGGCCGGTTTTTTCCATAGTCGAACCCGCTTCCGCCGCCTGTATCCATGCTTCGGCAAAATATGGAAACGGCAAACCCCTGGCTGTCAGGGCCGACGGCTCGACGATTATGGCCGGACTGAACTGCGGCGAGCCGTGCCCCATAACCTGGCCGGTGCTGCGCGATTTCGCGGGGTATTACTTTTCCTGCCCCGATTATGTGGCGGCTGAAGGCATGCGGGCGTATGCGCGTCCGTTGCCGGGAGACCCCGAAATCATTTCCGGCGAATCCGGGGCCGTCACGCTCGGCCTGTTGCTGCATATCATGACTATGCCTTCTTTTGCCGCACTGCGCGCGCGAATGCGGCTGACGCGCGACGCGGTCATTCTTTTAATCAACACCGAAGGCGACACCGCCCCTGAATGCTATAAGGCCATTGTTGAGAAAGGCGCGTTTCCTTCTCCTTTTCTGAAAGGACACGCGCCATAACGCCCAAAACGACGCCATAAAAAAACGGCGGAAACATTCCGCCGTTTTTTTAGATGACCAACGCCTACCAGTTTACGAACCGTGCAGGCGGCTGATAGAGATTTCCGGACCAGTCCGCAAGCTCCTTCATACTGCTTGCGGAAAGCAAAGAGCGCCTGGCTTCGCCGCGATGAATCCCCAGATCTTCAGGATAGGCGACCTTTCCCGCTTCGCGAAGCTCCCTGACCCGTCCGGGCTTCACCGACAGCCCGACGCTGGTCACGCCCGCCACGGAAGCCAGTATTTCCCGGCGCTCTTCCGGCGAATCGGATTTGTAGAGATAGGCGATTCCCTGTTCCGTGACTATATGGGTGCAGTCTTCGCCGTAAATCATAATGGGCGCCACGGGCAGCCCCGCTTCCTTGCCCACCCGCACCGCATCAAGCACAGGCACAAACGTCGGCACTCCGCCGGCCTTGAAGGTCTCCACAATCTGCACGACCAGCTTTCTGCCGTGGGCCGTCGGGCCATTGGCGGTCAGAGCGGACAGCCAGGTGGGAGAACTGTGCCGCCGTCCCCGCGCGTCGGAGCCAAGGTTCGGCGCTCCGCCGAAACCGGCGATTCTTCCCAGCGTGACCGTCGAGGTGTTGCCGTCCGGGTCTATCTGCAGGGTGGAGCCGGAAAAACAGTCCACGGCGTAATGACCGGCAAGCTGACAGAACGCCCTGTTGGAGCGCAGGCTGCCGTCGTGCCCCGTGAAAAAGATATCCGGACGGGCCCTGATGTATTCCTGCATGCCGTCTTCATTGCCGAAACTGTGAATGCTTTCCACCCAGCCGCTTTCAATGGCCGGAATAAGCGTCGGCTGAGGGTTGAGAACCCAGTTTCGGCAGATTTTCCCTTTAAGGCCAAGTTTTTCTCCATATGTGGGAAGCAGCAATTCAACCGCGGCCGTGGAAAATCCTACGCCGTGATTTAGCTTCGTGACCTTATGGGGCGCGTAAATCCCCTTGATGATCATCATGGCCGTAAGAATCTGAAGTTCCGTGATATCTTTGGGGTCGCGCGTCTGAATGGGCTCCAGGGCAAACGGACGGTCCGCCTTTACGATGACGTCGACCCAGCCGCCGGGGATATCCACACGCGGCAGCTTCTCGACGATTTCATTGACCTGAACCACGACAATGCCGTTGCTGAACGCCGTGGCCTCGACAATGGCCGGCGTATCCTCGGTGTTCGCGCCGGTATAAAGATTGCCCTCCCTGTCGGCATATTCCGCGCTCACCAAACACACTTTTGGAGTCAGGTCCACAAACAGGCGCGATGCAAGCTCGACATAGGTATGTATGGCCCCGATCTCCAAAATCCCCCTGTTGATGAGTTCATAAACCCTATGACTCTGGGGACCGGCGAAACTGAAATCAATTTTTTTGGCGATGCCTTTTTCAAAAATATCCAGATGCTCGGAACGTCCGATAGCCATAATAACGATATGCAGATCATGAATGACCCGCGGATTGACCAGGGCCAGCGAACGGGAAAGAAAGTCCGCCTGTTTTTGGGAACTTTCAAGCATGACTCTGTCCGCGGGCCTGATCAACGCTTCCAGCGCCTCAACCATGCTGTCCGTCGGGATGGTCTTTCCGGTCATGAAGGGAGCTATCGCGGCAAGACGCGCCTTTTTATCGTCAATCCGCGTCGTCCAGGAGCGGGACGCCTTTCCTTTACATTGCGCTAAACTCATAGTACGTCTCCTCGGCAAGTAAAGGCCGCAATAATCCAAATGCGGCGTTTTGGTAAGAAATGCCGTCAAATCTCGTATGACTGCATCAATATATATATCGTTTACGCGGCCAGGATATTCTGAGCGCTCCCATTCGTGAAATGAATTTTATTACGGCATTTAATAAGAAATTTTAATCATTCAGACCTTTTTAACTGACCAATGCGACGCCCCCGGCAAATTTCAAGGCGCATACAATTTTTCCGGCCGCCCCGCGATAAAAAAGCAAAGGACGAACCGCCTGAATACATTTGACGCGCATCGCCCAAATGGGCAAAAAGGACTCATCCGGGCCGGCGGACAAAACATGCGCTTTCGCCGCCCGATGGCGTGCGGACCGGAAAAATCAGACATACAGGAGCATCCATGCGTTTTGTCATGCAACGCGTTCGCGACGCCCGCCTTGATGTGAACGGGCAACCTCATGCCGCAATCGGCCCCGGTTTCGTGATTCTTGTGGGATACAGCGCCCGGGAAATGACGCCGGAAAACAGAAAAGAAGCGGAACACGCCTGGGAACAGATGCTGCGCAGGGCCCTGGGCCTGCGGGTGTTCCCGGATGAAGAAGGCCGGATGAACAAAGATATAGACAGCTTCGGCGGCGAAATCCTGCTGGTTTCGCAATTCACGTTGTACGCGGACTGCCGGAAAGGAAAACGTCCGTCCTTTCATACGGCGGCGCCCGCGGATATCGCCGAAACAGCCTATGACGCGCTGGTGCGGACCATGCGTGCTCGTCTGGGAGAGCGGCTCAAGACCGGCAGTTTCGGCGCGGACATGGATATCCGCCTGACCAACTGGGGCCCGGTCACCATTATCCTGGACAGCGCGGATTTTCAAAGCGGCCCGCTCTGACCCCGAAAAACTGCGCGCGCCAATCCGCGTCCGCCCCCATCCGGCGGCGGACGTTTCGCCTTAAACGCCCGGCGGGATGCCGCGCGGCCAGCCTTTTTTAAAAAAAAGACCGCGAAAAAACTTTATTGCCGCGCCGGTCCCATATGTTTCTCTTGTAACCAAGCGCGGCTTCGCATCATACAATAAAGGCCGCCCGGCAAAACCGCCCTTTGACGCGGACGCCTCGCGTCAGCTCTCCATATGGCTTTGAGGATTGAAACGCGCGTTGAATTTCGCGTCCGACATGCACAGCAACATGATAAATTCGATAAACGCCGCAATGCTTGGAATAAACGTCCAGCAAAAAATCAGGTACAAAATTCCCCAGCCTTTTTGCCCAAGATAGAATTTGTGAATGCCAAGGCCGCCGAGAAACAGCGCGAAAAGCGCGGCCACAATCCGGTTTCGGCCCTGAGACGACGGCGCGGGAGACGGCGCGGACGGCGGCGTCATGACCCGCACCCCGCAATACGGACAAATCTCCGCTTCCTTTTTAATCCGCTTTCCGCAGGAAAAACAGAACTTTCCTTCCTGGCCGGGAGCGGGCCCCCTCATATCCTCTTCCGGACCGGGCTCCTTTTTATCCTCTTCCGGTGCGGAGCGTTTTTCCACGCCGAACCGGTCTTCATAGTTGAATTGTTCCTTGTCGAATCCAAACTGGCCGCCGCCATTGGATGGATGCTTCGCATCGCTCATGTCGTCACTCTCCAAAATAAAAATTTTTGCACGCCGGCACGGTCTTCCAGACCTGACGCGGCAAACGAAACGCCAAACGGCGTCAATCCCTTTCAGCGCGCGCCTTTCCCGGATTTTCCCGATGCGCGCGGCAACCGGCGAAGGCAAATCAAAGCGCGCTTTTTTCCGGCTGTTATGCCGTAAACGAAACGCATCGGCAATATCTATTATTATCTAGTAATTTAAACAACTTACAATATAATACGCTGTATGCCGTCCCCGGCGCGGCCGATTTCTCCCGCGCTTTCGACAAAAAATTTTTACCAACTCCGCAGGATTTGCTTGCCATAAAGATAAGACCGCGCTATAAGGCGGTCATGTCCGGGAGTACAAAAATTTGTCCGGACCCTTTCGGATGTCTTCCGAAAACGCGCCGCCCGGCCCACCACATTTTGCCGGAAAGCGCGTATGAACAAGGTTACGCGTTCCCCAACTGTAAAAGAAGGAAGGAAAAAAATGAGAAAGATTGCTTCCCTTTTGGTGGCCGCCGGCCTCGTGCTGGGCTCCGCCATGGGCGCTTCCGCTATCGAATTTGAAGCGGGCGGTAGCTTTGAAATGGGTTATTATTGGGCTGACCATTCGCAATTCAACGATCTGCCTCAGGACAAATTCGGGGCCGCCACCCGTATCCAGCTCCGCTTGGACGCCATCGCCAATGAAAACCTGCGCGGCACCTACCAGGCCCGTATCGGCACCACGTCCTGGGGCGTGAACGGCACCGGAACCGGCCCGAACTCCGGTTACGGCATCGGCACCCAGGGCGTGAACGTGCGCACCCTGGAAGCCTACCTGTCCTTCCGCTGGCCCGGCACCAACCTGAAACTCCGTATGGGTCTTTTCCCCATGCGCGCGCCTCAGGCCGTTAAAGGCCAGTACACGGGCAGCATGATCATGGACGAACGCGCGGCCGGTCTGGAAGCCGTGTATGAATTCAACAAGAACGTGTCCGTGGTCGCTCACTGGAGCCGTCTCGCCAACCAGGGCGACGGCGCCATCGCCGACTCCTCAAAGCGTAACTCCAAGGTTGACGTGATCATGCTGGCCGTGCCCGTGACCACGGACATCATCAACGTGACCCCCTGGGGCATGTACGGCCAGGTGGGCAAAAACTCCGGATATTACACCGGCAGCCCGAACAACCCCTATCACGCCAGCAGCTCCCAGTACCTGCCCACCGGCGCTGACACGCAGGGCCATCAGGTCATCGGCGACGACGGCAGACTCTGGTGGGGCGGTTTGGCTCTTGAAGTGACCGCTCTTGACAACTGGATTTTGAAGGGCGACGTGATTTACGGCAGCTATCGCGCTGACTACACGAATTCCTTCTATAAGCAGGGCGCCAACATCTATAACGACATGGGCTTTGGCAGCACCAACGACCCCAAGCGTGAAGGCTGGTTGTTCGACATTCAGATCGGCTACAAGCTGGATTACTTCACCCCGACTTTGATGGCCTTCTACTCCACCGGCGACGACTACG
>CALUUT010000026.1 GCA_944324045.1 uncultured Desulfovibrionaceae bacterium | reverse complement strand
GCGGAATAACGCGGTTCATTCTCTTCTCGCTCCACCACATCAACGACAACATCCTTCCTCCCCTGCGAAGTATCAACCGCCTTGCTGTAGGAGTGGAACGCTATAGCCTTGTCGGTTCTATTTTTATGGAGCTCGTTTTTCTGATACTGTCCCGTGCTGATAATGTCCGGCATATGCGGAATAAGCTCGGCTTTCAGCCCGTCCCGATTCAGATCCCGTTTAAGCTCCTGCCATGTTCCGCCGGTAAAACAGACCCGCGCCGGTCCTTTGTCGGTCTGGGCTTCAACATGGCGGCCTTGCAGGTTTTCGCGAAAATAAGCGTGGGCCGCTTTTTTATAGTCGCTAAACTCTTCTAAAAGCGCGTCGTAGCGAGCCATGTCCGGTTTTGTGGATTCTATCGGGCGCGACGCATAGCCACCCTGCTTCTGTCCCACATTGCCCTTGACAATCTCGCCGGTCTCAGTATCGACCTGAAACCGCTTGCCGTTTTTTGCTGTACGCCATTCTTCGGCGTCCATGGCCCCGTCGTACACGGCCCCGGCCTTGTCCACGTCGTCAATATCCGCCCTGAACGGCGCGCTTTCATCTTCAAGGCCGTCTTCATCGTCCGGCGCGCCTTCGTCTTCAAAAACCCTGTTTGGGTCGATATTTGAAAATCCGCTGTCCGGGTCGTCCGCGAGCATGGCGCGCGCTTCTTCCGGCGCGATGACCTGACGGTCAAGGTATACGGCCGTCGTGTCCGCAAGCGACTTCTGATAAGCCGACAGCGCCGACCGGTCTTCCTCGCCAAGCGGCGCGAAGTCAAACGTTATGGACGGGTCTGTTTCTCCGAAAAGGTGCAGCTGAAGACATTCAAGCGCGATGCGAATCCCGTCGCGCAGAACCTTTTCCTGCTGGCTTGCAATATGATCGTAGTAATTGCGGATATCGCTTTCGCCTGTGGCGTTGAACCCTGAAGGACTGACCCCAAGAAGCTTGACCGCCGGCGTGCGGTTCAGGGCCGCGAGAAACTCAAGAGACTGACGC
Source organism: uncultured Desulfovibrionaceae bacterium (assembly GCA_944324045.1). Classification (GTDB taxonomy): domain Bacteria; phylum Desulfobacterota; class Desulfovibrionia; order Desulfovibrionales; family Desulfovibrionaceae; genus CALUUT01. Next base: position 56,109 of record CALUUT010000026.1, on the reverse strand, counting down.
ACGATGTCCGTTACGCCGGAAAGCGGCGTTTCCAGCTTAACCACGTCTTCGCTTTCCTTGTCCACAGCAAGCACGCCATCGTTGTTCATGGTCTGAATCATGTAACGAACGCGGGAATCAAGCTCCGTCGTGCCGCCCGCCGCGAAAAGGATATCGTCCATTTTTGTTTTGAAAACAGTCAGTGAAAATTTTGTCAGCAGGCGGGCGCTTGCCGCGCGGCATTCCTGAAAATGCAACACGTAATCCCACAAAATTTGCGCCTGCGGAATCCCCAAAAAATTATAGGCCGGTTTAAGCAACACCGGGACTTCGTTCGCCACCATCCGGATAAGTCGGGACGAATGCACGCGCTGCCCCAAAACCCACCACCAGCGCGGCCGAAAATAATCGGGGGACAACGGGGAAGCGCTGTTGTAGTCTCCGGGGAAAACATTCACCGGGTCGATAACCGTGAAGCGAAGCGTCCCGCCGGGCCGCAGTTCCGAAGAATGCGGCCCTTTGTGCAACGGCGCTTCCAGACCCGCGCCTGTCGCGCCGGTATCGATGAAAATAAAGGCCCCGCCTTCGTACCCGACCAGTTCGGCGGCTTTATGAAAAAGCGTTTGTAATTGATGTTCTTTTGCCACAAAGCAAGAAGCAAAAAATGGGAAGCCTCTCAAGAGGCGCAGGGTATGGGCGAAGGAAGAAAATTTGACATCCTCCCCCGCCTAAAGTCGGGGGAGGATGTCAACGATAAAGACACCAGCGAGCCATACAAGGCCCGACAGCATTTCATGGAACGTCTTTGCAGACGGGCCGGGGTGAAGCCGTTTGGGTTCCATGCCATACGACACCTTGCGGCGACCATTCTTGCATATGGCGGTTTGGATATCCCAAGCATTCAGGCTGTCCTCAGACACCACAATCCAAACACCACGGCAAGATACATCAAAAGTCTGGGCGTACAGCCGGATAAACTTGATCACGTTTTCGCAAAAAGAACTGGCTCGAAAGTTCTACCCTTCGAGCCAGCAAAAAAAGTAATTGGCACATAATTTGGCACACGCCAATTACATCAACCTCTAAACATGGCGTCCCCAAGGGGATTTGAACCCCTGTCGACGGCGTGAAAGGCCGTGACAGCCATTTTGACAGACCTTGCCCCACTTTTACTAACGTATATATTTCACATAGTTATTTTACTTTTTTTCTTCTAAAAAGCCGCAGACTTCGATTGGACTTTATGCCATTTGTGGGGCATAGTGTGGGGCAGATGAAAACGGCTATTTCAGCCGTTATCAAGGAATTAATGCCCATTTTATCCCGTATATGTGGGGCAAAACACACCAAAAAAGGTCAAAGGCGGTATGGCAAGCAGAAAAAGACAGTCGGTCGTAGGCTATGCAGGCGTGTATTTTATTGAAGTCCCACGTTCCACAGGGCATGGGCTGGAAAAGGTCTATTACATTCGATACCGCAAACAGGGAAAGCTCATTGAGGAAAAAGTCGGCGGACAATACCGCGACAACATGACTGCCGCCAAACCGCCAGCATCCGTGGACTGCGTATGGAAGGCAAAGATGCCTCCAATGAGGAAAAACGCGCTGCTGTTCGCGCCGCAAAGATGGCCGAAGAATCACGATACAGTTTTAACAGGCTGTGGAACCTGTTCGAGGAAGCCAAAAGTTCCAATCGTTCCATCAAGGATGACCGTATCCGCTTCAACCTTCATATCGCTCCTTCTTTGGGAATGAAAAGCATTCCTGAACTGACCATCCACGACATAGACAAGCTTCGCGCGAAGCTGGAGAAAGCGGGCAAATCGCCGCAAACAGTCAAGCACGTTCTGACATTGGTCAAGCGCATACTGAATTTTGCTTTACAGAAAGGCTATGTTGATTCCATTCCCGGCACTCTCCGCATCACCATGCCCACAGTGGACAACAAGGTCACGGAAAACCTTACCCCGGAACAGGTTCAGAATCTCATGAAAGCATTGGACGAAGAGGCGGATCAGACGCTGGCTTCTCTTGTGCGTCTGGCTCTGTTCACCGGGATGCGTCGCAGTGCCCTTCTCAATCTGCAATGGGAAGACCTTGATTTTGAACGGGGATTCATCACCTTGCGCGGTACGGTGGCTAAGAAAGGCAAAACGGAGACCATCCCCATGAATGACCAGGCACGGGCTATTCTGACCGCTCTGCCGCAGACCAGAAGCCCCTACGTTTTCCCCGGTCGGTATGACGACAAGCCAAGGGGCAATATTACGGATATGCTCAAGCGTGTGAAAGAGAAAGCCAGATTACCAGAATCATTTCGTCCCCTGCATGGTCTGCGCCATTCCTTTGCCTCGTGGCTGGCCAGTTCCGGGCAGGTGTCCATGTATGAGCTGCAAAAATTGCTGACGCACTCCAGTCCACAGATGACACAGCGTTACGCTCATTTGCATGATGACGCGTTGAAAAAGGCTTCCGGCGTGGCAAGCGCTCTGTTCGCCGCAGTGCAAAAAGATAAAGAGAATGCGCCAGCTTTTCAAGAGGCTCCTAAGACGGTAGAAACAAAAATATGTATCAAGAAACATCAAACGAAAAGTGAGAGCGCATGAACTATTCGGCACTATTAAAAGAAATTACAGACCGTATCCGTCAAGGGCAGCTTCGAGCTTCTATGGCTGTAAATGTCGAATTGTTATCCCTCTATTGGGATGTGGGACGTATAGTTGCGGAACGGCAGGGAGAGGAAGGTTGGGGAGCAGGGGTAATTCCGAGACTCGCAAGGGATATTCGTAATGATTTGCCGGAAATCAAAGGCTTTTCCGTTCGCAATATAGGTAGAATGCTCGCTTTCTTTCGTGAATACCGCGAATTGGAATTTTTGCCGCCGTTAGTGGCAAAAATAGGGCCCCACACAGAGGATGGTTCAATTTTGCCACTGACGGTGGCAAAATTACCGGCCAACACTGAATCAGTTAAAATATATGACTTTATTCTTCGTTTGCCTTGGGCGCACAATGTCATCCTGCTAGGCGTTAAAGACCGCGCGGCCCGCGTCTGGTATATGGAGCAAACACTTGAGCATGGCTGGAGCAAAGATTGGCTTGCATCGCAAATCAAGGCGGATCTTTATTCCCGTCATGGCCGGGCGGTGACGAATTTTTCCTTGCGCTTGCCCGCTCCACAATCAGCTCTAGCTCAAGAAACGCTAAAAGATCCCTATAAGTTTGACTTTCTTACCCTAGAAGAACCGTTTCACGAGCAGGAACTGGAAATTGGACTTATCGCCCATGTGGAAAAATTCCTTTTGGAACTTGGCGCGGGTTTTGCCTTCCTAGGGCGGCAGTACCATTTGACCGTTGGGAACAGTGATTTTTATGTGGACTTGTTATTTTACCATACGAAACTACGCTGCTATGTTGTCGTGGAATTGAAGAATGACGAGTTCCGCCCCGAACATGCCGGAAAAGTTAATTTTTATTGTACCGCTGTGGATGACTTGTTGCGCGCGAAAGGGGACAATCCCACTATCGGTCTGATTCTTTGTCTGACTCAAGACCGCGTTGTTGCTGAATACACGTTGCGTAATATTGATGCCCCCATCGGTGTATCGGAATACCAGCTTACCCGAGCCTTGCCGGACAATCTGAAATCCAGCCTGCCTACTGTTGAGGAAATAGAGGAGCGGCTTGAAGATAAAACATAATATCTGCCGTAACTCAATCGAATTCTACCAGTTTAACCCCCAGACCGGAAGAATTACAATGGCCTCCACTAAACTTAATATTTTTCAGCGTGGCCTTCTTCAAAAGGCTGCTACTGTTTTTGCATATTTCGGCAGTATCGCCATCGGAACCCTCATTCTTGATTCGTTTGAAAAAGGCTCTTTCATAACTATCGCGGAACATGCTGAACAGCAGGGAATTATCACTTCAGAGGGATTCAACGGATTGAAATTACTGATTGAATCGCGGGATCCAACAACGATTTTTGCTATCATTTTTATCGGGTTGCTTTGTGCCGTTTCAGGGTGGTTCTTTATGCGTTGGTCAGCAAAACGCAATTGGTCATGGCCAGTCACGTTGCCTAAAGCCGTGGAGTTCCGATGGGCAATGGAGCAACTCGGCATTGTTGAGCCTGGAGAGCGTATTGATTTTGTCCGCAAGCATAACCTTCCAGTTTTTATAGCGTTATTACCCCTTGTTGAAAAAGAGCAAGAGGCTGTTCGCGCCCGGTACTATGCTTTTGCTCACAACCCTTCTTTTGGTGACAAGGATATTTTTGAACTCCACACAGGAAAGCAGACGCTTTGCCTGGATATGGGCGACTACGAGCGCCTTTTGCCGGAGTATGGCCCAAAAACAAAGTCGGCATATTCCGCACGGATTGCTGAACTGGAACAAAATATTATCGACTTGAAAGCGGTCAATTCTTTACTGAACACTGATATCGCTAAGATTACCCAGGAAAAGGAAACTCTCTTGACCGAAAAAGAAGACTTGCAGCGAAAACAGCAAACCGCTCCTGGCCGAGAAAGGAGGGCGGAAAAACGGGAAAATGACAGAATACCTTTTTGGCGAGTGGCTGCTCCAGTAATAAACCGGCTTGTAGCGGAGTCCGGAGAGGGAACCCAATACACACGACGGGATATTCAGGATGCTTTTCTAGAAGAGTTAAAAAAATTCCCGGAACTGAAGCCAAATATTCAAAAATTGCTGCATACCCCCAAAAAGGAGCGTGAAAATACGCCGCTTGCCTTGGAAGGTTGGGGCATGGATGCTATCCGAGCGGCCTTGGGTAATTTGGCTAAGAAAGAGCCGGGAGCTACGCTAAAAATCAAAAAACACAGAGTTCTGTGATATATTTTTTCAGGCCAAGACAGAACTTTCATATTTTATAATCCGCTGAAAAAACAAGATAATCTAAAAAATCTCCGTGTCCGTACAGAACTCGGAGATTTTTTCTTTTTCTCGCATCAAAGCTGGAAATTTTATTATTTTCCAAGCTGGGTATCTTTCTTTCAAAACTAGCCTGTCTGCATCCCGCACAGGCAAAACCAAGAAAGGAAGATACCATGACGACCCGGCAAAAGCTCAACACCCGTGAAGCCGCCACATACCTCGGCATCCAGCCCAACACTCTTGAAGTCTGGCGTTGTAAGCACAAAGGCCCACGCTACTCCAAAATCGGCACTCGTGTTCTGTACGACGTAAATGACTTGGAAGCTTTTTTCACTGCTCGCGCGGTGGATACTCTCGAAAGCGCCGTCATTCGCACTCGCCGCAAGTCATAAGGAGACAGGCATGGAATCACCAATACATCCACTCACGAACAAATGCCGACAGTCACGTATTGAAGCATGTTCTCACGCATGTACGCACAAGCCTGTGGACTTTAGCATGTTGGGAGGTAAGGAGAACAACATGGATTTACCTTCAAGGAGTGGCCGTTGTCCGCGCGGTTTCTCCACTTTGCAAATAGCCATACTAAGCGTGTTGAAGGCGCACCAGCAGATTATAACATACTGGCAAATCGCGGAATTGATTATGGCCCATTACAAGATAACCACCACAGAAGGAGCAGTACGAGGAGCGCTGGAACGGATATATCGACGAGGTTTTCTTATACGCAGCAGAGCCGCCGTTGGAAGTTTAAAAGGCAACCGATACGCTTTCGTTGCCGATCCATGCCCGTACATTCCCACTTATTCCGCTATGGAGTCCGGAAATCCGCCACATACGCATTCAGAAACGGAGGAATGCGAATCCGCCCCCCTATCTATTCTAGAAAAGAAAGATAGAAAGAATCTTTCTGTCTCTTCTCAATGGGAAGAAGATAAAAATCAACTAGAATCCCTGACCGAAGAGGATATCAAGTTTCATTGGCCCAAGCTGGCCGGGTTTGGTTTCGGAACAGATCAGATACGCCAAATTATCCGACGTCTTGAACAAAAAGGCGAAAACGTGCCGCGTGCCAACATCTTGACCGGGCTGGACCATGCGGAATGGGAATTGAAGCACGGACAGATGAAAGATGCGGAAGGGCTTGAAATTAAACAGCCGGTAAATTGGGTGTTCCGTATTCTTGCCAAACAGGGATACTATCCCAGACCATCCGGTTATATCTCGCCGCAAGAGCAGGCTGAACTGGACGCGGCAGAAGAGCAGAGGCGGCTTATCACCGCTCGAGAAGAACGCCTGAAAACGGAATGCAACGCCTGGATAGCGGGCCTTTCATTTGATGAAAGGATAGCCATCCTAAAAGGCAAAAACAATGGTTTCCATATCCCTGACAACGTGGCTTTGCGAAATTACTTTCGCGCAGAAATCTGGCCCAAGCTGCAAAATGGAGGCGTGGAATGAAACGAAGCGCCGTCCATTTCCGCGCGTATCAAAGAGAGCCAGCCTACCCGTTGTGGGCACACGCTTCGCGGTGTCCACTACCGGAGGCTGGCGGGTGCGTTCCGCCCCTCGACCCCTGCAAAGGCGGAAAGGCAAAAAAACGGATAATGCCATGAAGAAACAAAAAACGCCGAGCCGCCGCACGGCATGGTTAAAAATTCGCGTTACCCCGGAAGAGAAAAAAGCTATCGCCGCCAAGGCCGAAGCTCAAGGTCGGACAGTGACGGATTTTATGCGACAGCGCGCTCTTAATTACCGTTTGCGCCAAAATCCGCTTGAAAAAGAGCGCGTCCGTCAGCTTGCCCGCATCGGTGCGAACCTAAATCAACTCGCGCGATGGGCTAATATCCACAAAGGCCGTGCCCAAGTTATAGATGTACTGGTTGCCTTAGCCAGCTTGGAGCGGGAATTGAAAGGTGCAGACACACCCCCGCCGTCTGATTCTGGAGAGTAGTCATGTATATGAAAGTCTTTCCCCACGGCCAAGGCGGCGGTGATGGTCCCACGCATTACCTTGTACGCCCGGACTACCCGGGACGCAAAGACCATCCGCCGGAAGTCTTGCGCGGCGATCTGGACCTAACCCGCGCTCTTATAGATTCCCTAGACACAAAATGGAAATTCACCGCTGGCGTTTTGTCTTGGCATCCGGATGACAAGGTGACGCTAGAGCAGGAGAGGTGTGTCATGGATGACTTTGAGGCCATGGCTTTTGCCGGGCTGGATGCGGATCAGCGCAATATCCTATGGGTACGCCACACCCACGCTGACCACCATGAATTGCATTTTGTCATTCCCCGCGTGGAACTATCCACGGGCAAAGCCTTCAATCCTTGCCCACCCGGCTGGCAGAAACACTTTGATGTGTTCCGCGACCTGCACAACCACCGGGAAGGATGGGCCAGACCGGACGACTCAGCCCGCGCCCGTTCGCGCGTTCCGGAACACGCGGATCTGCATAATGCCCGCCTCTTGCGCTGGGGCAAAACGCCTTCCAGGGATGAACGCGCGGCCGCTAAAGAGGCTGTTCACGCTTTTCTCATGGAGCGCGTGAAAATGGGCATGATTACGGACCGTTCCGACGTGCTTACGGCTTTGCGTGAGGCCGGGCTTGACGTCAATCGCGCAGGAAAAGATTACGTCACGATTAAGGACCCGGAAAGCGGGGAAAAACTACGCCTTAAAGGAGGAATATATGCTGAACACTGGCGAATCCAACAACATGAACTCGTTGATTCAGCGCATGAAGGCCAAGGCCGAACAGGACCGGCAAGAAATGGAAGTCTTGACTCGGCAACAGTTCGACGCCTTGAGCAAGAGCTTGAGCGAATCATCAAAAAACGCGCTCAGTACAACCGAAGCCGCTATCCAGCACCAGCTCGCCAGATTGGAGCAGAGCATGACTTCACGCTGTCGGATAATGAACGCCGCCTTTGGCTGGAAATGCTTGCAAGCTCTGGCTTTGACCTTGTGTATCCTCACAGGCACGATATTCGGCGGTTGGAGCTTGTTGTCCTTGGCCGAGAAAAAAATTACGGCCCTGCACCGGGAAATAACCACGCTTTCAGAGCGGAAAGAAGCCCTGGAAGTACAGAGCGCCAGAATATGGGCCACGTTCAAGGGATTGGAGCCGTATCACGCGGAGGGCAAGGATTATCTGCTAACCCTGGAAGGCTGGACCATCATCTTCAGCGGGACGCTCGACAAGCGGGACGCCTGGAGAATAGTGAGGAAATAAGCCATGACCGAACTGGAACGCACTCTCAAAACCACACTGCTCAACCTGGAGCAAGAATTGAGCGCCACCCAGGAAGCGCACAGCGCATCCTTGACCAACCATCAATACAGTCTGGAGAACCACGCCCGGGCTATCCGCCAGTTGCAAGAGCACATCGGGAAACTCCAAGCCGAACAACAGGAATCAGCGCGGCACTTGCAACGCTTGAGCACTGTGTACGAGAACTTGCAACCGCTCTTAACGAAATTGAACCTATTGTTGAACGAAAGATGAAAAAATTTCCCGCTCACAGAAAAATAGCGAGAAAGAAATATCGTTTTATTGAATCTCCCTACCAATAAAAATTGACGAGGGCTTTTTTCTTCCCTAAGAAAAGGAGGAAAACCAGTTGCTCCTGTCCCCTTTTCACGCCCTGTACAAAGCCCATAAGCTTTCAAGTTACGCCTTTGGCCAGGACCGGCTGACGGCTGTTTTTGCGTCTTCTGACATTGAAGTTTATCCCTACCAGATAGCGGCCGCGCGGTTCGCCTTGCGTTCGCCGTATCTGAAAGGCGTTATCCTGTGTGATGAAGGTTCGTTGGGCAAGACTTATGAAGCCCTGTTGATCATTACCCAGCTTTGGTATGAGGGCAAAGACCGGCTATTGCTTATTGTGCCAACGCCCTTGCTCTATCAGTGGCACGAAATCATTGACAAGAGTTTCTCTGTTCCCTGTTTTACGTTGGACTCCGCTACGGTCCATGATGCAAGCCAAAATGAGGATACGAATCTTTTTCTTCAGGATGGGCTTGTTCTGACCACCTACGACATTGCGGCGCAAAACGCCGAGCATATCGCCAATGTACAGTGGGATGCGGTTGTTTTTGAGGAAGCCCACCACCTACGCCGGATATATGCGGACACCAACAAAACCGCCGGTGTGCTGAAAAACGCGGTCAGTAAGGCTTTTAAAATCCTGCTCACGGCCACGCCCATGCAGAATTCCATTATGGACCTGTACGGCCTGATTCATTTCATTGACGAGACTGTGTTCCCGGATGAAAAAGCATTTTACGAGCGTTATTTCCGCAAGCCGGAAAACTATCCGGAACTGGCCGACAGGGTAAGCCGGTTCTGTTTTCGGACAACCAGACCGGAAGTAACGAACTACGTCAAGATTCCGGAACGTATTCCAATTACCGTTGAATTTACGCTCACGCCCAAAGAACAGGAACTGTATGATCTGCTTGATGTGTATGTGCAAAGGGAGAACAAGGCCGCGTTCCCGAACATGGACCAGTATGATCTGGCGCTCCTGCTGTTCCGTACCTTTTCTTCGTCAATATTCGCTCTAGACAAGCTGTTGCGCGGCGTGATTCGGCGGATGGAATCCAGCGACAACGCGAAGAACGCGCACGTTGTTGCCGAACTTTCCGAACTTCGGCGCATGCAGGCTTTGGCCGCCAGCATCAAACAGAACGCCAAGGCCACAGAACTGCTTACCGGCTTGAAGCAGGGCTTTGCCCGGCTCAAGGAGCTTGGCGCAAAGCAGAAAGCCCTTATTTTCACCGAAAACCGGACCACGCAAGACTTTTTGTTTTCCTTGCTGGATGACGGCCCATACAAGGGCAAGGTTCTGACCTACCACGGCGGAAAAACCCGTGAGTATTCCATCATGGAACGCTTCCAAAATGAGGCGAAAATCCTCATTTCCACGGATATCGGTGCAGAAGGTTTCAATCTGGAATTTTGCTCTTTTGTTATCAACTACGATTTGCCATACAACACCCTGACCATTGAACAGCGTATCAACCGTTGCCACCGCCAGGGGCAACAGTCGGACGTGATTATTCTCAATTTCCTGAACCGCAACAACTTTGCGGATGTGCGCACCCTGGAGCTCATTAACAAACGCATCCTGCAATTTTCCGGCATTTTCGGTATGTCAGATAGCGTAATCGGCAATTTCAACAGTGATCTGGAATGCGGTTTTTCCAATGTGCTTTCCCAGGCCCGGACCAGACAGGAAATAGAACAGGCCCATCAAACCGCCTTGGGACAGTTTGAAGCGGAAAACAAACAACTTGTGAACCAGGCCGAACACTCCCTGTTCACGTCCTTTACCAAAGATATAGCGGAAAAGGTCCACATTACCCCGCAATATATTGAGTCCAAGACCAGAGAGATTGAAGATGCTCTCTGGTATGTCACCCGCTGGTTCTTTGAAGGAAAACCGGGCTTCCGTCTTGATAATGAAACGCGCACGCTTGCCGTGACTCATCTTCCGCCGCCTAAAGTCTTTACCGGCAAGGCGTTGCGCCGCACGGAATACAGCATGCCGCAAGACTATCAGCCGCGCTCCGGCCGTCATACTGTTACCGGTTCTCTTGCAAGAGGCATTTTGAGCGAATTGTTCTGGCGCGGCATTCCGGACAAAGGCGACATTGTAGTGGATGCAGCTATTGATCCGTGCACCATTGCTTTGTATCTGGTTACAGTGAAGCCCAAACGCATGTATTGGGGCGGGTATTCCTTTGATGTTTTTGCAGGAAGAACCACAACTGGACAGATTCTTGATGATGCGAAGTGCCGCGCCATCATGGAACTTCCGGTTGTGCGCCACCTTGCCCACGGTCCGGCTATTGGCAACTGCAACCGCCATTTGATGAAAAAAGAATCAGAAGACCTTGATCAGCTTGTCTCTCCGCAAATTTATATTGACAAAGTACTGACTGACAGCAATTCAGCGGAAAAAGAAGAGATAGATCGGCTCAAAGCCCGCACAACGGACAATAAAAACGCATTGGAGCGCGGTATTGGCACGCTTCGTTCCAAGGTCAAGGCTGTGGAAAATGACTTGCGCAAAGGAATTTCCGGCATGGAGAAGCTGAAACTGCAAAAACAATGCAGCTTTCTGACTAAGGAATTAAAACAAGCTGAACAAAATCTGTTTATGCAGCGTCTGCAACTAGATAGAGAGCTGGATGAACAGATACAAGAACTTGTGAATAATGCGCAACTTGTTGCTGAAATAGAACGGCAGTTTATCATTACCGTGAATTGCTGAACAAACGGCCGAGGACGAATATGGAAAAGATTGACGGACTTTCCAAGGATATAGAACAGACTGAACGTGAAAAGCTGGCGTCCGTATTCCCGCAATGTTTTGTGGAAGGCAAGTTGGACATAGACAAATTGCTTTCTCTGTGCGGCGAATACATACTTAAGGATTTTGAGAAGTACGAATTCACGTGGAAGGGCAAGAGCGAATGTCTGCCCTTGGCGCAGGCCTTGTCCTCACGAAAGTGTGAATTTTGACACCACACAAAACCTGTACATTGAAGGCGATAATCTGTAAGTTTTAAAATTTCTGCAAACGTCGTACTTCCGTCAAATCAAGATGATCTACATTGATCCGCCGTACAATACAGGCCATGATTTTGTATATGAAGATGATTTTAAAGATCCGCTGGAGCGTTACAGAGAAGTAACCAGCCAGACCACCAAGAGCAACCCTGAATACATGGGCCGTTTTCATACCCGCTGGCTGAATATGATGTACCCGCGCTTGCGCTTGGCCGCAAACCTGCTCAGGGACGATGGAGTTATTTTTATTTCCATTGATGATCATGAAGTGCATAATTTGCGAAAGTTGTGCGACGAGATTTTTGGGGAAGAGAATTTTGTGGCACAAATTATTTGGCAAAAAAAATACGCTGCTAAATCTGATTCAAAATATTTGTCAGAGTCGCATGATTATATAGTGCTTTATGCTAAGAATTTGGAAAGATGCACAATAAACAGGTTAGCAAAAACCGAAAAACAAAACGACAGGTACAAAAATATAGACAATGATCCACGAGGTCCGTGGAAGCCAGATAATGTTTTACGTAGAGAATACAGAGAATACGCCTATTTTCCTGTCAGGCTTCCAAGCGGCAAAGAAGTATATCCTCCTTCTGGAACAAGTTGGCGTTATACAAAAGAAAAATTTGCAGAATTAATCGCGGACAACCGTATATGGTTCGGTAAAGATGGCACTTCAAGGCCAGCATATAAGCGATTTCTTTCAGAAGTGTCGGATTCAATGCCAGCTACAACGCTATGGCAACATAACGAAGTTGGCCATAATGATTCTGCAAACAAGGAGATTCGTTCACTATTTGATAATACTGTTCCTTTTGGCACACCAAAACCCAGCACTCTAATAAAACAAATGCTTCAAATAGCTAGCAATGAAGACTCCATCATTCTCGACTTCTTTTCCGGTTCCGCCACAACAGCCCATGCGGTGATACAGTTGAATGCCGAGGACGGTGGCAATCGCCGCTTTATCATGGTTCAGCTTCCGGAAGTGTGTGATGAAAAAAGCGAAGCCTTTAAGGCCAGATACAAGAATATCTGCGAAATTGGCAAAGAACGCATTCGCCGCGCTGGAGTAAAAATACTTGAGAATGTAGAGAATGAAAGACAAATAGCAAAAGATAAAGGACAACTTTCGCTTGTTTCCGATATTGACAACTCTTCAACCAATTCTACATTAGATATCGGCTTCAAAGTCTTCAAACTGGATTCTTCCAATTTGAAAATATGGGACTCTTCCCGGTTCCCGGAAGATGATCTTATATCCATAAAAAACCGGCTGTACAATATGATTGACCGGATAAAGCCGGACCGTACTGACTTGGACGTGGTCTATGAAATAATGCTGAAACTTGGGGTTCCTTTGACGTATCACGTCATACCCATGGAAATAACCGGCGGCAATCCGGCTACCAAGAAAACCGCTTATTCCATAGGCGATGAATGTTTGTTGTTCATCTGTCTAGCTGAAAACCTGACCACAGAAATGATTGAAGAAATGGCCGAATACGCACCAGGACAAATTATCTTGGCCGAACACTCTTTGGCGGATCTGTCCGCCATGCGCAATGCGCATTATGTCTTGCGCGATAGGAATATTGAATTAAAGCTGGTTTAACGGGGAGCCTGTCCGTATGAGTAAACATTCTCCTACTGAACTGCCTGACGAAAGCAGGGGCGAACTCCTCCTCTATCAGGCCGACGATGACGGCCCGCGTCTTGAAGTGCGCCTGTATGACGAAAGCGTATGGCTGAGCCTGAATCAAATGGCCGCGCTTTTTCAGGTGGACAAGTCCGGCATTTCTCGTCATTTGAAGAATATCTTTGAAAGCGGCGAATTGGAACGGGAGGCAACTGTTGCAAATTTTGCAACAGTTCAAACCGAAGGACAACGCCAAGTCTCGCGGCAAGTCGAATACTTCAATCTGGACGCCATTATCTCCGTGGGATATCGCGTCAACAGCCTGCGGGGTACTCAGTTCCGCATATGGGCAACACAACGGCTAAAAGAATATCTACTCAAAGGGTTCACACTTGACGACAAGCGTCTTAAGGAAACCGCGTCAGCACGTTACTTTGAGGAACTTGTCGCCCGTATCCGGGATATTCGTTCTTCAGAAAAAGTCTTTTGACGTAAGGTGCTGGATATTTACGCCACCAGTATCGACTATGATCCGCGTTCTGACCTTTCCAAGGAATTCTTCAAACAAGTACAAAATCAGATGCACTGGGCAGCCCACGGTCACACGGCAGCGGAACTCATTTATCACCGTGCCGACGCGGAAAAGCCGCAAATGGGCGTAACCAACTTCCCCGGCGCCCGGCTTCTCAAGCGTGATGTGGAAATAGCCAAAAATTACTTGAGCAAAACAGAACTGGATATGCTCAACCGCATTGTCACCGCCTACCTTGAAGTGGCTGAAATTCAGGCTATGAACCACAGTCCGCAAACGATGAAAGATTGGGCTGAACGTTTACAACAGTTCCTGACCATGACCGGACGGGAACTCCTGACCCATACCGGGAAAATATCCCATGAACAGGCGTTGCAAAAGGCTCATGCGGAATATGACAAATACAAGGCACAACTGCTGGCCAAGCCCACGCAAGTAGAAAAAGACTTTGTGGAAGCGGAGCGGGAACTAAAAAAAATTGAGGCCATCAAAAAGGGTAAGAGTGCATGAAACTCAAATTTAAACACCAAAAATTCCAGGATTTGGCTGTCAATGCCGTGGCCGATTTATTTGTCGGCCAAGAGAAAAAGGCCGCTACGTTTTCCATTGTCCGGGGAGACCGTCCAACGCTGTTGGAAAACCAGTACGGCGTAGGCAACGCCCTGCTCATTGACGACGAAACCATGCTTGCCAACATGCAGGCCGTGCAGAAGCGCAACAGCCTGCCACAGACTGCAAGTCTGGAAAACCGGCATTTCAACATTGAAATGGAAACCGGCACTGGCAAAACCTATGTGTACACTAAAACTATTTTTGAGTTGCACAAACGTTTCGGCTTCACCAAGTTTATCATTGTTGTGCCGTCCGTGGCTATCCGGGAAGGTGTGTACAAATCCTTCCAAGTGACGCAAGAACATTTCGGCTTGCAATACAACAACGCGCCGTGCCGCTACTTCATTTACAACAGCGCGCTTGTCCGATGTGCGTCAGTTCGCGGCTTCCGCTGCCATTGAAATCATGATTATCAACATTGATGCGTTCAAAAAATCTGAGAACATCATCAATCAGGCTCAAGACAGGCTTTCCGGCGAATCGGCCATACGCTTCATTCAGGATACCAACCCCATTGTCATCATCGACGAGCCGCAAAGCGTGGACAATACCGCAAAAGCCAAGGAAGCCATTGCCTCTCTGAATCCGTTGTGTGTTTTACGCTATTCCGCTACCCATCGCGAAAAGGTCAATCTATTGTTCCGCCTGACCCCGGTAGATGCGTACCAAATGGGGCTGGTCAAACAAATTTGCGTGTCTTCCAATCAGGTTACCCATGGCTTTAACAAACCCTACATCAAACTGCTTTCTGTTACCAAAGATGACAGGGGCTATCGAGCCAAAGTGGAAATGGATATCCGCGCCAAAGACGGCAAGGTATCCCGGAAAACAGTCACACTTTCCCCATCTTCGGACCTATTCGGGCTTTCCGGGGAACGCGATTTGTACGAAGGCTACGCCTTGGTTGGCATTGACGCAACCCCGGGCTTCGAGTGCATTGAGTTCGCCAGCGGCGAATTCCTGAAACTCGGCAAATCCATTGGCGATATTGATGAAAACATCGTTAAGCGAGCACAGATTCGGCGCACCATTGAAACCCACTTTCAGAAAGAATTGCGGCTCCTTGAGAAAGGCATTAAGGTACTCTCCCTCTTTTTCATTGATGAAGTAAAGAAATACCGCACTCCAGAAGGCGACAAAGGCCCATATGCCTTGATGTTTGAAGAATGCTATCAGGAACTTCTGGCCTTACCCAAATATGAAGCGCTCAGGGAACGCTTCGGTATGGCGGTTACCGGCGTGCATGACGGCTATTTTTCCCAGGACAAGAGAGGCACTCTCAAGGACACCAAGGGCGACACTCTGGACGATTATAATACCTACAACACTATCATGAAAGACAAGGAGCGGCTTCTGTCCTTTGAGTGCCCTCTACGCTTTATTTTTTCCCACTCCGCACTGAAAGAGGGATGGGACAACCCCAACGTCTTCCAGGTCTGTACCCTCATTGAACAAAAATCCACGTTTACCTGCCGCCAGAAAGTCGGACGCGGCTTGCGCCTGTGCGTGAACCAGGATGGGGAACGCGTTGAAGATAAGGACATCAACCTGCTGCACGTCATGGCCAACGAGAGCTTTGCGGAGTTCGCGAGCACACTGCAAAAGGAAATAGAGGACGAAACCGGTCTGAAATTCGGTATTCTGCAACTGAGCTTGTTCGCTGGAATCACCTATACGGACACTGTGGAAGAACATAAAACCATTGCCCCGGAAGAAGCCAAAAGCATTGTGGCCTACTTGGAAAAACACGGCTACATTACGCCTGAAGGCCGACCGCAGCCAGCGTTGAAAACAGCCATTGAAGCAAACACACTGACGTTGCCCAAGGAAATGGCGGCTTCGGCGGTGACTGCTGTTACCGCCATTATCCGCGATACGCCCAAGGTGGATGCCATGGCTCTGTCCGGTATTGGCTATACAAAGACGGTGCAGGTGGAAAAGACCGTGTCCTATGAGGATGCCAAAGAGCTTTTGACCCACCTGGAAACAAAAGGCTACATGGACAAGAGCGGCAAAATCAAGGATACCCTGAAAAATGCCCTCAAACACGGCACTCTGGACCTGCCCGCAAAGTTTGAAGCTGCCCGTGAGAAATTCGAGTACATCATCAGCCGGGCCGACAAGCGACCGCCGCTTCGCGACGCCTCAAAAGACGTTATGGTCAAACTCAAAAAGCAGGTTCTGCTTTCCCCGGAATTTTTGAAACTGTGGGATAAAATTAAGCAGAAGACCACGTATCGCGTCAAAGTGGACAGCGCCGCCTTGGTCAGTCAATGCGTCCAAGACTTGCGGGACATGGAACTCATTCCCAAAGCCCGCCTTGTATTACAGACCGCGAACATCAATATTGAAACAAGCGGAGTGACGCATCAAGAAACCGGATTCCAGACCACGGACATTGAAGACAGTTACGGCAAAATGCCGGACGTCTTGGCGGTAATCGGAGAGCAAACCTTAACCAGCCGGGCCGTGATCTGTGATATTCTTTTGCAAAGCGGGCGGTTCCAGGATTTGAACAATAACCCGCAACGTTTCATCGAGTGTTGCGTGGATATTATCAACAACCGCCTGCACCATATGGATGTGGATGGTATCAGCTATCTTAAGCTTGAAGGCAACGACTACTACATACAGGAAATCTTTGACAGCGAAGAGTTGCTTGCCAATCTGGAAAAGAACGCCGTGGCCGTGCAAAACAGCGTTTACGACTACGTTATCTATGATAGCGATACTGTGGAACGCCCCTTTGCCCAAGCCCTGGATAACGACCCACAGGTGAAGATGTTTTTCAAAATCCCTCGTGCTTTTAAAATCGAAACACCCATTGGAACTTATAATCCCGATTGGGCAGTGTGCCTTGAACGCGACGGCGCGCAAAAACTCTATTTTGTGCTGGAAACCAAGGGCAACATCAACATGTTCAACTTACGGACTCCGGAAGCTCTCAAAATTCATTGCGGCAAACAACACTTTAAGGCTTTGGGGAATGAGGTGGAGCTGCGAGTGGCAAAGGAGTGGAAGGAGTTTAAGATGGAAATTTGAGAAAATTATAAGTTGGAAAATGAAATGCCTAAATCAGAATATATTAAGTGTAATTCTTCTGGGATAAAAGGCCATAGTGCTTTTGTTTTATGTTTATTATTTGCTGCCAGATAATAAACTAATAAGATAGCCGATTGACGATACAGTACCTGTTCTAAACGCCTTTCTTTGATTTTCTTAATGATATATTGTCGTTCTCCATTTATATAGAAATCATTAAGTATATCTAATAGGTTTATAGGCATTACAGAAGAGTAGGCATCAAGTAAAAATATGTTTAATGAACCTTCACTTGGTGGTCCCCCAATAAAATTTAAGTATAGCTGGCGTAAGATTGGCATTATATCTTCTAATGGTTTTGACACATCGACCACAGATTTTGCTACTATTGAAAAAATATCATCAACGGTTTCTACAAGCGCAACAGCACGAGCGCAAAGTCTCTGAACTTTTGGACTTGCAGCAACGGTATTAGGCTTATAAACAATATCATGTGATAACTCCGACCAAGCATGCTGCAAAAGAGTCCTTACTTGGACTTCACATGGTATTGATGCTGGTAAAATTTGTTCATCATATGTGAATTCATTCTTATTTCTAATAATGTAATGCATTGACTGGTATATAAAAAGATTGGGATTGTCAGCTTTCTCTTTTTCAAAATCCCTATCTTTTGAGGCCATCCAGCACGAACATTGTTCAATCAGACTACACACTTTGTTAACATTATCAGTAGTTAGAAGAACAAAACGAACGCCTACTTTGTCGGCAATATCATCATATGGGTCCTGGTACTCCTTGCCACGGCGAAAAGCTTTGTCAAGAAGACTTTGGGTTTCCTTAATTCTTGGGGTTGGTGGAATTTTAACAAAAGATGAAGCACTGTTACCAATGGCATTTCTTATTTCAGAAAGAATTTTTGAGGATACAAAGTTACCCCAAGCAGAATATATCGGTGCTTCTCGTTTCCAGCGCTGTAAAAAAAGAGCTTCAGACATTTTCACCCAACAGAGGAGATTTCACAGTAATTTTTGTCCATTGCTCATTATTAGGACCATTGATGGCAGATATATCTACCAAATCTCCAAGTTTATCTGCTGGTCCACTAAGTTGGACATCATTTCCAAATTTAATTTTTCTTCTTCTTAACAAGCTTTTACTTTCGCTTATGTCTTTAGAAAAAGAATGTTCTGGAAGATTTTGCTTTTTACAAAAACTTTCGTATGCATCTCTACTGTCAGGATCGCTCAAATATTTTGTTGCAAATTCTGCTACAGATATCACTTGAGACTGATCTGCTCGTATATAAGCCATTAATGCAGAATATAAATCAAGTTTTTTTTCTTCTTGTATACTCATTTTTGAAATAAATTTTCGTGTGGTCTCAATAAATTTTCGAGTTGTCTTTGCATTATTATGCAAAGAAGTAAACCCAAGAAATGATTCATAAAAATATGTTGCCGCCTTTGCAGCTTCTTTGCTGACAATATTTGCATCAAATAAATAGCACGAATAGTAATTGTTCCAATCACTGATATTGCTAGTTGGGGGCGCAATTTCGACAAACATTCCTATTTTATACACTTTTGAATCAGGTGTCAGAAATAATTTATTTATGTACTCTAATAAGGACTGACCACTACTTCTATTTTGCCTAAATCCGGTTTGAGGCTCTGCTTTTAAAAGTCCAAGATATCGTTTTGGCGGCGCACCCGCTACTCCTTGAAAAACCATTAGTAATCCACCAGGAATTGTCATTGCATTTTGGGCTCTAACTAGCATTCGAGCGGCTTCTTGAGATAGAGCAATAAAATCATCATCCCCCGCATCTAATAATTCTTTAGATAAAAGGAACATTGAACCGGCCCCAATGTTCCCCAGTGACATTTCAATACTTCGAGACGCACTCCCTAAAGCATCACTCAGTCTGCTGCAAAAAACCGCAGTCGCTTCCCCAGTCAAAATTTCAAAATTATTGCTCAATTCTGGAGCTTTGGGACCATTGTTATCCCTTCTGTGGACTTCATGGACGACTAATCTATCAACTTTCAGGTTTTCAAACAGCATGCTTCCTCCTGAAAAACAAAACTACCTTATTGGAGTGTATCATGTCTTACCTATGGCACGGAATCCTTATTATATATTTTTATACATAACATGCAGAATTCACATCATATTCTAAATCCTTTTAAAATTTATCAACAAATAACTAAAATCGCAACACTCTCACCAACTCAACCATAAACTAGAGAGCGTGCTTTCGGTGTTTTGTCGGAAGGGGACGCAGCATATCAGCTATGATTCTGCCTGCACTCCAACCTCCATCTTCATCCCCAAAAAGCTGGTTATGAGGCACTTGAGTACATCGCTTAATACTCCAGATTCCAAGTGAGAGATAGTCTCCCCCCTGTCCCTGCCCCTTTTATCAAGCCTTTCAGTTAATCATGACACTTAAGTTAATCTTTTCAAATTTCTGTGGGGCAGAGCGTGGGGCAAATTTACCCCACAACGAAAAAAAGGGCTACATTTTCATGTAACCCTTTGATTTCATTTGGCGTCCCCAAGGGGATTTGAACCCCTGTCGACGGCGTGAAAGGCCGTTGTCCTGGGCCGGCTAGACGATGGGGACGCATCATGAACCGCAGTTGTTTGCAGTGCGGTTCATATACGTGCGTACACGGCATTCGTCAAGTAAAAAAATGCATATTGCAGGATATGCAAATCATTTTATGACGTTTTTTATAAAAAGCATCCTTCCATGCTATCTGCTTTTCAGTTCCGCCAAAAGGCAAAAACATGCCTGAAAAAAACCTAGAATCTCCCGCCAAGCGGGCAGATAAAATATTTGAAGCATTTTGAACAAAAGAGCTGGGTCAGGGCAGGGATTAACGAATATCTGGCTAAGATATTTGCAAGCAAGACATATTGCCGGGCAGCCTACCCTATGCTGAAAAAATACCTGAGGCGGAACGGAACCTTTCAAGCGACCAAAGCATCATAGAAGAGAAAGACAAAAGCGCTCTGAAACTCGGCGACGGTTCCAATGACGTGAATATCAGAGTCATGGGAAAGCAATAAGGTAGTAAAGCCCTTCAGGGCTTTGCGCTTGGGAAGGGTGTGCATCCCCTCCCAAGCGCCCATCTGATACCCCAGCCAAAAAGTGCGGGGTGGGGCTATATGGCCTTCCGATCTTCGATCTCAAACCACAAAGGAAGATGGATGAGGCAATGGCAACCGCGGCAATCTTTATACCGCATGTCAGGCTATGCAAGCCTAATCGCCGGATTGGCCGAAAATACAATATATACAAATACTGATGATAAAAAGAAAAAAGAAGATTTGGGTATTATAGAGAAACTGCAAAATTTCCGCCGCAAAAGAGCATGTCAGATGAATCAGGAACAGAGGCCTGACGAAACCCCCTATACCTAATGCACAAATGCGGATTTATCCATGATCTTCAACAAAATATATGACGGTTTGAATATCTTTAACGGCAGCTCCAATGCGCGTGCAGGATGGAATGCAAGAGTATAAATACAAACGTTCTCGCCTCAGGGAACGCTGGATTCGACTAGTTCCGCTCCAACCTGGCAGCCCGCCAGAACACCTCCTTTCCGGAAGCGTTCTTCCATGTAATGAGAGGCACGCATTGTGATGCCGCAAAAACAAGAAGCATTGATCCAACTTGAACAACCTCTTGTGATTTGATAGAAATTTCAGTTGATGCCCAAAAGAAACATATTCCCCTATAAAAAATATTTCGACGGCATCACAAGATAAAAATCTGGATGCAGATGCTCCACACTGCCCCAAAAGACAGAATATCCCGACCCCAACAGCGATAAGGATACGCCATGCCCATCAAGATAGCGGAAGACCTGCCGGCCCGAAACATACTTGAGAATGAAAACATCTTTGTCATGACGGAATCCAGAGCGCTCCGTCAGGATATTCGGCCGCTTGAAATTGTCATCGTCAATCTGATGCCTACAAAAATTGCAACTGAGACCCAACTGCTGCGTCTGCTCGGAAATTCGCCTTTGCAGGTAAACATCACCCTGCTCCGTACAGAACGCCATATATCCAAAAATACTGCTCCCGAACATCTGGAACGTTTTTACAAAACCTTTTCCGATATCAAACGTCAGGCTTTTGATGGAATGATCATAACCGGCGCGCCTGTTGAACAGCTTGATTTCAAAGAAGTGGACTATTGGGACGAACTGCGTGAAATCATTGATTTTGCGGAAGCCAATGTTCTTTCAACCCTGTATGTGTGTTGGGGAGCGCAAGCGGGAATGTTCCATCTTTACGGCATCCCCAAGCATCCCATGGAAAAAAAGCTTTCCGGAATTTACACTCATACGATTACCAAGCCCTTAAATAAAATATTTCGCGGTTTTGACGATGTGTTCCATGCGCCGCATTCGCGGTATACTCAAACCTTGCGCGCCGATGTAGAGCAGATTGGCGCCCTGGAAATTCTGGCGGAATCTGATCAGGCCGGAATACTCCTTCTTGCCTCTAAAGACGGACGCCGGCACTTTATCACCGGACATCTGGAATATGATCGCGATACCCTGGACGGAGAATATCGTCGCGATCTGGCAAAAGGACTTAATGCAGCGATTCCTGAAAACTATTATCCGGACAATGATCCAAGCCGAACGCCAATTATGACCTGGCGCGCTCACGCCCATCTGTTTTTTTCCAATTGGCTCAACTATCACGTGTATCAGGAAACGCCTTATCACATCTACGATATTGCCCGGCAGCATGTGCCAAGCAGAGGATTCAGTCAAGGAGCCATGCCTTAATCTCTGATGCGCATGGCAAACAGGCGCAATTACCATTGCGCCCAAAATCCGAAACATCCGGCTGGCCGTCACGTCGATGCATAAAAAAGTGCGAAGCGCACAAATGCGCTTCGCACCAAAAGAGGAAGAAAAACAGCCTGAAACAACCAACCTGACAAAAAACTTTTTCAGACACCGGCCCGGACAGACACGGAGAGATTCTGTCCGGGCCGCTGTTCCGAAGGAGAGCCAGACCTGACAAACAAAATTGCCTGCAAGTTGAACTCTGCAAACCTGAGCACGGCCCCTGACAATTGAATTTGAATTTCAAATTCAATTGCAATTTACAGTTTTCCAAACATCTTGTCAAGAACAAATTTCCATATTTTTTTTATTTTTTTCTAATAGCACAACATATTGATTTCACTATCTTTTATTCAACTCAATCCTTGTCTGAAAATAAAAAAGACGCGCATGGATTCTCTCAGAGCATTCCCATGCGCGCCTTTTTTTCGGCCAATGATGCCGGCAATTTTTAATCAGGCAAAAACACAGTCATATGAAGCATCAGACTGCGGCAGCTCCGCTATGCGCCGGACATTGCCCGCCTGATGACGCCATACAATCTCTTTTAATATCTATAATGGTCAGGTTTGTAGGGTCCCTGCACGTCAACGCCGATGTACTCGGCCTGTTCTTTTGTCAAGGTGGTCAATTTCACGCCAAGCCGCCCAAGATGAAGCCGCGCCACTTCCTCATCCAGACGCTTGGGCAGCACATAGACTTTCTTTTCCAAATTTTTGGACGCCAGTTCAAGCTGGGCCAGCACCTGGTTGGTAAAGCTTGCGGACATAACAAAGCTGGGATGCCCAGTAGCGCACCCAAGATTCACCAGGCGTCCTTCCGCCAAAACGATGATGGAACGGCCTGTAGGCAGCAGCCACTTGTCAACCTGAGGCTTGATATTGGTCTTCACACACGCGGGCGTGGTTTCCAAATAGTGCATATCGATTTCATTATCAAAGTGACCGATATTGCACACAATGGCCTCATTTTTCATTTTAAGCATATGCTCGCCTGTAATGACCCTGTAATTTCCCGTGGCGGTCACAAAAATGTCGCCTATGGACGCGGCGTCATCCATAGTGACGACCTCAAAGCCTTCCATGGCGGCCTGAAGGGCGCAAATCGGGTCTATTTCCGTAATCAGCACGCGCGCGCCAAAACCGCGCATGCTCTGAGCGCAGCCCTTGCCCACATCGCCATACCCGGCGACGACCACAATCTTGCCGGCAACCATGATATCTGTGGCGCGCTTGAGCCCGTCCGCCAGAGATTCACGACAGCCATACAAGTTGTCGAATTTGGATTTCGTCACGGAATCATTGACGTTGATAGCGGGAAATAAAAGCGCGTCGGTCTTTTCCATCTGATAAAGCCGATGCACGCCGGTAGTGGTTTCCTCTGAGACGCCGCGGACTTTGGACGCAACGTCCTGCCAGCGTTTGGGGTTGTTTTTCAAAGACAGCGACAGGCGGTCCATGATGATCTGAAGTTCTTTGTTGTCGCATGGCTTATCCAGAAGCGTGGGATTTTTTTCCACTTCCACGCCCTTATGAATAAACAACGTCGCATCCCCGCCATCGTCCACTATAAGGTCGGGCCCGGAGCCGTCCGGCCAGGTCAAAGCCATTTCCGTACACCACCAGTAGTCTTCCAGACTTTCTCCCTTCCAGGCAAAGACCTTGGCCATGCCGCTTTGAGCTATGGCCGCCGCCGCATGATCCTGGGTCGAAAAAATATTGCAGGACGCCCAACGCACATCCGCGCCAAGGGTGTACAGCGTCTTGATAAGCATTGCGGTTTGAATGGTCATGTGCAACGAGCCCGTGATTTTCAAACCGGAAAGAGGTTTTTTTTCGCCATAAAGACGGATAAGCTCCATAAGTCCGGGCATTTCGTTTTCAGACAACTGCATTTCCTTGTGCCCAAAATCAGCAAGGTTGATATCGGCTACAGAATATTCAAGGGAAAGATCGAGGGGACGAACAGAACCACTACTTGCCATGTTTCCTCCGGCAAAATTACTGTACAGGTTATATTCTCTTACGCGCGTGAAGCGCTCACGACAACAACAATCAAGTTTCTCTTGACCGGCTCCCGGCGTACCGACTCCACATGAAATCCAGCCGCGCTCAGCCATTGGAAAAGCTCGTCAACATCAAATCCCAGACTGAGATCGCCGTACTCGGTGCGCATGAATTCATTTTCATGGCGTTCAAAATCCGTAATGACAAGCCGGCCTTTCGGCGCAAGCACCCGCGCTATTTCCGGCAAGGCCTCGCGCGGGTGGGAAAGGTGATGCAGCACCATATTGATGCAGGCAAAATCCGCCTCTCCATCCCGCAAGGGCAGATGCTCAAGATCCCCAATACGCAAGGACACCCGCGAACTGTCGCCAAAACGCCGACGCGCAAGCGCGAGCATACGCGGAGAGCCGTCCACGCCAATGGCATGTCCGGCGCATTCAAGCAGGCGGGAAAGCACGGTGCCTGTACCGCAGCCAAGGTCCGCAGCCATATTGCATAGGGGCATAAAATCAAGAACCGCGCCGGGCAGATCGAAATCCCCCATGATTTCATTATTAAGCTGATCCCAATCTTCCGCTATGGAATTGAAGAACTGGCGGGTTTTGCGGGTTCGCTCCTCAATGATGCTCTGGGCCATACGCAGGTCATCGGAAAAAAACGCATCATCCGCGCAAAACGGCGCAATTGCGGCCCAAAACTTTTGTCCTCCGCCATTTGTCGTCCCAGAATAATACACCCATAATCCGTCTCTCCGCCATTTCAGGAGATCCGCCGCAGTCAAAATTTTCAAATGCCGTGAAATACGGGACTGGCCCATTTCAAAAAGCGTCACAAGCTCATTGACGCTTAATTCGTACCGGGAAAGAACAGCCATGAGACGAAGTCTGGTCTCGTCGGATAACGCCTTGATATACTGAAGAACCTGCGACATGCTTTCTCCGTGCTCCCTGCTGTGCGCCGCAATAATTGTCTCAACGCGCGTGTTCCACATCGCCGCCGCACGCGCGCTTATTCAGCGCCTCACCTCTTTATCAAGATTTCTTGATGTGATATATCCCGATAACTTTATATGGTCAAGCCCAATTCCAAAACTTGACGCCTCGCTTTTTCCATGAAAAAAAACAGCATGAAATTTTTCCGACGCCGAGCAGACCCGCCTGATGCGCCGCCGCGCCAAGCCATGCGCCTGGCGGACGGGCTTGCCGATTTTATTTCAGCGTTTGACGGCAATGGCTCCGCCGGACTGAATGAGCTTTGGCGGCACTGGGATATGGTCATGGGCGAAGAGCTGGCGCCTTTGGCCAGACCATTGGGACATCGTAACGACACGCTTATAGTCGGAGCGGACGACCATTTGGCGCAACAGGAACTGTCCTTCCAAACCGATGAAATTCTGGAGCGAGTCAACGCCTTCTTGGACGAACCCCGGTTCGTCAAAGTGCAGATAACCCTGATTCAGGGACGAAACATTCTAAACAGTCCCATGCATCCCCGCTTTATCCGTCCAAACAAGACGCCGCTATTTCCTCCGCCGGCCCCGGAAAAGGTCGGAACGCTTCTTGATAAGTTTGCGCCGGACACGCCCCTGGGACGGTGCTACCGGCGTTTTGTGGAACGCTTCGGCAGCAAGGCGCGCGCCGCGCCGCAGTCCCATACGAAAACAGCCAAGCCATAGGCGAACGCGCTGACCGGCACGGCGGCAAAAAGAAACAGCGCCTGTTCCGTACGTTCCATGGGATGCCAAAACATGCGTAAAAGCACACAATACCCTAAAATGGCCAAGCTCGCCCCAAATATAATCACAGCGTCCTGGAACCGGCACTTTAAAGCAATCTTCCGGCGGCACAGGGCAAAGCCCAGAAAAAAAGTCATGGCATAGGCTCCTACGCTGACGCCCATGCCCACGCCCATACTTCCCGCAAGGTGCATGCCAAGCCATCCAGCCAGCAGCGTGACCAAAAGCGAAAACAACGATGCAATCATGGTTACGCGGGCGCACCCCAGAGCCTGGCATGCGGACAGAAAAACCCGATTTACAGCCACGGCGGGAATGCCTGGGGCAAGACCATACAAAGCGGCTGTCGCGCCCGCGACGGCCGTTGCGCCAAACGCGCCATGTCCAAAAATTACGGATACAAGACATGGAGCAACGCCCAAAAGTCCAAACGCCGCCGGCACAGACAAAAACAGAGCCATATCGACAGCCTGACCCAGACTGTGGGCAAAGGCCGCTGGCTCTTTAGTCAAACCGGAAAACTCCGGAAGCGATGCGATGCCCACAGCCATACCCAGCACGCCAAGCGGAAATTCAGCCAAAAGTTGTGCGTAATACAATTGGGAAATACCGCCCGGACCGACGAAAGAAACCAAAATGCCGCTCAGAAAGATATTAAGCTGGTGCGAGGATGCGCCAACCACGGTTTCCGGAAGCGCTTTAAAAAAAGATGCGGCTTCCGCATCTTTTCGCAGCAGGGCTCCGCGCCATTGGAATCGCGCGGCCCGCAAAAAAGGCTGCTGCATGCACCATTGCAGCAACCCGGCAACGGGCATGGCCATGCATAAAGCCCATACCGCCCGTTCCGGCCCGGCGCCGGTTGCGAAAAGAAACGCGCCTACAAGGATAAGCGCGCTGTTCAATATAGCCGGCGCAAGCGCCGGCCCCAAAAAAGCGCCGCGTGAATTCAAAATTCCCATACAAACAGCTAAAGCGCAGCTAAAGGGCACATAGGCCAGCGTATAGCGAACAAGCTCAGCCGCAACGTCAAGGGCGCCCTTGCTTTCGGCCATTCCCGGCGCCAGAATCCACACCCAATGCTCGGAACAAAATCCGCCGGCTCCAGCCAAAAGCGCGCTCCCCACGACCGCACGGAGCAATACGGCGCGCGCGAACGCATCAGCCCGTTCCGGCCCCCCGGCGTGCGCAAGCCTCACATAGCGCGGCACAAACGCCAAGGT
This sequence comes from uncultured Desulfovibrionaceae bacterium, assembly GCA_944324045.1. GTDB lineage: Bacteria > Desulfobacterota > Desulfovibrionia > Desulfovibrionales > Desulfovibrionaceae > CALUUT01. Next base: position 28,984 of record CALUUT010000026.1, on the reverse strand, counting down.
CAGCGAGCCTTCGGCAAAAAGACGCCGCATAAGATGCGGGACTCGAAATACGGCGAGCATAATATCCGCAACCATGCCGGCCCCGACAAGATGCGCAAAAAGCACGTCCCGGAAAAGCCCCATCATCCGGGAAAGCAACGCGGCTCCGGAAATGACCACTGTCGCCCTTGTGGTCGCATTTTTTTCCATAGGCATACATCGCAGATTTTCGGAAAAACAAAGGGGCGGCTTCCTCTTCCCGGCCCGCCGCCCTCGCTCTAAGCAAGCGCAAACGTTACGGGGCCATGCCCTGAAATTCTTCCGGCTCGCGCGCATCAAGCACCGTCATGTCATTGGTCAGGGGATTGACCTTGCCGATGCGCACTTCAACAGGCGAACCGGGAATAACCTTATCGCCAAACAAATTTCTGCGGCCCCGGACCAAAATCTGATATTGCGGCATGGCCACCGTGACAAAGGCGTCATTTTCCTCGCTGACGACCCCGGAATGCCAGTATTTATCGCCCTTCTGCCGGAAAAAAACAAGCTTCCAGTAACGCGGCCTGAAACGCTGCATCTGCCCGGCCGCCTCAAGGCGGACATTAAGCAAGGGCAAAAGCGTGTTTAAGTCTTCAGCGCTCCAGCGCGGACCGTTGCCGGACAAAACAGACAATATCTGCGCTTCATTCAACAAATCCGTATAACGCCGTAACGGCGACGTTATCGGGCAATAACAGGGAACGCCGATTCCCGCATGAGGACGGGGAGACACCTCCAGAAGAGCGGAAGACAGAACCTTGACCACACGGGCTATATCCTGCGGCCGCGACCATATTCCGGAATATTCACGCGGCACGGCCACATCCTGCGTCCGGTGCAGCAACGCCACATTATGACTTTTCGCCCATTCAGCCATGCCTGAATTGGCCAGAATCATGATCTCGCTCACCGCAAGCTGCATACGCGGGCAGTAAGACCCCGGCACAATCTCCACCGTCACGTCCGCGCCTTCGCCGTGCAGCACGACCTGCGGGTCCGGCCGTTCAATGATCACCGCGCCGCGCGCAAGCCTCTGCGCCTGAAGCAGATGCGACAATTCTTCAGCGACAAGCAGCATGTCCACATAGGGTCTGGCCGCTTCCACAGCCTCAGGCGTGCAAACCGGAGCGACCGCGACGCTTGCGGCATCCAGGGCGTTCTTCTCGTTCGGCAATGATATCGCTTCTTCATGGACGCCTTGCACGCTTTTTGCACTTTCATTAACCGCAATCTCACAGGCCTCATACGTCAGATTGGCGGCAATGCGCGCCGCGCCGCTACGCGGCTCGCAACGCAAAAGCTCTCCCTGCGCGCTTATGGTCGCATCCACAAAAAAAGACGGCAAAACGCGGCCTGATTTCATGGAAAAGCAGCCCGCGCCAAACACTTCGGGAAGCATGTGATGCGTGGCCTCGGGCAAATATATACTTGTGCCCCGGCGCAGGACCGCACGGTCAAGAGCGGAGCCAAACGGCCAGAAACCGGCCGGGTTGGCAAGCGCCACAACGACCCGGAATGTGCCGTCGCTGTTTTTGCGCACATGAAAGGCATCATCGATATCCATGGTCGTTGCGGAATCAATGCTGATCAGAGGCTGCGCGTCCAAGTCTTCCGATGCTTCCAAAGACGCGTCCGCCGCAGCCGCGCGCACGGCGTTGATTTCTTCCGCAAATGCGCTGGACCATGCATCTTTCGGCGCGTAATCCGCCCTGTCCAGCCAAAAGTTGTAATGCGCCGGAATCTTGCCCCATGCCTGGAGAAGATGCATAGGCAGATGCTCGCTGTCCGGAAGGCTTTTTACAAGCTCCTTCCATATTGCGGAGCTGTCGTGATCATCCGGGTCCGCCATTCTGGTCCGAAGCAGGGCTTCAAGTCTGGACTCCAGTTCCGGCTCAAGCGACGGCATTTCCCGTCCGGAAACTTTACGGGCGCAAAACGAATCCCACAATGCCCGTAAGAAAACCTGTCCGCGGCCTGCCATTTGCTCGCGCATGCGGGCGGCCTCATATTCGCGCAGCCGTATCTCCACCCGCTCTGCGCTGTAAATTTCAAAATCAGGCGGTTGAAATTTGAAATGCGTTTTGTTTTCCAGCAACACAGCGCCCATTGCCGCAATATCGTCCACCCCGGGAGACTGCCACAAAAGTTCCGCAAACCATTGCGCGGACGCCTGAGTCACTTCTCCCTGAGCCAAATTCCAAAGTTCCAGAGGATCAATAGAAGCGCTTTTATCTCTGCGCCGGTCTCTGTGTTCCTCAAGCAACGTCTGCATATCCTGGCGGGAACGTTCCGGCGAATACACCGGCCCGGCCCAGGGCAACACGCGCGACAGGGACAATTTCGCTTCACGCCGTCCGATGGTGTAAAGCCGCAACTGACCATTGTTTTCTTCCAAAACAAAAGCCTGCTGCGGCTGATTTCCCTGCATGAATTCCACGACGCAGCCCGGGCCGGGATACCGCACAATCCCGGACTGCCTATCAAAAACAGTACTCATTTTCTGCGGCGCCTCCCAGCACCTGCCCCAAAGCAGCCGTTAAAACAGCGCGGTCCGTGGCGATATACGCCGGCTTGGGCTCAACGTACGGATATTGACTGAAGCCTTCAGCCACACTGTTCAAAATGTCCTGCGCCGAATCCGCAAAACACATCCCGCCGCGCTCCACAGCGTCTTTAAAGTACAGCGTTCCCGCATTGCTTATAGTGGTCACGCGCATATGGTGCAACGACATCGCCTCATGGGAGCAAGAAGACCATGCCGTAACCAGATGCCTGCTTCGGGAAAGAACCGTGTGCACGTTCAGCATGGAGCTGCACGCGCGTTCTATTTTGGATTCAGGCACGGCAAGCCGTTTCTCTTCCCGGTACATGTCGCGCGGATGCTGGCGCAAAAGCCATATCCAGTCATCCGGCGACAGAATGATCGCTTCTTCAAGCGCGCGGAAACGCGCCTCAGGAACCATCAGCGGAAACGCCACGGTTACGGCTTTTTTGCCCCTTATCCGTTGATTGAATCGTTCAAGCATGTTCGGGTCTTCAACAATGCGTCCCTCTTTCCATGCCAGATACTCCGGCAAACCGGCGATAGTCGCCTTATGATACGCCTGTCCGGCCAGGCGGCTCTGCATGCGTTTTGCGGAAAACTCGCCCCAGTGGAAAAACCATTCCGGCACGCAGTCAAAGCCATTTTTCGGAAAATATTGAAAGTCATAGGCAAGATTCGGCCATTCCTGAATCCCATGCTGATACTCCACGCATGGAACGCCCAGTTTGCGACAGGCCGACGCCAGCCCCATTTTTTCAGGCTCCAGGTACCAATGCAAACACACCATCCGTGGCTGCATAAGCGTAAGCGCCTTTTCATAAAGCGCCGCATAAGCGCGCACAAGTTCGACAGTCTGGAGCACAAAAAGCTCGCTTACGCGCGGCAGGCCGTATTTACGGCACAAACGGAAATACTCTTTGTAGGCGCAGATATGCTGAAGCCCGGAATACGGAACAAAGGCGTCGCGGCGCACAGGCAAAGGGACATTCAGCGTCAAGCCGGCATATGCCTTTTCTGGAAAAGGCGCCGCCGCGCTTCCATGCTGTATGCGCACCGCCGTCAATCCCAGTTTTTCCGCCTCTTCAGCCACAGGATCAACGCAGGGGCAATATTCACGCCCTTCAAGCGGCCATGTTCGGGGGCGAAACCATACAGGCAAAAGACAGGCGTTTTTAGGCGCATTGGCAAACATCTCCCAGGTCTGTGCGGAAAAATCCCGCACGCTTCTGTAGATTCCCCCCGCGAAACCGTCCGCCCTGTGGATATACGGTCCGCCTTCGGGATGCAGGGCGAAGTTGTGCAGCATGGCCAGACGCAGACACGGCCATGCCTGCATTCCATTCACGACGAATGCGCCGGCAATCTCCGCCGCGTTGCCCTCCATCTCCAAAAAACGGGCATGAAGTTCCTCATGCGTCATGAAAAAACAAACTGCCTTTTGCAAATATGAATGCTGTTCACTCCGCTTTTATTTCAAAAGCGCAAGAAAATCGTTCCTAAAACCGGACGCATGCTTATCAGTGCTTAAAAGAGCGCTGACCGGTAAAAACCATGGCCGCCTGAGGCACGGATTCATTAACCGCCGCAATGACTTCGCTGTCCCGCAGAGAGCCGCCGGGCTGGGCTATTGCGGTCACGCCCTGGGCAAGAGCCGTATCCACGCCGTCCCGGAACGGAAAAAAACCGTCCGAAACAAGCACTGTTCCTGGAAGACCGCCTCTGGCCTGCGCGGTTTCTTCCTTAATCTGGGCGAGCAGCTTTGCCGCATCCTTGTCTGAAGCGGCCCTGCGGCCCAATTCGTAAATGGACAAGCCTTTGCGGCCAAAACTCAAGGCGTCGGCATATTTCGTATACGCCTTATGAATGGCAAGCTCCACGCATCCGACCCGATCCTGCTCCCCGGTTCCAATGGCCACGGTCGCGCCGTCCTTGGCGAAGATACCGGAATTGGACGTGACCCCGGCCTCCACGGACCAGGCAAAAAGCAAATCCAAAGCTTCCTGCTTTGTGGGCTTGCGCGCGGTCACGACGACGCCGTCCTTTTCAGCGGACGCAGGCAAAAAGTCGTCCACAGTGCGAATACGGCTCACAAAGGATTTTTGGAGCACAATCCCGCCATCCGTCAGGCTTTTCACATCAAGAAAGGGCATGCCTGCGAATTCCTCAAGGCGCCCCATGCCCGGTATGCGCAAAATACGCAAATTTTTCCGGCGGCGCAGGATATCCGTTACGCCGGGTTCAAAATCCGGCGCGGCCACGACCTCAAAATAAGCGCTGTCAATCAGTTCGGCGGCATTCTTGTCCAAAGGCCGGTTCACGACCACCGCGCCGCCGAACGCCGCTATGCGGTCGGACATATACGCCTTTTCCAAAGCGACGGCCACGCCTTCATCAGACCATGCCGCGCCGGAAGGATTATTATGCTTTAGGATAAGCGCCGCTGGGCGGGCGCACAGGTACTGCAGCATGTTGATGCCATTGTCAACATCGGTAAGATTGGTCTTGCCGGGATGCTTTCCGGCCTGAATCATGTTCTCTTCGGTCAACGCAGAGACCAGGCCGCAGCCCGGGCCGCGATATTCCACCCCGTCCAGCACAAGGCTTCCCTTTTTCAATTCATAAAGAGCCGCAGGCTGATCAGGATTTTCCCCATAACGCAGCCCCCTGTGCTCCCCATCAATGGTCCAGGTCCTTTTTTCATACACGAGCTCATTTTCCCCAAGCGTGATTTTCATTGTATCGGGGAACGCGTCCTTTGTCAGAACACGGTACATGTTTTTCAAATTCTTTGCAGGCCCTGTGTTGCTCGACATTGAATACTCCAGATAGTTGATGTATGAACATTGAATGGCGGGCAGTGTACCACAGGCCGTGGATAGAGACAATTTCCATTTGCCGGCCGCCGCAAAACGCGGCCCCCGGTCAATTTTCCGGAAAAAATAAGGATGGAGCGAAAAACCAGGAGTCCGGCGAACATAACCTGTTTTGGACAAAAAAGCGACGGATGCTTCCCGCCCTTGCGATGCGCTGCAAGAATGTTTATGGTGCATCCGAATCGTGAAAAGGCCGTGCCGGACCAGGGGAAAACGGCGTGAAGCAAAAACGCAGGAGAAAAGCGTCTCATGGAAAAAATGCTGCAAAAACTGGCTCATCAACTAAACTGCCTGGATGAATCCTCCCTGACATCCCTGTGGGATTCGCTGGTCGCCCGCGTCGAACGCTTTGAACCAAGCAAGGCATGGGAAGAAGCGGTTCTCGCTCTGTCCATGGTGCAGGCCATGCGCTGGAAAAATCAGCTTTTCAATTACTACTGGTCCCAATCCGTCAAAGCGGGAACAGAAAACGCGCCGTCCGCGCATGCTCAAGGTTCATTTGCGAACGACGACGGAAGGGACGGCGCCGGGCCAGATATCGGGCATGCCTCTAAGCAACGGTGCAAGATACTGAGCTTCCGGCCGGTCAAGAACGATGAGACCGTTTAGCACATAATAGTAAAACCGAACATGATCCACAAAATTGACGGCTTCATATCCGCGGCAATAGCCATGCCGCGTCCGGGAGTAAAACTTCTGCTGAGTCAGTAAGGGATATATGTGCCGCAAGTCCCGCCAGGTAAGGGATTCGTTTTTGCCGGTTTTATCCTTGCGGGCTTTGGCAAGCGCTATGGCGTCATTAAGATGCCCCATACCCTGATTATATCCTGCAAGCGTGAAAAACCAGCGGTCCCATGGGTTTAAAGCGTCTTCGTCCAACGAGTCCCACATCTGGCGGAGATATTTTGCGCCGCCGTGGATGCTTTGAACCGGGTTGCGCCTGTCCACTCCAAGGGCCGCTGCAGTGCGCTCTGTAAGCTGCATGATGCCGCGGACCCCTGTAAAGCTGCACGCATCCGGATTAAAGTGTGATTCCTGAAAAATCAGCGCGGTCAAAAGAAGCGGATCAATGTCGTATTCCCGCGCAGCCCGGACTATAGGCGTGTAATAGGTCTGCAATGTACGCTTCAGCACCTTCAAAAGCGCGTTGACTTCCATCTTGTTCACTTTTCTGGGGAAAAAGCCAAAATAACGCTCTTCAAGCTCTTCAAGCAATCCATCGCGCCCTCTGTTCCGCCAAAACGACATCACAATTTCGCTCATGCCTGCGACGTCTGCCCGCCATATCCAGCGGTGCGCCGCAGGCTGACCAAAAGAGTGCGCAACGCTGTTCAGACGCGGAAAAAACGGCGACCAGACCCGTGCGTCTCGATAATCCATAAGCGCGTGCGAACTCTCCTTGCGCGCAAGCCGCTTGAAAATCTCCTGCTCCTCCGGAACAAACTCAACCTTTTCAGGCATCGCTTCCATACGCGCGGCTTCGTCAAGCACGACCATAAGCGCCTTATCTGAAAACAAAACCGTACGGGCCTTTTTTTCCGGCCGTGGCCGGACGCTTAAAAGCACAGCGCGCACATCATAATAGGGCGGTCCGGCGACAAATGCGGCATCTGTAAGAACGTCGTCCGGAACAGCGAATCCGGCCGCCATATCAACGACCTCGTCCCTTAAAAGCTGAAGCGCTTCAGTCAAGGTCGGAACCTCGATCAAACGCAGATCAACGCCCGCCTCAAGACGCAAATAATCCAAAAGTTCCAGTTCAAAGCCTGGCCCATAAGGAGAAAGCTCGCCGGAAAGTCTGGATTTATAGGGAATAGCCACACGCAAAAAACGCTTCGTCATGGCCCGGTATCCATCCACGCTCTGGCGAACCATAAACAAACGCATGTCTGGCCCCGCGTCTCTGATTGCAACAAAAAGAGCAGCCCCCACGCCGATAAACGCGGCAAGAATCAAAAACAGCGTCAAAAAAAAGCGAAAATGAAACAGCTTCATATGGTCAGCGGGGGTATGGCCTAAGGCAACCGGACGCGGGAATCAGACGAAAACGGAGAGAGAAAACGGAATCCCGCAAAGAGGACAGCACAGATTAATTGACTTTGCGGCAATGCTTTCTTAGGATACCTTGCCATTTTGTGCGCGTTTGACTTCATCGTCGCAAGTCTTTTGGCATAAGGAGAAATTAATGTCAAATTTAGTCATTGTGGGCGCCCAATGGGGCGATGAGGGAAAGGGGAAGCTCGTAGACCTGCTTTCCGGGGACATGGATATCATTGTCCGCTTTCAAGGCGGCAACAATGCCGGGCACACGGTGATCGTCGGCGGCGAGCAATATATCTTGCACCTCATCCCTTCCGGAATTTTGCACCCCGGCAAGGTGTGCCTCATCGGAAACGGAGTGGTTCTCGACCCGACAGTTTTCTGCCAGGAAATGGATACGCTTGCGGCAAAAGGCGTCGAGATCAGCCCCGCCCGTCTCAAAATCAGCTATAAAACCCACATTATCATGCCCTATCACAGGGCTCTTGACATTGCGCGTGAAAAAGCCAAATCCGCGGCCAACCGCATCGGGACCACAGGGCGCGGAATCGGCCCCTGCTATGAAGATCGCGTCGGCCGCACAGGCATCCGGGCCGCCGATTTGTGCGAGCCGGACGTCGTGCGGCGCAAAATTGAACTGGCGCTTCCGGAAAAAAACGCACTGCTTGCCATGTACGGAAAACCGGAACTAAAGGCCGGGGCGGTGTTTGATGAAGTCATGGCCGCTGGAGCCAGACTTATTCCCCATCTCACCGACGTATCCTCAGAAATCATGGACGGCGCGGCCAAGGGAAAAAACATCATGTTCGAAGGCGCCCAGGGCGTTCATCTTGACGTGGACCATGGAACCTATCCCTTTGTGACCTCCTCGAATACCGTCGCCAGCAATGCAGCCGCCGGGTGCGGCGTTCCGGCATCCATGCTTGACCGCGTTATGGGCATCGTCAAGGCCTACACCACCCGCGTGGGCACAGGACCGTTTCCCACGGAACTTTTCGATGAAACCGGCGCTCATCTTCAAACATGCGGCGCGGAAGTGGGCGCGACCACAGGCCGGGTGCGACGCTGCGGCTGGCTGGACATCGCTCTTTTGCGCGAAACCGTCCGCCTGTGCGGCCTTACGGAAATCGCTTTTACCAAACTGGACGTGCTTACCGGACTTGACGAAATAAAAATGGCGACCGCCTATGAATATAAAGGAAGATCCTATCTCTATCCTCCGCAGACGCATAATGCGCTGGCTGAGGTCGTTCCGATATATGAGACGCTTCCCGGATGGAATACGCCTTTGCGGCATATCGGCGCATGGGAAGAGCTTCCTGCGCCGGTGCAGGCATATGTGCGCCGCGTTGAGGAACTGCTCGGAGTGCCAGTAACCATTGTTTCCGTCGGTCCGGACCGCGACGAGACCTTTTCCAGAAAGGCGGGAGCATAGTATGCGTGCGGCCGATTCCGTTTCTGGAGCCCGCGCCGGGAAAACCGGGACGGCATCCAAAAATGGCGCGGCCGCACGACCGGCGCAGGACGACTGTCCGCGACTCCCCAGTCCCGACACGTTGACGGCGCTGAGCGCGCTCCCTCATAATGAACGAGTGCGCTGCTTTATGGCGCGTCTGGTCCAGAAGGCGCCGCAGACGCTTCTTCTGGAAGGCGGCACGGTGATGGAACGCGCCGCTTTCTCTTTATACTGGGCCTGTCTTCTTAACTGCGAAAACCGCGGCCCGACGCCCTGTTTTGCCTGCGACTCCTGCCGTCGCTTCCTGGAAGAACGGCATCATGACTTTTTCCTCTTTGACGGACGCGAGCAAAGCATCAAAATAGGCGATCTGCGGGCTGTGCGCGCCACGCTGGGCGAACCGCCGCGTCATGCGCGCACCCGCGTCGTGCTGCTGCTGGAAGCGCAGTCCATGGGAAATGACGCGGCTAATTCACAATTGAAAATTCTGGAAGAGCCGCGTCCGGGCACCTGTTTTATTCTGACCGCGCCTCAACGCGAACGCCTCCTGCCCACGCTGGTTTCCCGCTCCTGGATATTGACTCTGGCCTGGCCGCAACCCGGTTCGCAGGAAACAGACTCCGATATTGAAAACTGGAAAGAAGCCCTGCAAAACTTTCTGCGCACCGGCAAGGGGCTATTTTCGCACACTTCAATCAAGGGCGCGCTGGATAAAAATACAGTCGCCCGATTGGTCGCGAATTTGCAAAGACAACTTGCGCAAGCTATAATAGGCGGCATCGCAACGGAACATATTTTCAGCGAGCTTGATCTGCATGCCCTGCGCCGGCTCGACGAAACGCTCAATCATTGCCTGGAATCCCTTGAAGCATCCGTCAATCCGGCCCTGTGTCTGGAATGGCTGGCAACCAGACTCCATACCGGTTTCCAGGACCGGAAAGGCGGCTGACGTGCCGGTCTCCAAAATGCGCCAGGCCGCCCGGAATTGGCGGCTCGCATTATGCAAGGTCTAAAAGACGTTTCCATCCCAACTTTAATGGGCAAGGATGTGTTCTCATGTCGCTTTTTCGCCGTATCTTCCCCATTTTTCTGGCCAACGTCTTTTTACTTTGCGCCTGTTCAAGCACAAAACCTGTCGCCACGCCGCAGGACAGAATCGTCCCCATCTCGACGAACAAGCGTCGCGAGCTTGCGGACCTTGCGCGTTTCCCGCAAAACGTCGCAGTTTTTGCGGCCCGCGCCGGCAAAACAGCGCCGCTGATCAGCCCCCAAAAACAGACTGAAGAAGCAAAACGGCTTGAATCCGCCTTTTTCCGCCCATGGACCATGGAAAAAAGCGGCCTTAGCCCGAAAACATTTGCCATGGCCATGACAGGATACGACCAAACGACTTTCTACGGCCGGAATCTCCTCCCCATTCCTGAGCATGAGCGCAAAGACCTGACCGCCCGAACCGGAATGACGGCGTTTCCTTCCATGGCGAAACATGGCATCGCAACCAGAGAAACTTCGATGCGGGCTCTTCCCACATCCACGCCGTTCTATCATGCCCCATGGAAAGCCGGGGAAGGATACCCCTTCGACATGCTTCAGCATGGAATCATACGCCAGGGCATGCCCCTGTTCATCAGCCATACTTCAACAGACGGCGCCTGGCTTTTCTGCGAAACCGCATGGGGCGCGGGCTGGCTTCCAACCGACGCAGTGGCGACGACCGACGCCGCTTTTGAGGAAGCCTGGAAAGCGCTGCCTCTTGCCGTCATCACCAGGGAACGCGCCCAACTTTTTTTATCCGAAACGACGCAGGCCCCTGTTTCCGACCGCAAAAACGCTCCCTCTTTCTCTCAAAGCGCCGCATTGCTGCATATAGGCACGCTCCTACCCTATCGGCCAAGCGACTCAAACAGCGAACGCGTTCTTCTCCTGCCAGCCCGCGACGAACTGGGCAACGCCCGGCTCATGAACAGCGTCACAGCCCGGGAAAACGCAGCCCCTTTCCCCCTGCCTTTCACGGCCGCGACTCTGGCCCTGCTGGCCGACCAGCTCATGGGGCTTCCCTATGAATGGGGCGGAGCGTACGGCGGACGGGATTGCTCGCTTCTGACGCGCGAACTCATGCAGTCCGTAGGCATATTTTTACCTGTAAACTCCGCGCGACAATTAACCGCAGGCGACCCACGCCAACTCGACGGCATGACGCCGGATGCCAAACTGGACTTCATCAAAGATAATGCCGTTCCTTTTCGAACGCTTGTGGGGTTTCCGGGACATGTGGCCCTTTACCTGGGAGAATGGAACAATGAACCTGCAATACTGCATTGCATATGGGGATTGCGCACTAAAAACAGCGGCTATGAGGGAAGACTGCTTATCGGAAAGGTAGCGATAACCTCACTTGATCCTGGTATGGAGTGGGACGATGTGCGCGCAGGCGCGCCCTTGCTTCCACGCCTTAAAACCATGACGCTGCTGCCTCGTCTCTGATAAAAGCGGCAAAGGCAAAAAAACATGCCTCTCCATTCTGAACGCGAACATAACGCGGCAACCAGGTTGCATAAAAGAACCGGGGAGCCCCATGCCCCGATTCCCGTACTGCATGTCTTAAAATCCATGGGACTTGGCGGCACAGAAAAAACGGCTCAACTTCTCATGACGCATCTTGATCGTTCGCGTTACGCGCCCGCCGTTTACAGTCCTGTGGACGGGGAGCGGGCAGCGCCGTTGCGGGCCGCCAACATTCCCACATATATAGGAAAATCCATCGACAGCGCCCTTTCACAAATCAAACCGGCAATCATTCATGTCCATCGTGCGGGTTGGCCGGAACCTGCGCTGATGCGCCCGATTGTCCTTTATGCCAGAGCGCATCGTCATGCGCGCATTGTGGAAACAAACGTATTTGGGCGTTACGACCCTTCTCCATGGGGGCAAGCTGTGCACTGCACCCTGTTTGTATCGGCTTTTTGCGCAAAACGCTATGAAACGCTGTATGGCATCCGAACTCAGCCGCCGCGTTTTCAAGTCCTGTACAATCCTGTTGATGCGGATTTTCTCGCAAGCCAGTGCCTGCCTCCGGAAAAGCGCGATTTCTCCAGGCCCGTCATCGGAAGACTTTCACGGCCCGACCCTGGAAAATGGTCTTCCCTGGCGCTGGATTTTCTTCCGGAACTGCGTGCGGCCATTCCGGATTTCACATATCTTATAATCGGCGGAATCGCTTCCGCGCGCGAGTTTGCACGCCGCAATGGTTTGGGGAAAAATATCCAGTTTCTTAAGCCTGTTGTAACAGAGCAGGAGCTTGCGGGCTTCTTAAACAGACTTTCCGTTTTTGTCCACGCAAACGACACGGGCGAAAGTTTCGGCATGTGCATCGCCGAGGCCATGTGCGCCGGACTTCCGGTCGTCACCCACCCATGCGCGTTTCCCCGGGACAACGCCCAAATTGAACTGGTCGAGCATGGCCGAACGGGATTTGTGGCCACGACCGCGCATGAATACGCCCAGGCAATCCTGTGGCTTTTCAGCCATCCGGAAGAAGCGCGCCGCATGGGACAGGCCGCACGGAAAAAAGCCCTGTCCCAATACGCCGCCCGTCTTATTGCGGGACAACTTGCGGATGTGTATGATGAACTTCTCCAAGACTCAATGTAAAGGAACGGTGCAAGCGAATGACGCCTGAACAGCTTCTCGCCCAATATTCGGCCCAAGTTCTTGCCTTTCGCCTTGGCGAAACAAAAATAGATCCCGCGCCCGCGCTCGGCAAAAGCAGCATTGCCAGAATGACGGAGCAGGCCCTGCATTTTACCGCGGCCGGAGAGCGCAGTCGCATTCTGCTCATGGGCACGGGCGACGGCGCGCTTGCTGAAAACATAGCGGCAGCGGCGGCGCGCCAGGGACTTGCAGACTTCACCCTGTGCGAACTGCGCCCGGAGCGCATACGCCAGGCCATGGAAACAGGACGATTGACGCCCGGAACATTTCCCGGACGGATTCTGACCGACGAATCGCCGCGGGCAGCATTTTTTCTGCTTGCCATGCTGGGATATACGCCCGCCAACACGACGCTGGTCATGCATCCGGAACTCCCCCGCGATGAAAGCGAGGCGTTGCGACGCGTACAGAGGCTGTTTCTCAGCGCAAAACCCTATACATTCGGCAAGACGCCCTCAGGTTGCGGCTTTCATGACGAAGAGTCCACAAATCCGACACTGGAAATCACGCAGGAAATTACTGAACCTTCGCTCACGATAGCGGCGATTCTACACCCTGACGAGCCGAAACTTGAAGAGTTCGCATCCGAAATTCCTGATTGGGCGGCGCGTCTGGTCATTGTCTGGGACGCCGGGGATATTCCCGAACGCAGCCTGAACGTGCGCATAGCATGCCCGGTTCCCACACGCCAGATAGCGCATCCGCTAACCAACTTTGCTGAGCAACGCAACCGCGCCCTGGAACTTTGCCAGAGCGACTGGATTCTCTGCCTTGATGCGGATGAACGCCTCAAACCCGAAACATGGGAACATATCCGCGCCTTTTTGCGGCATAATTCCGCAGCGCACGCCGTGCGCCGCGACAATGAACTGGTCCCGGCCCCCGACTGGCCGGTATGCGCCGCGCTTCTGCCGCGGGTCACGCTCTATCCGGATCAAAACCATTTCCGCATGGGGTATGGCCTTTGGCCTGATCTTCAATTGCGCCTGTTCCGGCGCTCCAAGAGCGTAAGCTATCATCGGCCGGTGCATGAAGAGCTTACAGGGCTGAACGGCCCCATAGCGTTGCTGCCGCATTGCCCGATTGAACATGCAAGCTACATTCTCAAAGACCGCGACGCCCTGCGCCAAAGACTCGCGGACTTCGACCGCGCGGGCGGCGCTCCCGTACATCTGCTGAACAAGGATTTTCCGCAATTGCCCTTATCATTTCTTGATGAGCTCGCTATGCAGTCAAAACATCTCCATGCTCTGGTCATAGACGCCATGCTCTGAAAATCTGCCGCAACCCGCCGGGGTTTTCCCATGACGCTTGCGAAAGACCTTTTCCCGGCGTATACGGTAACAGTCTTTCGGAACCGCGCGCAAGGCCGCCTTCATTAAACGGTCCTTTGCGGCTTAGTAAAACATTTGCCTCATTTACGGAAAATGCATAAGCTTTATTCGGCCTTCAGGCTTCTTTCAGGCTTATGGCACGCAAAATCAATTGTATAATGCAGGAGCGCTTTTTCTTCATGATAATACGCTGCCCGAAATGTAATTTCGCAAAAACTGTGGATGACCAATCCATCCCCGCTTCGGCGCAGATGGCGACATGCCCAAAATGCAAACACCGTTTCAATTTCAGAGAAACAGCGGTTGACGGCGCTTCGGCGCTCCAACCAGAACACAATGACATCCCAATTTCAACGCAACAAAACGACACATCCGGCGATGAAGTCATAACGCCCCAGACCGCGGCAAAACGGTATGAAGGCATCGCCAATATAGAAAACAAGGAAAGCGCCGCCCAAGATATCCGTTCCGCGCACGTCAAGAGCAGAAAAAAGGATCTGTGGGACTCCATTGAAGCGCTTGGGGAACGATGGGAAAAAAAAGACCAGCCTGAAAATCAGGCGGCGCCCCAAAAAAGCCCGACGCCTTCTTTTGACGGCGTCGAAAGCGAACCCCCGCGAAACGCCCGGAATGAAAATACAGATACGGTTTCCGCATATCGAAGACCTGTCGCGGCGCGGCCGCAAAAACATCATTCAACTTCCGGATATTCCGACCCTAACGACATTCCCTGGGAACTGGCGCGCGGAGCGGAACTTGTCCCTGCCTTCTTCATGACCATTTCCAGAGCTATCCTTTCCGCGCCGCGTTTTTTCGCCTCCATTCGCCTCAGGCAATCTCCCCTGCGCGCGGTCTTTTTCTGCATACTGGTCAATTTTCTGCCCGCCTTTATAAACCTCATATATCTTCTGGGCTTTCGCAGAGCGGAGCTGGAGCCGTTTTTCAACACGCTCCATATGACGACAACGCATTTTCTTGTAGGATTCATCATCGCCAGCCCTATTCAGGCGCTGATTTCCCTGCTCTTTTTCACAATCATCACCAATCTGGTGCTGCATGTGCTTGGCATATCCGGCGTTCACTTCAATAAAACCCTGCGCATTATAGCCTATACCTGCGCTCCCACAATTTTGAGCTTCATACCGGTCATCGGGCCGCCGGCCGCGCTTTTCCTCGGCATCGTGGTCACAGCGCAGGCGCTCAGATACGCATATGCCCTGTCCTGGCGCCATGTGGTCATGACTCTTTTACCGGGATACCTTCTGGTCATGGTGATTTTTCTTTCATCACTGCGAATAGTCCTTTCCACATTGAGTTGACGCGCCGCGCGCCTTTTGGTTTTGCCCCATGCTCTGGAATATTGTGTCGCTTTTTCCTGAATTTTTCACTTCGCCGCTTTCCTGCGCGCTCATGCAAAAAGGACGTGAAGCCGGCCTCGTGGATTTTTCATTGTTCAACCCGCGCGATGCTGCAAAAGACAAACACAAGACCGTGGATGACCGTCCTTATGGCGGCGGGCCGGGCATGGTCATGATGCTGGATCCGCTCGTCAAAACGCTTCGCGCCATGCCCCAGCCGGGACGAATATTGCTTATGTCGCCAAAGGGACGGCCTTTCACGCAAAACCTCGCCCATGAATTGAGCCGGGAACATGCGCTGACCCTCATTTGCGGCCGTTATGAAGGAATCGACGCACGTTTGGAATCGCTTTTCCCTCTTGAAGAAATCAGCGTCGGCGACATGATTCTCAATGGCGGCGAAACCGCGGCGCTTGCGATCATTGAATCAGTAAGCCGTCTTTTGCCCGGCTTTATGGGGCATGAAGAATCCGGAACGGATGAAAGCTTTTCAGACGGACTGCTTGAATACCCCCACTTCACCCGTCCGGAAGAATATGAAGGCCTCGCTGTTCCGGAAATACTGCGAAGCGGCGACCATGGACAAATTAAACGGTGGCGCCGCGACAAGGCGCTTGATGCGACCGTGCGCATGCGGCCGGAACTTCTTGAAAAAGCGCGCCTCTCCGAACAGGACATGGAATATCTGCGCACGCGGCAACGCAGAGCCGCCGGCCGCAATCTCTTTTTGACGCTGGTCCACTACCCTGTTTTGTCGGCGCAAAAAAAATCTCTGGCCGTATCTTTGACAAACCTCGATATTCACGATATAGCTCGCAGCTCTTGTACATATGGCCTTGGCGCGTTTTATGTCGCCACCCCGCTGGAAGATCAGCAAAAACTTTTGTCCGTCCTTCTGGAGCACTGGGTGAACGGACCGGGAAGCATCGCCAACCCGGACAGAGCCAAAGCGCTGTCCCTGGTGCGCGGGGTCGCTCATGTACAGGATGCCGTGGACGACATTGCCCGGAAAACCGGACAGCGTCCGCGAATTATTGCGACAAGCGCACGCGGCGCAGGCTCCATGGGGTTTACGGAACTCCGCGAACTTCTGGCGGAAGAGCCGGCGCTGCTCCTGCTTGGAACCAGCCATGGGCTGGCTCCGCAGATTTTGGCCCAGTGTGACGGAATGCTGCCGCCCATACGCGCATGCGGCCCCTACAACCATCTTTCGGTACGGGCCGCCGCCGCCATAACGCTGGACCGCATTCTCGGCGACTGGTATTAATGACGCGCCGCACATGAGGCGCTTTTGTCCTGAATCTGAAAAATTTTCCACCCACAGGGGAGACGCCATATGGATATCATCAAAAAGATTGAACAGGAACAAATGAGATTCGACCTGCCCAAATTCCGGGCCGGCGACGCGGTCAAAGTGCATTTGCGCATTGTTGAAGGCGAAAAGGAACGCATTCAGGTTTTCCAGGGCAATGTCATTCGCATCAACCGCGGAACGACAAACGCCACGTTCACTGTGCGTAAAATTTCTGACGGCGTTGGCGTGGAACGCGTATTTCCCCTGCACTCGCCGTTTATTGAACGCATCGAAATGGTGACCGAAGGCGATGTGCGCCGCAGCCGCATTTACTATCTGCGTAAACTCAAAGGCAAAGCGGCGCGCATCAAGCCGAAGAAAAACTGGTAACGGACTTTCCTGCCGCAGACGCTTTGCACAGAGACCTTTCCGGATTAAGAACAGCGTATTCGAATCGTGCAGGTCTCTTCTGCAGCAAAGACGTAGGCGGGAACCGTTTCGTTTTTCCAAACGCAACGCGGAATATTTACGGGATCGGCTTTTCCGCCGGTCCCTTTCTGTGTTTCCTGCTTTTCCGGCTCCTGCAGGGCGTCATCCTCCCATCTTCGTCCATACCGGGAAAGGAACGCATATGCCCAAAAGACAAAACAACGCGTTTTTGGAATTGCCGCTTCTCTCCTCTTCTCTTCCGTATGTCCAAACGGAGCCCGCATTCATTCCCGACGGGAATGCCTGTCCAACGCACATTCCCGGCTATGCGGGCGTGGACGAAGCCGGACGCGGCTGCCTGGCCGGACCTGTCGTGGCAGCGGCCGTGCTTTTGCCCGATGACGCCGCACTGAACCCCAGCCTTCTTGAAGCCTTTTCCGGTCTGACGGACTCAAAAAAATTGCCGGCCGCCAAACGCGAAGAACTTGCTCCGCGTATCCGCGCCCATGCGCTGGGTTGGGGACTTGGTCTGTCCTGGCCTCCGGAAATAGATAAATGCAATATCTTGCAGGCGACCTTTCTGGCTATGTCAAGAGCTCTGCGCAATCTGCAAAAACTGTCCGGACTCAAGGGCATTCTGGTTGACGGCAATCACAGCATTCCCGAATGCCATCTGCCCGCGCGCATTCCCTTTCAGCAAGCAATAATCAAGGGAGACAGCCGCATTCTCGCCATTGCGGCCGCATCCGTTCTTGCCAAAACCTTTCGCGACAAACTCATGAGCGCCCTGGACCGACGGCATCCGGGCTACGGATTTGCCGTGCATAAAGGATACGGAACAAAAAAACACAGGGAAGCCATACTCCGGCTTGGCGCAAGCCCCATGCACCGGCATACGTTTGCAGGCGCGCGCGGGCCGCGCGCTGAAAACGCTTCACACGAGACGCAGGGCAGATTATGCTAAAGCGCGACGCAGCCCGCGAACGCGGCCGCAAAGGCGAAGACGCGGCCGCGGCGTTTCTTCAACGCGCCGGCGCAACCGTTCTTGCGCGAAACTGGCGCTCCGGACCTCTGGAAGTGGATATCATTTGCCTGCATGAAGGATTCCTGGTTTTCGCGGAAGTAAAAACCCGCGAAAAAAACGGCATGACCAGGCCGGATGAAGCCCTGACGCCGGCCAAAAAAGACAAGCTGCTCCGCGCCGCCAGACTCTATTTGCTGGAGCATGACGCTTGGGATGCGCCTTGTCGCTTTGATCTTGTATGCGTGTATTGCGCAGGCGAACTATGCGAAGTGGAGCATTATCCTCATGCCTTTGACCTTACCGACCTTATGGGTGGTGGCGACGCCGCTTGGCAACCCTGGTGACCTGTCGCCCCGCGCGGCGGAAATTCTTTCTTCCGTTGATTTCATCCTGGCGGAGGACACGCGGCGGGCCGGACTTTTGTGCGCGCGCTGCAATATTGCGCCTCCCCGCTTCATCAGCTTTCATGACCACAACGAAGAGGAACGTTTGGGGCACATCCTGAATGAACTCAAGCAGGGCGCAAGCGCCGCTCTTATTTCGGACGCAGGCACGCCGCTTTGCGCGGACCCAGGCTACCGCCTGGTGCGCGCCTGCCGCGAACAGGGAATCCGCGTCCGTCCCGTCCCGGGCCCCTCTGCGATAACAGCCGCGTTGAGCGCAAGCGGCATTGCCCCCCAGCCTTTCACATTTCTTGGTTTTCTGCCGCGCAAACGCTCAGATCAGGAACGGCTGCTGGCGCCTTTTGCCTCGCTGCAAACCACGCTTGTTTTTTTTGAACGCAAGGACCGGCTGGCGGATACGCTGAAAACGGCCCATGCCCTGCTTGGCCCGCGCGAATGCTGCCTTGCGCGCGAATTGACCAAGACCTATGAGGAGTTTATACTCTTCCGGCTGGAAAATCCCGCTCTTCTTCCGGAAAAACTTCTGGGAGAATGCACCGTAATCGTGGGGCCGCCTGAACATGTCGCGCGCACGCCCATCGATGACGTGCGTCGGCTTTTGGGAACCATTTCCGCGGAAAAAAACAAACCCAAAGATATCGCCCGCAAACTGCATCCTCTGGTGACGGGCTGGAGCATCAAGGAGCTATACGAGCTTATCAGTACAGACGCATAAAATCCGAATCGGTCCGGATTGCCCGGAAAGGACAATGCCATGCATTGCCGGCATAGGAGCGCGACCTGCTTTCTGCAACCCCAAAGACATGCCGCCGCATTTCCATGAACGCACATTCGCAAAAGACTCAATGCAAACTGCCGACTCCACAGAAGTCCGGCTTCCGTGAAAAGGAACGTCAGGCGATTGACGTCGCAAGAGCCCTTATTTCCTGCTTTTTGCGTTCTTACCTTGTGTCCGCCGGCTTCAACGCGCACGGCATGCAAAATCTTGGATTTATTTACGCCATGGAACCGGGATTGCGCATCATCTATTCCGACCGGGAAAAACTAATCGAAGCGCGGGATCGCTATATCGCCCATTACAACACGCATCCTTTCTGGACGCCTCTGCTTCTTGGCATTTTTCTGCGTGCGGAAAAAAATATCCATGCGGGCGTTTTGCCCGTACAGGCGCTCCTTGCCATGAAAGATACGGCAAGCTACACTCTTTCCGCAATCGGCGATTCCGTGTTCACAGGCACCCTGCTGCCTTTCTGGGCTTTTGCCGCATCCTGCCTTCTCGTTTCCGGTCATCATGTCTGGGCTTTTATTTTCAGCGCGCTTTTGTTTGCGCTGCTCCAGGCTTTCAGGTTATACACGTTCGTTCTTGGATTGCGCACGGGAATAACGGCGCTTATGCGGGTGCGGCAAATGCGGCTCATAGATTGGGGGCAGCGGATTAAGCTGGCGAACGCCGTTTTACTTGCACTCCTTTTGCGTCTTATTGCGCCCGCCGGCATTGGTCCTGAAATATTTTATTCTGTTTGCGCCATGCTGTGCATCGCGGCATGGTGCGTCGCCCGTAAAAATATCCCACGTCTGGCGCTGGCGGGAATCCTGCTTGGCATCTGGAGCGTGGGTTCTCTTATATGACAGAGGTCAGATTCATGAAGCATCAGGAACTTACAGAAACCGTCCGTATTTCAGACCCGCTTGGCCTGCACGCGCGCCCGGCCGCGCGGCTGGCTGAAACAGCCCATCGTTTTTCCTCTTCAATTGTTTTAAGCCACCATGGCGCCGAAGCGGATGCAAGCAGCATCCTTGACGTGCTGACTCTGGCCGCGGGCCCCGGCTCGGAAATAACCGTCCGCGTCTGCGGCCCGGACGCTGAAGCCGCGCTTGAAAACATCCGCACGTTTTTCGGAGAATCAGGAAAGTAGCATGGCCAAGGATATTCTGCACGGCATAGCGGTCTCTCCAGGCATCGCCATCGGCAAAGCGCACTTCATGAGCCGTCAGGGTTTTGTGCCCGCAATGCGGCAATATATCGCCGGGGAACGCGTGGACGCCGAAGTCAACCGTCTGCTTGCGGCATTTCAGACTGTGGCCGCGGAGCTTGAACACGCCCGCAGCCTTGTGCCGGACGATTTTGCGGAACATACGGCGGTGCTTACCTCGCATCTTATGATCTGCCGCGACCCAAAACTCATCAAGAGCGCCGCCGCGCGCATCAAGACCCAGAAAATACGCGCTGAATGGGCGCTTGACCAAAGCCTTTCGGAAATATCAAAAACCTTCGAATCCATAGACGACGAATATATCCGCGAACGCATCCAGGATGTGCATATGGTCGTGGACAGGGTCATGGCCCGGCTCATTGGCGAAAAGGCCCGCGAATCAGAACCCGGCGAAAAAATCATTTTGCTTGCGCATGACATTTCGCCGGCGGACGCCATAGAGCTTTCCCTTGCGCGCATTATCTCGTTTGTCACCCAGGAAGGCGGCAAGGCGTCGCACACAGGAATTCTGGCCAGAGGACAGCACATACCGGCGCTTGTCGGAGTCATCGGACTTGACGGCCGCGTTCCTGACGGCGCGCTGCTTGTGGTGGACGCAATCAAGGGATTCCTGCTTGTGGAGCCGGACGAAAGCGAACTGAACATGTACACGGACCTTGCCGTCCGTTTCGAACAGTACCATCAGGAAATACGACGCCAATGCATGCTGCCCGCATGTACGACGGACGGCCTGATCATGAACGTGCTCGCCAACATCGAGGATGAAACCGGGGCGTCCGTCATTCGCGGCAACGGCGGCGAAGGCGTGGGCCTGTACCGCACGGAGTACGGTTTCATGAACCGCTCTTCGCTTCCCAGCGAAGAGGAGCTGTACCAGGAATACAAACGCGCGGTCATGGACCTGACTCCGCAGGAAGTCACGTTCAGAACTCTGGATGTGGGCGCTGAAAAGCTCATGGAACAGCAAAAGGAACAATATGAGGCCAACCCCGCGCTGGGGCTCAGGGGCATTCGTTATTGCCTTCAGCACCAGGCCCTCTTCAAACGCCAGATGCGCGCCATACTCCGCGCCGGAATGCACGGCGCCGTCGCGCTCATGTTTCCCATGATCTCCAGCGTCGAAGAGCTTGACCATGCTCTGGACATTCTTTCAGACGCGCGCCGGGAACTTGACGACGCCGGCATCGCCTACGCGCGGGAACTGCCTGTGGGCGTCATGATCGAAGTGCCGTCCGCGGTCATTTTGTCCAAACCGCTTGCGGACAAGGTGGATTTTTTCAGCATCGGGACCAATGACCTTGTGCAGTATCTTCTTGGCATAGACCGCACCAATCCTCATGTGGCCAGCCTGTATCAGCCGCTGCATCCCGCGGTGCTGCGCTCGCTCAAGCACACGGTCGACGCCGCGCATCAAGCGGGCATTGAAGTCTGCGTGTGCGGCGAAATGGCCAACGACCCCTATTGCATCCCGGTCCTTCTGGGGCTGCAGGTGGACGCCCTTTCCGTTCCGCCTGAAGCAATCCCCGGGGTGAAGGACGTCATCCGTCATTTTGCCTTCAACGACTGCCTGGAGCTGGTACGACAGCTTTTGCGCACTTCACGCACAAGCCGCATCAATCGCATGGTCTGTGAATTCGTCTATGCGCGCATCCCGGAAAAACTGGCCTTCCATCTGCCCTTTGACGGAGTCAGCGACTGAGCGCCATTTTTATAACGCCTGAAGCGGCATTGCCGTCAAGCCGCGTCATGACTTTCATTTTTTGACTGTCGTGATGATTTCAACAACAAAACCGCGCTGAAAATTTTACGCGCAATACGCTGACGGCAATGATATATTGAGCCGATTCCCGACATGATTTACATTGCATGCCGCCGCCTGTTCATGATATCGCGCCTTACGAAGAAAAAACAGAAACATCCTAAAATAAACAAATGTCAGGCATTGAGCTTAAAAACGCCTCTTTCCATGCGAAAATATCTTCATGCCGCCTTCCAGGGTCCATATATATTTCGACAAAACAAAAAAATTCACGGCAAATGCGCCACTGACGGAACACATCCATGAAAAAAAACAATTCCGGAATCCATAATATCGCCACAAACCGCAAGGCGCGCCATCTATATGAGTTTCTCGACACCGTGGAAGCGGGCATCGCCCTGGTCGGTCCGGAAGTCAAAAGCCTGCGCGAAGGAAAGGTCAGTTTCAAGGACTCCTTTGTCTTTTTCCGCAATCGGGAGGCTTGGCTCTGCGGTCTTTACATCGCTCCCTACGGCAACGCGGGCTATGCCCAGCCCGACACGGAACGGGACCGCAAACTGTTGCTGCATGCGTCGGAAATACGCAACCTGGCGGCCCGGGTCGAACAAAAGGGCCTGACGCTTGTTCCGTGGAAAATGTATTTTAAAAACGGCAAAGTCAAAGTTGAGATCGCGCTCGGCAAAGGCAAAAAACTGTATGACCAGCGGGAAGACCTTAAACGACGCGCCGAAGACCGGGACACGGCTCGTGAAATGGGCCGATATTAGAAAACCGTCGTTCAAAATGAACGGAAAAAACGTCCGCCGCGTCAAAAAACGGAAAAACCCTTCCAGGAGCAATTGCCGCTTTCAAAACACATATATCGCATGCCCTTAAAATACATGGAAACAACAAGATGATTGCCAAGGGAAATCTTTTCACTTATGTATATGGTTGCGGCGTTCGCAAAAATTGCCGCGTGAAAAAATAAAGGCCGTCTCGTTAAAGGCGTGTGCCGCAATGATATCCTGCGTGAAACGCAAAGATGCCTGTTCCTTCCAGCCGTCTTCCCGCGCGGCGGCAATCTTCGCCGGGCGCGGCGCTTGCCGCCCGGCGCTGTTTTAAACTCCCTCCCATGGAGAATACATGTTCAGCGTAGTGCTCAAAAAAATATTTGGCTCGCAAAATGACCGCTTTCTGCGTAAATTGCGGCCTCTGGTCAGAGAAATAAATGAACTTGAAAAAAGTATTCAGGCCCTTTCCGACGACGAAATGCGCAGCCGCATCGCCGAACTTAGAACCGAAATAGAAAACGGCCGCGACCTTGCGTCCATACGGCCGGAAGTGTTCGCGCTTGTCCGCGAAGCCAGCAACCGCACCCTGCACATGCGGCATTTCGACGTGCACCTCATTGGCGGCGCGGTCCTTGATTCCGGACGCATCGCGGAAATGAAAACCGGCGAAGGCAAAACCCTTGTAGCCACCTTGCCTGTCGTGTTGAACGCAATGAGCGGCAAGGGCGTGCACGTGGTCACGGTCAACGATTACCTTGCCCGGCGCGACGCGGAATGGATGGGCGAAATATATCGTTTCCTTGGCTTGAGCGTTGGAACCATCATCCACGACATGAGCGATGAAGAGCGCAAAGCCGCATATGCCGCGGACATCACGTATGGGACCAACAACGAGTTCGGTTTCGACTATCTGCGCGACAACATGAAATTCTACAAAAACCAGCTTGTGCAGCGCGGCCACAACTACGCCATTGTAGACGAAGTGGACTCCATCCTCATTGACGAGGCGCGAACGCCGCTCATCATTTCCGGACCGGCGGAGGACTCCACCGGTCTCTACCGTCAGGTGGACGCGATTATTCCAAAACTGCAAAAGGATACGCACTTTACGGTTGACGAAAAGGCCCGCACGGTCACGCTCACAGATGACGGCGTGACCCGTTGCGAAGAGCTGCTCCACATAGACAACCTCTATGACCCGCGCAACACGACCTATCAGCATCATGTGCTCCAGGCGCTCAAAGCCCATGAACTGTTCCGCAATGATGTGAATTATCTGGTTAAAGACGGCGAAGTGGTGATTGTGGACGAATTTACAGGCCGCACCATGCCCGGACGCCGTTTTTCCGACGGGTTGCACCAGGCGCTTGAGGCCAAGGAACATGTAAAGATTCAGGCCGAAAACCAGACGCTTGCGTCCATCACGTTTCAGAATTACTTCCGGCTCTACGAAAAGCTTGCGGGCATGACCGGCACGGCGGACACGGAAGCCGTGGAATTTCATCAAATCTACAATCTTGAAGTCATAAGCATCCCCACGCATCAGCCCATGATCCGCGTGGACAGCCCGGATTTTATTTACCGGACCAAACAGGAAAAGTTCGCGGCCATAGGCAAGGCGATTAAAGAACTGCACGAAAAAGGGCAACCTGTGCTGGTGGGAACGATTTCCATTGAAAATTCGGAACTTATTTCCGAAATGCTCAAGAAAAGTCATGTTCCGCACAATGTGTTAAACGCAAAAAACCATGAGCAGGAAGCGCTCATTGTGGCTGAAGCCGGATGCAGGGGCAAAGTCACCATCGCCACAAACATGGCCGGCCGCGGCACCGATATCAAGCTTGGCGAAGGAGTAAGGGAACTTGGCGGCCTGCACATCATCGGCACGGAACGTCACGAAAGCCGGCGCATCGACAACCAGTTGCGCGGCCGTTCCGGGCGTCAGGGAGATCCGGGCAGTTCCCGGTTCTATCTCTCGCTTGAGGATGATCTTTTACGCATTTTCGGGTCCGACAGATTTTCCGGCATTCTGACCAAACTGGGCATGAATGACGGCCAACCAATTGAAGACCGTCTGGTTTCGCGCGCCATAGAACACGCCCAAAAACGGGTGGAAGCGCATCACTTTGAAATACGCAAGACGCTGCTTGACTATGACAACGTCATGAACCAGCAAAGGGAGGTCATCTACTCCTTGCGCCGGGACACCATGAACGACGACAGTGAAGCCATTGTCAGTGAATTCATCAGAGATGTCCTGGACGGCATTTACGCCCCTGTGGAGGCGGCCAAAAACGATCTTGACGATGATACAAAAGAGTTTGCCGTAGCCCAGTTGAAAGACATATTCTTCCTGCAACGCTTCTGGGAAGATGAAAGCGCGCTTCCCACGCGCGAAGAAACTGAAGCGGGCATCGCCAAAATACTTGGCGAGCTCAAGGAGCAATCCGGCTCGGTCTATCCTGAAATTCTGCGCTATTTCCTGCTTGAGGAACTGGACCGGTGCTGGAAAGAACATCTTGTGGCCATGGACCATTTGCGCGACGGCATTGGCCTGCGCGGATACGGTCAGAAAGACCCGAAACAGGAGTACAAGAAAGAAGGATTCGCCATGTTCCAGGACATGGTGCACCGCATTCGGGAAAACGTATGCCGCGCCCTCACCCATTTAAAGCTCAGGCCTGTGGATGAAAACGGCAATCCCCTGGACGCCGCGGACCATCCTTCCGCGGAAACGGCGCAACCCGCGCCTGAGCCCAAACTTTCCCTTGAACACAAGCCGGTTTCATCAAAACTTTCCTATTCCGGCTCCAGGGGAACGGAACAGGCAAAAAACAAACCTCGCCGCGTAACGCAAAAAGTGGGACGCAATGATGAATGTCCCTGCGGCAGTGGGAAAAAATACAAAAAATGCTGCGGTGCAGCCTAACCGGAGGATAGATTTTCATGCGTAAATCGATTGTAGCCATTCTTTTTGCCGCCGCCGTCGCGCTGTGCGCGCCCATGACGGTTCAAGCCCAGGGACAGGGACAGCAAAGTTCCCTGAGCGAAACTCCTGAAGAATTGTACGCGCGTATGAGCAAACGCGCCAATGACGGCGATGCGGCCGCCATGGTGGAATTGGCCATGCTCTATGACAGAGGCATGGGAGTCAAGCGCAGCACCAAGGAAGCCATAGCCTGGCTGGAAAAGGCCGCCGAGAAAAACAACCCGCAGGCCATGTACTTCCTGGGCACCTTCTATGAAGAAGGCCACGGCACAAGCAACGACCCTGAAGAAGCCATTGAATGGTATAAAAAGGCCGCCAGTGCCGGCGCGCTGCCCGCCTATTACCGTCTTGCGGCCATGTATATGTCCGGCGTGGATATCGACCGCAATCCCAAAACAGGCGTGGAATATCTGCGCAAGGCCGCTGAAAAGGATTTCCCGCCCGCTTTAAGCGATCTGGGCGTGGCCTATATTCAGGGCGAAGGCATCGCCAAGGACGAAAAGAAAGGCGCAAGCTACATCATCAAGGCGGCGAACGCCGGATTGCCCGATGCCATGCGTCTGGCTTTTCTTGTCTACATGAACGGAACCGGCGTGGCCAAGGATATGGTCGAAGCGCTCAAATGGTCCATTCTCGCGGATATGGGCGGAGTGCCCGGCATGGCTCAGGCATCCTCGAAAGTTGCTGAAGGCATGAGCCAGAAGCAGCGCGACGAAGCCGTGGAACGCGCCCAACGCTGGGCGGCGGCCGCTTCCGGACAGACTGTTCCCGCCGCGGCGGCGCCGCGCGGCGGCTCCGCGCTTCCAGGCACGCCCAAGCCGCAGCAGTCCAAGAAAAAGTAGCCGCAACGACAGGCTCCGCCGCTTAAGCCCGTATGCTTTTTGCACAGTGCAAGCAAGACGCGGCGCAAGAGAAAAAAACACAAGGGGGCGCAAAGCATGCGCCCCCTCTTTTTTACGCCACGGGCCAGGGCATCTCTCATACTTGAATCGTCAGAAGAAAAATGCGACTCAGAAGAACGCACGCCGCCGAAAACTCCGTGCGCTGTAATTAAAATAAGGCAACCACACCATAAAAGGAGACGACCCTTATGTTCGCTACCCCCAAAGGCTTTCGCTTTGCCGCGACTGCGGCGGGTTTTCGCAAGTCCGGACGCGCCGACCTTGCGCTTATGGTCAGCGACGCGCCGGCGACAAGCGCGGCGGTCTTCACCACCAACCGCTTTTGCGCCGCGCCTGTCATCGTCGCCAAACAGATTATAGGCGCGCATGAGACCGCGCGCGCCGTGCTCATTAATTCCGGGACCGCAAACGCCTGCACCGGACAGGAAGGCATCGACAATTGCCGGCAAACCCTGGATATGGTTTCAAAAGCCGCCGGCCTTAAGCCAGAGGATATCTTGCCCGCCTCAACAGGCGTCATCGGAACCCAGCTTAATATGGACCTGTGGTCCAGGGCCGTGCCCAGGCTCGTTGATGCATTAGGCGCGTGCTCCGCCGAAGATTTCGCCAAGGCCATTCTCACCACGGACGCCTTCCCTAAAATTTCCGGCGCATGCATTTCCATCAACGGCCAAACCGTCACATTGCTGGGCATGGCCAAAGGCGCGGGCATGATCTGCCCCAACATGGCCACCATGCTCTGTACTGTCGCCTGCGACGCCGCGGTATCCACCCAAGACTGGCGGGACATGCTCAAAAAAGCGGCTGATAAAAGCTTCAACCGCGTCACCGTGGATGGCGACACCAGCACGAATGACACCATATTCGCTCTCGCCAACGGCGCAAGCGGCGTCGCGGTCAACGGCGCGGACCTTGGCGTTTTGGAAGAGGCGCTGACCTCTGTTCTGAACGAGCTCGCCTTTATGCTGGTGCAGGACGGCGAAGGCGCGACAAAGGTCATGCGCATCCGCGTCCAGGGCTGTGCGACCGATGCGGACGCGCAAACCGTGGCCCGCACAGTCGGACATTCGCAGCTCGTGAAAACAGCCATGTACGGTCGCGATGCGAACTGGGGACGCATCGTGGCCGCAATAGGCCGCAGCGGCGTGCCGTTTGAGTATATGGATGTGGAAGTGTCCCTGTGCGGCGTCCTGCTTTTCCGTAACGGGCAGCCTGTCTCCGACGATTTTGACGCGCTCCTGGAAGAGCCGCTCAAAAAACAGGAACTTCCAATCGACATAGTCATGGGCAAAGGAAAGGGCGCTTATGAACTTCTGGCCTCAGACCTGACTCATGCCTACGTGGATTGCAACGCCTCATACAGAAGCTGACCCGCCATTTCCCGCTTATCCCGTCCGGGGGAAGGACGGCGGCCGCTTTCCTTCTCCCGACCCCGCGCGTGTTCCATCCGTTTCCGCCTATCCCGGCGGCTGCCTGTGCCCAGGGCGCGCAACGCCGGCATATCCCATTTTCAGCACGAATCTTGCATAACTTTGTCACGATTGCGGCCGCACGGTCCGACGCCTCTGGCAAAGCGGCCCGCATCGCTGAAAAAACGGTATTATAATCAATAACAAAACGCTTCCGGAGCACGTTACCATGAAGCTTTCTTCCCGCTTTTGCGTCAGTATTTTGGCAAGCGCGCTGTTTCTGCTGACCAGCGCATGCTCCTCCGGGTATCTTGGCCGCAGAGTCAATTTTGATCTTGCGGACGAAGCCACGTTATATGTTTTTGCATGGGTGGACCGCAATGCGCCGCATGTCAGCGTCCATCCGACTGAATCAACCATGACTTCTCCCACGGTGCTCATGGTCCCCTTACGTGTGACGCAGCGCATGGAACCCGGCGAAGCGGACGCCATAAGCCGCCAGATTTCCCGCACATTCAGCCAGACGCTGCTCCAGGAAAAAATCTTTCCGATTCTTGAGTACGACGAAAATGCGCCGCTCTACTCCCCTGCCCAATCGCTCATGCTGGCCAGAGCCAAAGGCGCGGAAATGCTCATCGGCGGCCGGATAACCAGCGTCATGTCCGGCGGAAC
>CALUUT010000025.1 GCA_944324045.1 uncultured Desulfovibrionaceae bacterium | reverse complement strand
GGATTGCGCTGAGGCTGCGGCATCCTGCGCCGCGGCATGGCGCATGGCGCCCAGTATCCGGGCCAGGTGTGCAAAAAGGGTTTCATATTGCTGCAGGCTGCAGGAATTGAAGAGCCGCGCCAGGGATTTTTCACTGGGCAGACAGGCCGCCATGGCCGCGCTTATGCTGGTATTGTTGATGAAATGCGCGGTTTCCATGAAAAACTGTATCTGAGCCTGCACGAACGCTTTACTGTCGTCGTTGCGCAGGGCCGCCCCGGCCAGAGGCAGAAGTCGTTCAAGGACGATGATTTGCGAGGGTTTGATAATCAGCGATGAGGCATGGACGATAGGCGGGATGACGATTCGGCTGGCATAGAGCCGGTCGGCCAGAAAGCAGTGTGCGGGTGTTTTTTCAGGAAGAGCGCGCACGCGCGTGCCGCTGCCATGGGTTGTTTCAAGAATGCCGCGTCCAACCAGAGCGCTCAGCGCCGCGCGAAGCGTGGTGCGGTTGACCCGCAGTTCTTCGGCAAGCTGCCGTTCGGCAGGCAGGCGTTCGAACAGCTTCCAACGGCCTTCCATGACTGCTTGCTCCAGTTGGCGCTCGATCAGTTTCTGCTTGTTCATGGCGTAATCCCTACACCTTGTTTATTGGTATTTTTGCTCTGTTTGGAATGAAGACTCAAGCTTTTTGAAAAAAAGATAGAAAATATAGCAACATGTTGATTTTTTATGTAAAAATAAAAAATAATGGTTGAGCCAAAGGCTTGCCGCCAGTATCTTTTTGAAGTATTTGAGCCATTTTTTATAAACAGCAGCGTTTTTTTTACAAATCAGCGATTTTTTGGCTCAACCATTTTACTTTTCTGCTTTTTCCGTGAATGTTTTTTGCAGGCAACGGGTCTCCTGTTTTTTGAGAGGGAAAAGCGGATTGACAAAAGGGCAAAGCCGATGAAAACGTGTTCATGACCGTGCTTTCTTAAGGGAGAATGCATTTTCGCATGATTCCTGCTTGCGCCAGTGGCGGAAAATAGGCCGGCGGATGCGCTGGCTGCGGGTTGAAATAAGCATAGAGCATGTGCGCGCTCCAGAAATTCATGGAGGTGATCTATGGATTTTTTTCTTTGGGCATCGGGATTTCCCGGCTTGCTGTGGGAACTTGAATATCGTCGTTCACGCCTTAGGCTGTTAAATGACTGGACGTTGCCCGAACTGGGAGAGGATACGGCGCGCTTGCTTAAAGATGCGCAATTCCGGCAGAGCGTGGTGGTGAAGTCGGACCATGCCGTGCTTGGGGAGTTTTGGGAGATGGTGATCAGCCGTCAGGCGGCCATGGCGGTGTTCAGGTTGAATGCCGCTCCTCACCGGGTTTATTTGCTGCAGGGATGGTCCAACCACAAAGAGCCGGAAAAATATTTTGGGATGCTTAAAGAAACCGCGCTGCCCGCGGCCTTTGCGGCCAAGGGGAGGACCGAAGTTTGTCAGCTTGCGCTGGCTCATGCGCGCTATCCTGTGCTGGCGCTCAGTCTGGAACAGCAGGAGATTGTTACCTGCAACAAGGCGGCTCAGGAGCTGTTTGACGGAGCGGCCAGGGGACGGGGAGCGTTCACTTTGGAAGATATTGCGCCCGGCGAGATGGGGGAAAAACTTCTGTGGGCTTCCCGCTATGCCATGAACGAGGATATTTGGGCCGGCACGCTGATGCTGCGCAATGGAACAGGCAGCATACTTGGCTCAAAGGCGCGCATCTCTCCCTGTTCTTCAGGAAGGGGGATTGTGCGCATAGCTTTGCTGAATATCCCGGAAAGGCCTCCATCCTGTTCGCTTACGCCCAAGACTGCGCCGGACGGAAAACCTTTTTCCCTGAAGGAAGGGTTGTATGAATTGCTAAAGCAGTGTCCAGACGTGGATGGCCTTATGTTTTCCGATATTCAATCCATTCAGGGGAAAGTGGAAGTTTATGGCGTGGGGCGGATGTTCGCTTCGCTGCCATGGGGGGCGTCTCACGCCTATGAAGGAACTATTGCCCAGGATATTGAACGCTTCGGCCTTGATTCTCTTACAGTGGAAGATACGCTGGACAGCATCAAGTCCATTGACTGGGCTTTGTTTATTCCCTGCGGCGTGCGTTCCTATTTCGCCAAACCCTTTTATTCCGCCGATGGACTGCATGCGGTGCTTATTTTCGCTTTTGCCGGGCCGGCATCGGGAGCATTCAACGACGCGCGTTTTCGGACTCTGTATGAACCGTTCACCCGGCTTGTGGCGCAGTGGCGAATGCTGAAAGAGTAGGGTGGAATTTTGTTCCGGCTGCCGTGGATGCTTTTGTGCTCACTTCCTGTGAAATGGAGAGAGCAAAGCGGCCTGCTTTACACATATTCCGGTCTTTGTTCCGCTTTCCCCGCTCCTGCTGAAAAAACGCCGCAAAGCAGTCGTTTTGCGCGGCAATGTCCCTATATCGCGCAGAGTGGACAGCGACGCGCCTTTTCTCAGAGCCTTGCCCGTTCAGCGTCCTTTGTTTTCGTTTTCAATAAGCTGTTTGACATAGGGCGCGTAGTGAGCGTCCATGCCTTTAATGTGATTGATAAGCCAATCCTTGAGGAAGTTTAGAAGTTCCATGCTGACCTGAGCGGTTCCTTTTTTCAGTTCTTCTTCGCAGGCTTGCACCTTCGCCTCAAAAGCCCTGTGGATTTTGGCGTGTTTTTCTTTTTCCGGGTAGGACGTTTTATTGAAATATTTTTCCTCAGCCCCAAAGTGCATAATGGTGTAGTCTTTAAGGTCAGCGATAATTTCATTCATCACTGAACTGGTCTGTCGTTCCTGCATGGCCCTGTGCAGTTTGTTGATATAGTCGCACAGGGTTTTATGCTGGTCGTCGAATACCCTGATGCCTGTCGCAAGGCTGTCCGACCACTGCACAAGCTTGGTGCCGGACGCCGCGGAAGCCAGGTCTCCTGTGGTCATGGAATGCATGATCATGTCCAGGTCTTCCATGAGGCTTGACATTTCAACCAGCGCCTCGCTGAAGTTTTTCATATGCGCCGCCGTATTCTGAGACACGGCGTTGATTTCCTCAAGGGCTTTGGTCGCGCTTTGGCTGTTTGCGGATTGCGCTTCCGTAGACATGGCGATGGACGCAATCTGTTCCGCGGTCACATCCATATTGCCGATGATTTCTTCCATGGCCGCGCCGGTGGAAGAAATTTTTTCCGCTCCAAGCACGGTGTTTTCAGCGGCTTTGTCCACAGCCAGAACATTATGCCTGGTCTGTTCCTGTATTTTCAAAACAACGCTTTCCACTTCTTTGGTCGCGCCCATAGTCCGCTCGGCAAGTTTTCTGACTTCGTCCGCCACAACGGCGAAACCGCGCCCCGCTTCTCCGGCCCGGGCAGCTTCAATGGTGGCATTCAGCGCAAGCAGATTCGTCTGTTCCGCTACTTCATTGATGACGCCCATGACCTGCCCTATGCCTTCGGCCTGCTGGCCAAGCGCGCTCATGGTTTCTTTAAGCGTCAGAGTATCGGTCTTGACCGCTTCGATAACCCGAATGGCCTCGCGCACTTCCGTAATTCCGGACTGGGCCTTTTCGCGCGACCCGGAGGCTCCATCCGCTGCGGATGCGGCGTTTTCAGCCACGTCCATGACGCTGCGCAGGATGGTGTCGATGGAACAGGAGGTCTCGCTCAGACGAACGCGCTGGGTTTCCACATCGGCGCCGACTTCATCGGCATGGCGGCACAACTCGCGCAACGCGGTATAAATCCGGGAAGAAACGGAGTTGGCCTTGGTCGCAAGCGTGCTCATGCCGGCAAGCATTTCCTGCGTCTTTTTTTCCTGGGCGCGCGTTTTTTCAAGGGCGGCCTCCACTTCCTGCGCGCGGTTGTTGACCTCTTCCCACGCCTTTTTGGTTTCTTCCCGCAAAGAGGCCATATTCTGGCAGACCAGCGCTATATTTTTCTGCAACGCTGCCATGTCGCCTTCAAGGCGGGCATCAAAGGCTACGTAAGCATCGCCGCTATTGTACTTTTCAAGACGGCGGCATAGTTCATTTGCAGGATGCCTGAGCGAATGCCGGGTGAGGGAATAGATGAGCAGCAATACCACAAGAGCGGCAATGCACAACCATAATACAGGAGAATTGTCGCTTTTTACTGCGGCAAAAACAAGAAGCGCGAGCTGGATAATAAAACAACTGTGAATAAGTACGGATATTGGCATAAATGGAAAACTCCTTGATCAAGCTGGCAAAATCGGCAATCAGGGATAAAGAATGCGTGATTGCGGCATGCCCTGCGGTCATGGCGTTTTGTTAGCACGGAAAAGGCAGAAAGGCAAAAATTTCAGTACAGGCATTTTTTTCAAAAAACATGCCGGAAAGCGTATGACCGGAAGTGGCGACAGAGCATTTGGCATATATGAGCGGAAAGATAGTGCGAAAATATGCGCTTTGCGGATTTTTTTCTCAAAAAATTTGTCAGGCTGTTCATTTTCATACGGCGCGTCACGTTCGTGATGCTTGTGTACAAGATGCCATTGCGTAAAATAAAGAAGGCCTGCCGTTTTTCCATATTGGTGAGAACAGGCAGCTTTTGGTTTTGGCCGTCAGAAGCATTCCGGGCATTCAGGATGTGCGTGCCCCGAAAGCTGAATGTCCGCATCCGGGTTATCAGCGACGGTGTTTGGCTGGCGAGCCGGCAGGATACAAGTCGTATTCGGAATATCTTTCAATGTTTTTCCCAAATCTGGAGAAATATCTCCGAATCGCTCTGCTCCGGGATCAGGCATGCCGGCAATCGCCGAGTCCGCCGCTCCATGCCTGCGCATCCCTTCGGCCTTCTCGCACGGCGTTGTCTCTTACAGCCGACCCTTATCAATACGGGCGTGATTAATCGTAATACGCCAAGATATGACAATAATATGACATAAAAAATGGCCCGGCATCGCCATGATGATGCCGGGCCATGGAAATATCCGGCAATTGACGGACTATCGAGCCGTCCTAACTTTGCCGGGGTAAAATAATTCTGGCCATAAGGCCGCCCCCGGGGCGATTGCGTAACGCTATTTCAGCGTTATTGAGCAGCGCCATATTCCTTGCAATGGCCAATCCGAGGCCGATTCCGCCTGACGACCGGTTGCGCGACGACTCCAGACGGAAGTAGGGCTCGAAAACGCGTTCCAGCATTTCTTCAGGAATGCCCGGCCCGTTGTCGCTGACGCTGACGACGATATGCCCGTTTTCTTCTGAAAGGGCGATTTCGGCTCCGCCTCCATATTTGCAGGCATTGGAAATAAGATTTTCCAGGCAGCGTTTGAGGCAAAGCGGACGGGCGTCGATGATGACGGAGCCGGCTGCTGTCTGGCAGGAGTCAGCCATGATGACGTTGTGGCCCATATCGGCATAGTCGTCCGCCATACTTTGCAGAAAGGCTTTCATATCCAGCCGCGTCATGGTTTCTTCCGTATTCAGGCTTTTGGCGAGTTCCAGCCCCTGGCTGATGATGGCCCGGATATCGGAAACCGTTTCTTGCAGTTTCCGCCTCAGAGTTTCCGGCTCAACCCTGTCCAGGCGAAGCTGCAACTTTGTCAATGGCGTACGCAGATCATGGGCCATGGCCGCAATCATGCGATCCCGCTCCGCGAGATTGCCGCATATCCTTTCCCGCATGTGATTGAACGATTGCGCGGCGTCGCGGATTTCCTTCACGCCTTTTTCCGGAAACGGTTCCGACAGTTCCGGATGTTTTCCAAAGGATTCCGCCGCGCCGCTTAGCCGGCGGATGGGCTTGGTGACGCGCAACAGCAACATGGCGGTCAGAAAGAGCATGACAACGGCTTCAATCAGTACGAAAAGCCGTTGAGACCAGACCACATAGCGATCATCCACATTGAAGGGTTGGGTGATTTTCAGCCATGTCCCGTCAGAAAGCTGAACGGCTGTTTCCAGAACGGGAAGATGCACAGGGAATATGCCGGCGCCATTTTCATGCGTTCTGGCGATGACGAGCGGCGGTTCCTTCATCCCGTTTCCGAAGCTGTCTTTCACCATTTGGAGCAATCGTTCCACATCGTCCGTTTCATCTTTCCAGTCCGGCCTGTCAGGCAGAAGTTCTACCATTTCGCGCAGTTTTTCCGGCCTATGGGAATCGGACATGCGATTTATGGCTGCGTTTCTTTGGCCAACGGTCATGGAATTGAACAAAAACCAATAGACGGCAAGATGCTCCGCTCTGCTTTTTTCAGCCTGCCGTATATATAGCCTTTGTATATTACATACGACGGCAAAATTGGCGGCCTGCAAAATGACGATGCCTAAAAGCAGAATACAGAGAAGCTGCCCGAACAGGGAATCAGGCAGTCTGAAAAAGCGGCGTTTTGCTTGTAGTGAATTTTGAATCATAGTTCTTTTTTTTCCACAGGGACGGCGAGCATGTATCCGTCTCCGCGCATGGTGCGAATCAGCGTCGGATTGCGTCCGCTGTCGCGCAGTTTTGCCCTCAATCTGCTTACCTGAACGTCGATACTGCGGTCATAGGAATCGGAACGGTCGGCCATATGCTCCAGAATGTGTTCGCGGCTGATAATCTGTTGTGGATGTTGCAGAAACAGCATGAGCAGCCTGAATTCCATGGCGCTCAGAGCAATGGTCACATCGTGGTCGTCAATAAGATGGCGCGCGCCGGTATTCACCCGCCATGGGCCGAATTTCCATAGCGTGCATTGTGAGCTGGAGCGTTTGGCGTCTGGTCCGCTTTCATCTGTTCTGGCCGCGGCGGCTCTGCGTAGCAGTGCGCGGATACGCGCTACAAGTTCACGCATTTCAAAGGGCTTTGGCAGATAATCGTCGCCTCCCAGTTCAAGGCCGACGACGCGGTCCGTCAATTCTCCCAACGCGGTGAGGAAAATGACCGGCGTGTGTTCGTAAGGCGTTCCGGGCGCTCTCAGCCTGCGGCAGAGAGAAAGGCCGTCCTCGCCCGGCAGCATAATGTCCAGCAGGATGCAATCGTACCTGTTTTGCGCCAGTTCGGCGAACATGCCTGTTCCGTCGCCCACGGCGACAGTACGAAATCCCAGAGCGTTCAGATTTTCCTCCAACAGCTCCGAAATTTCCTGTTCGTCTTCAACAATAAGAATATCCGCTACTGAGTTGTTCATGGTTCCTCTCAAAGTCTCTTATCGCGGCACGTCGATTCCGGCATGGTTGTCCTGAAGGCAAACAACGTTCCGGCCTCATCAGAAAATTTTCGTTTCCAGGTTTCCATGTAGCATATCCTGAAGCAGGCAACCAGTTTCAAACTCTTGCAGGCATGCTGGATAGAGGCGACGACCGACTGAATATGATAGATTTTTGCAATACGCCTGCAAGACGTATCCTGCATGATGCGCTACATGGGAGTCCGGTTTTTGTGTCCTCTTCCGGCGGCGACAGCATAAAGCATAAAGGAAATTTTATGAACAGACGTCATTTTCTCAAGGCGGCGGCGATGACGACAGCGGCAGCGGGTTTGTTGAAGAGCGGGGCCTCGTTGGCCCACGCGGCGGCTTCCGGCATCGATGCCGCATCGATCAGGAACTATAAAGCGGATATGCCCTATCGCCGCATGGGAAAGACCGGCGTACAGGTCTCCGCCCTGGGCTTTGGCATGCTGCGCCTGCCCCTGTTGGCGGATGGCAGAACTGTGGATGAAAGGCAGACCATAGGCATGCTGCGTTATGGCATCGATAACGGCATCAACTATGTGGATACGGCATATGTCTATTTGGGAGGGCAAAGTGAACCGACAGTAGGCAAAGCTCTGGCAAACGGCTATCGGGACAAAGTGTATTTGGCGACAAAACTGCCTCTTCGGCTTATAAAAGATGAAGCGGATATCGATCGTTTCTTCGACGCCTCAAGGCATCGTCTGCAAACCGATGTCATTGATTTTTATCTTCTGCATCATGTGACCGCGAAAACATGGAATCAGTCCGTATTGCCGTTCAAGATCATGGAAAAGGTGGAACGATTAAAACAAGATGGCAAGATTCGTTTCATCGGCTTCTCTTTTCATGACAATCTCGCTCTGTTCAAGCATGTTCTTGGCGCCTATCCGGACTGGGATTTCTGCCAGCTTATGGAAAATTATCTGGATACGGAATATGAAGCCGGTTTTCTGGGCATGAAATATGCGTATGAGCGAGGACTTGCCGTCAACTGCATGGAGCCGTTGAAAGCAGGGCTTCTGGTTCGTCCTCCCAGAGAGGTTCAATCCATCTTTGATGCTGCGCCTGTAAAGCGTACTCCGGTGGAGTGGGCTTTTGATTATCTGTGGAATATGCCGGAACCCGGCGTCGTCATCAGCGGCATGAGCAATGTTGAACAGGTGAAGGAGAATCTGGAATACGCCCGTCGTTCCTCAGTAGGAATGCTGGACTGGAACGACAGGGTGGTCATTGGGCAGGCGGCGAAGCGCTACCGTGAATATGAAGGAGTGACGGCCTGCACGGGCTGCAACAACTGCGCCCCCTGTCCGAAAGGCGTCGCTATCGGCAGCCTGATCGGCCAGATGTGGTTTATTTATAAAGTAACCGGCGACAAGGCCGCCGCTCAGGGATACTACAACAATGTTCCCACGCCTCGCGGCGTCAATGCCGATGTTTGCGACGGGTGCGGAGAATGTTTGCCCAAATGCCCGCATCATGTGGACATCCCCGATTTGCTGCGGCAGATGCGCGCTGAGCTGAAAGCATAATTTGAACCCGGCGGAGAGGCGAACCCCTTCGCCTTTCCGCCGTTATGAAGCCATGATGATGCGTCATACAGGAGCGGAACAAGGTATCCTTTTTGATCATGAGCGCGCCGCGCGCACTCTGGAATATCTCGATATTGAAAACCATGTGTATGAAGACTGCGGCGTCGCCGGGCTATGGCGGCTGCCCGCGCATCTGAAAGACCTCGACAAGGCGGATATCCTCATTCGTCAGAGAGAAAGGGAACAGGGACGCCTGATAGAGCATTCGTTCCTGTGTCTGTTGCCAGATATATAATACATGTGAACTGTACACGAAGAAGCAGCAGGCATCACTGGCATAACCGGAAAAGACCATAGTTCATCTATCTTTCTCTGTGGTTTGAGACTAAAAGGCCGGAAAGGCCATATAGCCCCACCCCGCGCCTTCCGGGCGGGGTATTCAGATGGGCGCAAAGCCTGAAGAGCTTTGTTGCCTTATTGCTGGGCTGTTTGGCGTTGTCATTGTCCTGACTGCCATCAATATTGTTATTTTTTATAGTTACAGATGCAGGATTGAGCGTTTTTCGGACATGGAAGCATCTCCATCCAGCGATGCTGTTTCATAGCTCGTTTTTTTACAAGTTGAGAAAAAATGTATTCCTATACGCTGAATCTAGTGTTGACGAGCCTGTGGGCGCAAATCAGGGGAGTCGGCCCGTTCTGGGTTATGGGGCTTTTTGTCGGTTCTCTCATTTCACGATATCTGTCACAGGATATGATCGCAAAGATCTACAAGATGAAAGAGAGACGTTTTTCCTTGCTTTCCGCTGTGATAGCTTCATTTCTGGGAGTGGCTTCTCCTTTGTGCATGTATGGCACCATTCCCCTTGTCGCGGCATTGGGAAGAAAAAATATTCCACAATCCACACTGGCGGCGTTCACTATAAGTTCTATTCTGCTTAATCCGAATATTTTTGTTTTGACGTTTTCCCTTGGGGCAAGCGTCGCCATGTGGCGTCTGGCGCTGTGTCTCTTGGCTGGAATTTTAGGCGGTTGGCTGACGGAAGTTTGCTATCGGGATAAGAAGCTTTTTGAGTTCGATAAATTTGCTCCAGGAAGCGCTCCTGCCGGCAAGACGTTTTTCAGCGATCTGCGTAAATCGTTCAGCATCACCTTTCCTTATTTTGTCATAGGGATTGTATTGGCTGCGTTTTTTGAGGTCTTTATCCCAAGGTCATGGATACAGGCCATACTGGGGTATGGACGCTTTTTTGAAGCGCTTCTTGCCGTATTGGTTTCCATACCAGTGTATACATGCGATGGGGCAGTCATTTCCCTGCTGCGAACCTGGCAGGAAATGGGACTCGGCGAAGGGAGCGTCGTCGCATTCCTGCTTGCCGGCGCCGCAACCAAAATTGCTAAACTGGGGGCCATAAAAATTATCCTGGGAGTACGTAATTTCACTGCTTATCTCTTTTTTATTTTGATTTTTTCTCTCGTCTCTGGAGTGTCGATCAATCTTTGACAGACAGTGTGAAAAGACTTGACGGTATGCGGCTGAATGGTTGCCCCGGAAATATCTCTCCGGAATTTTATTCTATCATTCCAAGCACAGGAGGAATTATGAGAACGTTTTATCTATTGCTCTGCCCCGTGATTCTGGGCATCGCCTGCTTATCTGTCCGGGCTGAAGAACTCTCCGCCTTTCAAAATCCTTCCAGAAATCCTGTCCCAATTCCTTTTTCGGAACGGGAATTGCCGACAGTTGAAGCCACGCCGCTTAAAATAGTTAACAGCGCCAATCATGTTCTGGAAGGCGCGGTTTTTGACAAGGCAGGCAATTTATATTTTTGCGACGTGACAGGCGGAACGATTAAAAAACTGACGCCGGATAACGAACTTTCAGATTACGCTGCTTTTGAGGAGTTTATCCCCACTGGACTGTCTTTTGGACCGGACGGCAGACTTTTTATGGCCGCAAAAAGTCAGGAAGGAACCAAAGGCTATATTTTGGCTCTTTCCGAACCAGACAAGAAAGTTGATATTATTGTTGACGCAGACAAGGGCTTCACTCCAAATGATCTGGTCTTCGACAAAAAAGGCGGTATTTATTTCAGCGATTGCAAAGGATCGAGCACTGTCACCGGTGGCGGAATTTTTTATCTGGCGCCGGATCTTGTCACCATCACGCCGGTTATTCCCGATATGGGCCAGGCTAACGGCATTGCCGTGAGTCCGGACAACCATGTCGTATGGGCCACTGAATATGCCAAGGAACGGCTCCATAAGGCGGGTGTGCGTAATTCCACGGAATTGATTCCTTTTCGCTCCCATATTCCCTATCGTTTCACAGGGCGTGGTCCGGATTCGATGCGCGTGGATTCGGAAGGAAATGTCTATGTGGCCATGATGTCGCAAGGACGAGTGCTGATTTTCAATTCAAACGGATTTCCCATAGGGCAAATTCTTCTTCCTGAACGGGATAAAGGCAGAAATTTGCTTTCAACGAGCCTTGCCGTGCATCCGCAAAAAAAGGAAGTGAGGATAGTGAGCGGCAATGACGCAGAGAGCGAACGTTCCGACGCAGTTGTTTTTACGGCGCCGGCCTTTGCGACAGGAATTATGCCTAACAGGTAACGGCTGCTTGGAACCGCAATCAACAATTTATCTGTTGTACTTGTTCAAAATGTTGTCAGGAGATTGAAATGAAACATTTGTCCGACATTTGCTTCAGCATTGTGATATGTCTGCTTATGGCGTCATCTCCTGTGCTTGGAGCGGAAACGCAGGCAACCGCCGGGGACGGTTTTATTTTTTTGCCGGGTGGAGAATTTCAAATGGGCAGTCCCGAAAGCGAGCGGCAGAGGAATCCTGACGAAACGCGTCATACAGTCAGGCTCAGCCCTTTCTATGTATCGCCATACGAAGTCGCCCAGAAAGATTATGAAGCGCTTATGGGGCATAATCCAAGCAGGTCAAAAGGTGCAAATTTGCCGGTGGAGAATGTGACCTGGTTTGACGCCGTGCGCTACTGCAATGCCCTTAGCCTGCACAGAGGGCTGAAACCTGCGTACGTCATCAACGGGGAGGCGGTGCGCTGGGACCGCAGAGCCAACGGCTACCGCCTGCTTACCGAAGCTGAGTGGGAATATGCCGCCCGCGCGGGAACGGAGACTGTTTTCAACGTGGGTAATCAGGTGCGCAGCGACAGCGTCAATTTTGAAGCCACGTATCCCTATCTTATTGAGGAAAACTATGTAATCCAGCGTAACCCCGATGTGCGCCCAAGCCACTACCGGGGAAAGACCATGGAAGTGGACGCGCTTCCCGCCAACGCCTTCGGACTTCACCATATGCATGGCAATGTTTCGGAATGGGTGTTCGACTATTACGGCGCGTATGATGCCGGGCGTACAGAAAATCCTTCCGGACCTTCTTCCGGCTCACTGCGCGTGAACC
Organism: uncultured Desulfovibrionaceae bacterium; assembly: GCA_944324045.1. Taxonomy (GTDB): domain Bacteria; phylum Desulfobacterota; class Desulfovibrionia; order Desulfovibrionales; family Desulfovibrionaceae; genus CALUUT01. The sequence continues at coordinate 46,114 of CALUUT010000025.1, read as the reverse complement.
GCGGCGGCAGCTATATCGACTTTGGCAAGCATCTGCGCAGCGCATACCGTTCCGCCGCCAATCCCATAGACCCCGATCCGAATCTCGGTTTACGCATCTGCCGCAATGCCGCGCCGCTTGATGAAACGGCGGATACCGCGCCTCCTTCGCGCATCGCCATGCCGGAGCATCCCCGTGTGCTGGTCGTCTATTATTCCTATTCGGGCAATACCGGACGCGCCGCCGAAATCATCAGCGAACGCCTGGGGGCCGACTTGTTCGAAATTCGCATGCAACACCCGTATCGAGGCAATATTTATGAGGTTTCGCAGGCGGATTTGAATAACGGCGTTCGCCCGCCGCTGGCCGCGCGCGTTGAGGATATGGACAAGTATGACGTCGTCCTGCTGGGGTATCCCACATGGTGGGCCACCATGCCCATGCCCGTACTTTCTTTCTTGGAAGACCATGATTTTCAGGGCAAGATCGTCATCCCCTTCAGCAGCCACGGCGGCACTGTGTGGGGCGACAGCGTTTCCGATCTCGCCAAGGCCGTGCCCGGCGCGTATGTGGGCATAGGGTTCGAGTTCAACTATTCGGGCGGCCGCGGCCTTTCCGGGCGTATCGACGAGTGGCTGCGCGCAAGCGGACTGGAAAAATGAGCGCCCGGCGCAGAGTGAAAATCGCCGTGGATACGGCCATGTTCGGACTCATGCTCTGCCTTATGAGTTACCCCATGACGCGCGGCCTGATGCGGCATGGGATATGCGGCGCGGCCTTTGTGGCGCTTCTGCTTATCCACCATGTGCTGAATCTTGGCTGGTATCGGGCGCTTTTCCGTGGGCGCTGGAATGCCCGGCGTGTTTTATTCACTGCTGCAAACGTTGCGTTGCTTTTAAGCAGCGCGGCGCTCATCGCCAGTTCTTTGGCCATGGCAGGCGAGGTCTTTCCCTTTGCCCCCTTTCCCATGCCATTCTGGGGACGTGGCCTGCATACGGCGGCCACGGCCTGGAGCTTTGTGCTCGTGTCGTTTCATCTTGGTTTGCATGGGCAAGGTTTCTGGAACCGGATACGGCAGGCTTCCGGCCGCGTCTGGCCTGCCGCCGCGCTGGCGTTATTGCTTGCGGGCGGCATCGCCTTTATGGAATGCGGGCTGTGGAGCGATATGCTGCTGTTGGGAGAACCCAAAATACGCCCGGCAAGCTTTCCGGCATTCCTGGCGCAGTATCTGGGGATGACGTTTTTTTTCTGCCTGTTGGCGCAACTGCTTCTGAGGCATGGAAAAGTATACATGCCGTCTTAATCCTGTTCATGATATGGGATTATGACGGCACAGGCCATTTCCTTCCGCTTCCGCCGGCATCCATGATTCGCATGGACGCCGGCGGAAGGCCTTGGCTCTACGCCTTCAAAACGAAATCGCTGTTTTCACAAATGCCGATGCCCCTGATTCTGTTTTTGTCCGCAAAGGGGCGGGTTCCCATAACGTCCATAATAGCGATGAAACCTTTCACGTCCGTTTCCGGCGTCTGCCCGGGGGCTTGGTCTGGTCAGTGGCGGCTCGCGCGTATACGTGGAAGGCCGTCTGAATTTGGCGGAAAGAGAACAGGGCCGCATATGAAAAAATTTCCCGCCGGCATGTGGGGCGTATGGTCGGAAGAAGTTCTGTACAGAGAATAAAAAGGAACAGGCCCGAAAAAAACAAAATTTTTCGAAAAAATTGTTGTTCGCGATAACTACAGTATATTTTTGGGGAAATAAAAAGTGATTGGATAAAAACGGATAAGACAGCGGATAAATAATCGAGGGAGAAAATCGGTGAAATTTGTTGGTCCCGGCTTTTGTATTTTTCATGTAACACTAAGAAATTAAAGATAAAATATCTGAATTGGATTAGACGTGTCAGGATGTGACTCTCTCTCTCTCTCTCTCTCTCTCTCTCTCTCTCTCTCTCTTATTTTTTTTTGAGCCTATATAAGTATTGCTATAGTTTGTCGAAATGTGGTAATAAATTTTGTAACATAAAATAACTATTGGTTACTATTTCTATGTTGAGGGAGGCAGAAGAGCATGAGTTGGAGCAACTTGCGCATTGGGAAAAAACTATTTGTTGGTTTTGGAATAGGTGTTGTAATATTTGCTATTTCCGCAGTGTTAATTCGTTTTTTGCTGATGGAAAGCTCCCAGCATGGCGAGCTTGCCGTAGGGAAAAGCATGTTTGCGCGAATGTTGACGGCTCGGGAAGTGGATCACCTTAACTGGCTCAGTCAGGTCAGGGATTATGTGGATGCCGAAGGCAAGGCGGGAGCCCTTGAAGTTCAAGTTGATGGAACGCGGTGCGTGTTCGGCTCGTGGTTTTACACCAAGGGAAGGGATGAGCTTGAGAGCTTGGTTCCGTCCGTCAAGGCGAATTTTGACCGTATTGGAGATCCGCATCTTAAGCTTCATGAGTCTGCCGCGAAGATCAGAGATGCCATGGAAAAGGGAGATTATGAGCAGGCGAGGCGAATATTTGAAGATACGAAACGTTATTCGAAGGAAGTTGTCGGTCTTTTGAACGCCGTGCGCACAGAGGTGGGCAATGAGGCGTCCACCGACAGAGAAGCTTTTTTGAGCGCGATAAGAGAAGCCCGTTTTGTTTCACTGATTGTATCCATTGTCGTCATAATTGTATCCATTATTTCCGGCATAGTCATCACTCGCTCGTTGACGTCGCCACTTAAACGGATTGCCGCGGTCAGCGAAGGAATTGTAAGAGGCGACATGTCGTTGCGGACCGGATTGCATCGTAAGGATGAAATCGGGGTTATCGGCGAGGGGCTCGACAACATGATGGACGTTTTGGATAAAAAAATTCAGGAGTCCAACCGACACGCCGAAGATGCGGCGCGCAAAGCGCAGGAAGTAAGCGCGGCCCTGGCTGAAGCTGAGGAGAAGGAGCGGCGCATTTCAAAAATTGTGGAGGCCATGAGCGGCATTTCGAGCCAGGCCTTTGATATTGCAAACAGTTTGAATGACGAAGCCGTTGATTTGGCGAGCAGGGTCGATCAGGTGAAGTCGGGCAGCGTGACCCAGCAGGAGAGACTGGCGTCGGTTTCGGCAGCCATGCAGCAGATGAATTGCGTGGTGGTGGAGATTGCCCACAATGCGGCAAGCTCCGCTGAAGGCGCGGAAGCCACATATGAAAAGGCCCAGGCCGGCGTGGAGCTTGCTAAAAAAAGCGTTTCTTCCATAGAGCTTTTGCTTGAATCAACCACGGTCATGCACAAGAATATCCTTGAATTGGGCGACCAGGCGGTAAGCATCGGACAGGTTTTAAATGTGATTACGGATATTGCGGATCAGACCAATCTGCTTGCGTTAAACGCCGCCATTGAAGCGGCCCGGGCTGGAGAGGCCGGACGCGGTTTCGCCGTCGTGGCGGATGAGGTCAGAAAGCTTGCGGAAAAGACCATGTCCGCCACGCATGAGGTGGGGAAAAAGATCAGTTCCATTCAGGCTTCGGTGGAAACCAGCGTTCAGGGGATGAACTCCGCAAAGGCCGAAGTGGAAACGTCGTCGGGGCTGGTGAAGCAGTCCGGCGCAACGCTTGAGGAAATAGTGAAGCTTGCAAGTCTTAACTCCGACAATGCGCACAGCATCGCGACCGCGGCGGAAGAGCATTCCGCATCCGCAAACGAAATCACGGAAAATATAAGTCAGGTGGCCGATATCGCCAAAGAATCGGCGGACGGCATGATAGGCGCTGTGGAGCGAGTGCGCGCGTTAAGGAATATGTCCAATGATCTTCGCGAATTGATTAATAAAATGAATCAGCTTTAATGCGTCATGCGTGACGGCGGGCGGCGAAAAGGCCCGTCGAATCCGCGTCGGAAAGGCCGCCTTCAGGCGGCCTTTCTGTTTTTTGGCGCAAAGAAGCGAAGGCGTTTGGGGAGTTTTTGGAGAGGCCTGCGCCGAAAGAGCGGATAAACGCCGTTTTGTCCAGCGCATCGCTATATGGTCCGCCTTTTGCATGAATAGAAACGGACGCCAGAAATCCATAAGGGAGGTTTCATGCAAGAGAGCATGTTCAGCGCGTTGTTCGGCGCAATCACTAATGAAATCAGGATGAACAACATTGCCAATAATTTGGCGAATGTGAACACCACCGGGTATAAGCGGGACCAGGTTTCGTTTCAGGACACGTTTTTGTCTTTTGCGCACGACGTGGTCATGGAACCCATGGCCAACGTGCGTTCAAAGAAACTGTTTCCCGAACCAATGCATGCGGCAAGGCCGCGCATTGCCCTGGCTCAGACGGATTTTTCTCAAGGAAGCCTTAAATATACCGGCGATCCTTTGGATATTGCTTTAGCTGGCGAAGGTTTTTTCAGGATTCGCACGCAGGACGGGGACTATCTCACCCGCAACGGCAAGCTGAATCTGAATGGCGACGGCGTGCTGGTCACAGCTCAGGGACACCCCATTTTAACCGAAGACGGCGGGACAATCACGGTTCCGGATGGAACGAGAAACATACTGATCATCGAAGACGGCAACGTCTATGCTGATGGAGCGGGTCTTGGACAGATAGCGGTGCAGACGGTTGAAGACGACAGCCTTTTGGAAAAACTGGGGAACAATATGTACCGCGCGCGTCAAGGCGCCAATATCGTTGAAATGCCTGTGGACGCGCCTGCGGTGCAGCAGGGATACCTGGAGGCTGCGAATGTCGAGGTCGTGACTGAAATGGTGAACATGATTGAGACGCAGCGGCAGTTTGAAGCGTATCAGAAGGTCATGCAGACCTCAGACAATATGGATCGTGAAGCCTATTCCAGAGTAGGCAAGGGGAACGCCTGATTTTTGACAGGCATATGGATTGTTTTTATGCGATTTGGAAAACCGGGAGCCGGTCCATCATATTCGCAGCGGCGCGCACCGCGGCGCCATGGAATAGGAGCGGACGCAAGACGGCTGTCCCTTTCTGCCGGAGGAAACCATTATGATGCGTTCTTTGTGGACGGCCGCCACCGGGATGGTGGCGCAGCAGTTGAATATTGACACCATTTCGAACAACCTGGCCAATGTGAACACCATTGCCTTCAAGAAAAGCCGGGCCGAATTCGAGGACCTTATCTATCAGACGACGCGCGTGGCCGGGGCGCCGGCAGCCGGCGACATCAACGTTCCGGTTGGCCTTCAGGTCGGCATGGGGGTTCGTCCGACCACCGTGCACAAGTTTTTTTCCCAGGGCGATTATCAAAACACGAACAACCCTCTGGATCTTGCAATTGAAGGCGACGGCTTTTTTCAGGTCATGGTCAACGACGAGCTTATGTACACAAGGGCCGGGGCCTTCAAATTAAATGAAGACGGCACGGTGGTCACGGCAAACGGCTATGTGCTGCAGCCGGAGTTCGCGGTTCCGGATGAAACCAAGAGCATCGTAGTGTCGGAACAGGGCCGCATGGTGGCTCTCGACGCCAATGGCGAGGAGCTGGGAGCGACGGATATTCCTCTTTATACGTTCATCAACCCGGCCGGACTCATCGCGCGCGGCAAAAACCTGTATACGCCTTCAGAAGCGTCCGGCGACGAAGTGGAAGTCGTTCCGGGCGAAGACAATGCCGGAACCATTGCCCAGGGATTTCTGGAAATGTCCAACGTGGAAGTCGTGGATGAAATGGTGAACATGATTGTGGGACAGCGCGCCTACGAAATGAATTCAAAAGCCATTCAGACTTCAGACTCCATGCTTCAGACCGCGGTGCAGCTAAAACGGTAGAATGCTTTGGGCTTCAGACCGGGGCATTTTTTTCCGGATTTTTGGCCATGTGTTTCATGACCCGGAAGCGAACGCCGCATGGTTCATGTATGCGCGCCTTCTTTATGCCGAGACGCGGTTTGAGGAGTGCGCCGGCGGTTTTTAAACAGTCGCGTTTTTCCGGCCGGGCATGGCGGCTTTGGTAAAAAAATGGAGAGAGGGAATGCGATATTTTTCCCTGAAGACATGGATGGTTTGGACTGCTCTGTTTATGACCGCGCTGTTCGCGGCAGGTCCGGGTCCGGCAGCGGCTGAACCGGACAGAGGCGGCGGGCGGTTCGTGCGTCCGGCGTTTGCCTTTGTTCCGGACCGGGATGCAAATGTTCCGCGCGGTTCCGGAAAACGGCAATCGGTCGAAACTGTGGCGCCGGAAGCCTTTCCGGCATATGTTGGAGACCAGGAGGCAAAACGTCCGGTTCGGCATCAGAAGGATGTCCCCTGGCGCATCCGGATTCTGGAAACGGCTGTAGTTGATTCGCCCATGGTCTGTCTGGGACAGGTCGCGGAACCGGTAGGAAGCGTGCCGCCTGGAATATGGGAACGGCTTTCCCGGGTCGCATTGTGGCCCGCGCCGCCTGAGCCTGGACGGCCCATGACGCTTTTGCGCGCCAAAATACAGGATTTCATGCGTTCTGAACTGGGAGAGTATGAGGAGCTGTGCCTTTATCCTGATTCCATGACCTTGCAGGTCGGCGGGGCGGTGCTGCGTGAAGACGCGTTGCGTTTGCTGGTTGTCAAAACATTGACCGGCACGGCCGCGAAATGGGGCGGCGAGGTGGAATTTACGGATTTCCGGCTGCCGTCATTTATCTTTTTGTCCAACCGGCAGCAGCATATCGAAGTCGTGTTGCCAGTTGAGCCTTCGCCGGGCCGGGTCAGTCTGACTCTTGCGGTGAGGGAGATGGATGGTTCCCTGGTGCGCCGGTTCACGGGAACCGTGCAGATGAATATATGGCGGGAAGTGCCCTGCCTTACCCGTCCGGTCAATCGGAATGAGGTTTTGGCGCCGGATATGATAACCTTTGCGCGACGGAATCTTGCAACCTTTAAAGGGGATGTTTGGGATGGCCGGGGCGGTCCCTACCGTCTGGCGCGGTCTTTGGGAGCGGAACAGACGCTTATGCTTTCAGACCTTGAGCGCGTGCCGACCGTTCGCAAGGGAAGCCGCGTCAATCTTGTCTATGAACGCGGCGCCATACGGTTGTCCGTCCCGGCGGAAGCGTTGGCGGATGCGGGACCGGGCGAAAGCGTCACAGTGCGCAATCTCCAGAGCCAAAGAGAAATTCTTGCAACCGCGCGGGATAGCGACACTGTGGTGATACGGTAAAAAAGGAACATGGATTTGGCACAGGAACGGGTGCATTTCCGACAGGTATGAATCTTCTGCGGCGGGATATCAGTATGAAAAAACCAACGCGTCTTTTTTTCGCAATGTTGTTGTGCTTGGGATTGGCCGGGTGCATGGCCGGCGGCAATGAACCCGGGCCGGTGGTGACCACGCCGCCGCCTGTGCATGTCGAGGATCAGGCGGAGGCGGCGAGCCAGGGTTCGCTTTTTTCCGAAGGAAACGCCAATCTGCTTTTTTCCGACAGCCGGGCGCGCAATCTTGGCGATATCGTGTTTGTAAAAGTGCAGGAAAACACCACGGCAAGGAACAAGGCGACGACAAAGGCGGATCGCACAAATACGGGTCAGTATGGCGTAACGGCTTTTTTTGGGCATGACAAAATCGGCGTGAACCCCATGTCCGGGACAGTGGGCGCCGGCCCGATACTGGAATTTTCTTCAGTCAACAGTCTGGACGGCGATGCGGAAACCAAGCGCGACAGCCGGGTCATTACTGTGGTCGCTTCAAGAGTGATTGGCGTTCTTCCGGGCGGAGTGCTTCAGGTTGAAGGCTCGAATGAAACCCGGATTAATGATGAAACGCAGCATATGGTGGTGACCGGGCTTGTCCGTGCGCGCGACATTGACGCGGACAACACGATTTTGTCATCGCAGATGGCGAATGCCCGCATCGCGCTGTTTGGGAAAGGAACCGTGTCGGACAAGCAGAAACCGGGTTGGCTGACGCGGCTTATGGACACCATTTGGCCCTTCTGATTGTGAAAAGCGCCCGGTCGTGATGGTTTTTTGCGTCCGGGAGAGGAGAGTGACATGTCAAGACGCGCCGTTTGCGTCGTATCGCTGGCTCTTTTCTTGTTTGCGTTTCTGGCGCCGACCGCGGCTTATGCCGTGCGCATCAAGGATATCGCCAATTTCAGCGGTATGCGCGACAATCAGCTTGTGGGATATGGCCTTGTCGTGGGTCTCTCCGGAACCGGCGACAAGAAGGATTCCACTTTTACCATGCAGTCCATGGCCGATATGCTGGAAAAGATGGGGGTGCGCGTGGATCGCACCCAGCTTAAGCCGAAAAACGTGGCCGCCGTAATGGTCACGGCGCGCATGCCGGTTTCAGCCAAGCCCGGAACACGGCTTGATGTGACCGTTTCTTCGCTTGGCGATGCGACAAGCCTTTTTGGCGGCGTTTTGTTGCAAACGCCGCTTAAAGGCATTGACGGAAAGATTTACAGCATTGCCCAGGGGCCTATGGCGCTTGGCGGATACAATATCGAAGGAGCGGCGGCCTCGACGCAGAAAAACGTGGCCACTGTCGGGCGCATACCCGGCGGGGCCATAGTCGAACGCGGCGTGCCTTTTGAGTTCAACAACCAGCAAAAGCTGAGTCTGGCCATGTACCATGCCGATTTCTCCACGACCATGCAGGTTGTGGAGCGTTTGAACGCCTCCATGGGCGGTCAGTTCGCCTTTGCACGCGATGCGTCCACAGTTGAAATATCCATTCCGCCTGAATTCAGGGGCAACCTGGTTCCGCTCATGGCGTCCATTGAAAATATTGAAATAACGCCTGAAAGCGCGGCCAAGGTGGTTGTGGACGAAAAAACCGGCACTATCGTGCTTGGGCGTGATGTGCGCATTTCGCGCGTGGCGGTGGCGCACGGCAACCTTCAGGTGACCGTGTCCGAAAATTTGAATGTATCCCAGCCAGGGCCGTTCAGTCAGGGCCAGACCGTGGTGACGCCAAGCACGGATATCAATGTGAATGAATCCAACCGGCGGCTTAATCTTGTGGAAGGCGCGACGTTGCAGGAACTTGTGGACGGCTTGAACGCCATTGGCGCCACGCCGCGCGATTTGATTTCGATTCTAAGCGCCTTGAAGGCGGCCGGCGCGCTGCACGCTGTTTTGGAAGTGATTTAGCTAAAGAAATAAGATCGGCTGCTGGTCAGCATGTTTGGCCGTTTTTTTACCATGGGCGCGGTTTGCCACAGGCTTGCCGCGCCTGTTCTGTTCTTGTGGCCATGTATGCCCGGAGCAGGTTTCATCTTTTATTTTGTTGTATTATGTAAAATATTGTATAATTTCTTCCAAATAAATTAATATTAACATAATATTAATCATCACTTTCTTTTTATTGCTATATGGCAACATTGTGATAATATATGGTATATTTTTTGCTTTTTTTATTTTCAACTTGCTGAATGCGCTGTATCCTGTTAAAAAATTTCAATAAATATCCATAATTAAAGCGAAATGCCCCGATTGACGCATATTGGGGCATGTTTTGCGCGCCTTCGGGATGGAGAACATATGGCATTGTTCACGAAAAATTTGGGAAACATGGTTTTAAAGAAATTTCAGGGCGATATTGTGCAATGGCTGCGCGGGTTTTATTGCGTCGCCATGACCGGCGGCCTGACCCGCGCCGCTGAAATTCTGGAAATCAAGCGTTCGGCCATTAGCTATCATCTTAAGATGCTGGAACAGGAATTAGGCGTAACGCTTTTTGACCGGAGCCAGGAGCCCATGCAGCTTACGGCGGACGGTCAACGCCTGCTCGAAGCCACGGAACAGATATTCGCCCTGTTTCATGATCTGCGCAATCTGTTTCATTCCAATCGCAAGTCTATAGAAGGGCGGGTGGGATTGGCGTCCCAACCTGCCATTGCTTTGCTTATTCGTCCGATAATGGGGCTGTTTCTTGAGGAATATCCGGCTGTGCGGATGGATCTGCACACAGGAACCCAGCATGGCGTGCTTGATCTGGTGGAGTCCCGCTACTGCGATATGGGGCTGGTGGCCATGCCCGGTCAGGAACTTGCGGACTGGAACGAGGAAAGCAGTCATTGTTTTACTCCGTTATATGAAGACGCCCATGTATTGGCCACAGCCAAAAACAGCAAATATGTTTTTTCAAATCCGCCGGCGCTTGAGGAGATTGCGAAAGCGCCGCTTGTGTGCTTTGACGCGAATGCTCCCACATCGTTGCCGGAAATTTTGCGAAAACGGGGCCTGCATCCCAAGGTTGCGGTATCCGTGGATTCCGACACCATGGCCGCTGATTATATAAAGCAGGATGTGGGCGTCGGGGTTTTGCGCGAGATGCACTGTTTCGCGGCGCCGGATGATCTGAACTTCTACCCGTTTTGCGACTATGTGGGGCCTGCGATTGTGGGCATCGTGACAAGGCGCGGGGCGTATATTTCGCCTCAGGCCGCGTTGTTCATGGAGCGTCTTACCGCCTTGAAAGGGCTGCACATGTGGGCTGAACTTGCTTTCAGCAAAAAAGACGTCTCCAGAAACCATTAATCTTCCTTTCTTCCCTTCCGCATGGCGGGCGTCCTGACGCCCATATCATCGCGCTGAAGCGTATTCCCGAAAAGCCGTTTATTGCGGCACGGGTTTTGCTTTTTACAGTGTATTCCGTTTTTTTTGTCGGTTTTTTGGCGGGCGGCATGAATATGCCAAAAGGGCTTGCAGGTCTGCTTTTTTCGTGCGCTCCGCAGAAAATATTGCGGCCGCAAAGGCTGCGACTCATTCACAAATAAAGGCTTCTTTCAACTATTTGGGAGCAGCCGTTTTTGGGGAGACAGGCATGAGCGAGTTTTCTGGTTCGCAGTTGGCATTGCGGAATATGATGCAGGAAGATCCCATTCAGAAAAAAATAGCCATGGATGCGCTGCGCAAGCGCATAGCGGGCGAGCCGGATAAGAAGAAGGAGCTTCGTGAGGCGTGTCAGGGATTTGAAGCGATTTTTATCCAGAAGGTCTGGGAGCAGATGCGTAAAAACGTGCCCAAGGAGGGGTATCTGCACAGCAAGGATGAAGAAATCTATCAGTCCATGTTTGACCAGGAACTGGCGAAAAAAATGAGTTCCGCGGGCGGCATTGGCCTTGCGGACATAATGTATGACCAATTGTCGCAAAAACTGTGGGAATCAAGTCGTACGACGGCGCCAAGCCGCATGACGCGCGATCCCAATCTTGGCGTTTTGCAACGTCCGTTTGTAGTGGCCGCCAAAGAAGGCCGGAATCTGGTCCAGCCTTTGCCGCAAAAGGCTGTCTCCGAAAATATGGCGAATATCGGGAATATCTATCAGCCTTTTACGTATCCGGATGAAGCGCATTCGCCCGCACGCGGCGCTGCCGCGCGAGACGGCGTTCAGGATAGCGTGAAAACCGCTGAGGCGGCTTTGCCGGATGCGGAAAAGCCGCTGGAAAGCCTGGAAAGAGTTCCGGACAGTCAAGCCGAGGTGATTCGGTATTTTGATGCGCTGGAACAGTCTGTCAGGGCTGAGGCCGCGCGCCGCGCGGCGGCGCGAAACGATGTTTCCAGTGAAGCGGCGGCGCGTCAGGCCGTTTTGGCGGGGCAAATGCCGCAGGCCATGCCGGCGACGGCCGGACCCGTGCAAAACGCGTCTGAAGAAAGCGCCGGACCTTCCGTCGCGGCTGCCGGAACCCGGCCCGAAGCGCCGGTTTCTTTGGCAACCCAAAGCGCAGTCTCTTCAGCCAGTCCCGCCGTAATCGCCGCGGATGATTCTTCCAGAATACCGACGCCCGAGATGCATATGGCGGCCGGCGATGAACAGGTCGCAGGACAGCGGTTTGTTTTCAATGCCTCTGGAGCGATGCTTGGCCCTCAGGAGAATTTGACGGTCGCGCCCGGCAACGCGGCGTCTGAAGGCGTGCCGGCGACGCTTATAGAGCGTGCGGCGAATGCGTCTGAAAATAGTTCCGGTCTTAAAACGCCGGTTCGCAACGTCGGCTTTTCGAATGGCGGCGTTTTGAGAACGCGGGAATTTGGCGGTCCTTCTCTTGAAGAACAACGCGCGCTGGCTGCCGTGGCCCTGGCGGAAAAAATGAAAACCCGGCGTTCATAAGACGTTTTGATAGGAATTTTTTTCATGGAATGATTTTTGCATAAAAACAAAGAAATCAAAAACCGGACAAATTCTTCCGGCTGGGAGTTTCGGAATGTACGCGCATATTCATGGCAACCTTTTCAGGCAACTCCAGGGGCTCAAGCTCCTGGATTCTCTTTTGAACGAGGAGTTTTCCGGGCTTACCGGCCGTCGATTGGACGAGGTGGCCACATTGGAATTCTCCATACATGAACTGATGCGTCAGCTTTTTGTGGAACGCCGGAAACTGGGCAAAGTGATGAACGGCATCCGTGTGTCGCAATATGCGGAAATGCTGCCGGAAGAGCAGCGTCTGGAAATTATGGACCTCGTGCGCCAGCTCGACAAAACGGAGCAGAAATGCGCGCGTCAGTCTTCCCTGAATGCTGAACTGGTTTTTGGTCTGCTTGATCAGGGACAGCAACTTCTTGATTTTATGCACAGCAGAATAGTGCCGCCCAAGGCGGGCTTATACGGAACCAAGGGAGAGGTTCTGCATCCCCGGCCTGAAGCCGCGGTCATTTCCGGGAGGCTCTAGTGGCTAGCAATATCAGTGCGCTTCTCAATATGGGGCAAAATGCCCTGCTTGGCAATCAGGCCGCGATTCAGGTCGTCGGCAACAATATCGCCAATGTCGATACTGTGGGATACAGCCGTCAGGAGGTCCGCTTTGAAGCGGCCGAGGCGCTCAACGGCAGACCGGGGCAGATTGGGACAGGGGCGTATGCCGCTGAAGTGGTGCGCAATTTTGATCGTTTCATTGAGCGTTCTTTTCTGGAAAAATCATCGGCCGCCAACCGTTGGGCCATGGAATATCAGATGCAGCTTTCCATTGACGGCTTGTTCAATGAATCCAACAGTCTGGGAATCAACTCTCAGTTGAGCACCTTTTTCAGCAGCTGGCAGGATTTGAGCACGACGCCGTCCAGTCTCGCCGTGCGCGAGGCGCTGGTTTCAAACAGTCAGAACCTGGCTAACGTGCTGAGTCAATCTCAGGACTTCATGCAGTCTCTTGAGGAGCGCATCAATACCGACATTGAGACGGAAGTCAAAGAGATCAATACTCTTTTAAATCGCATTGCGGATTTAAACCGGCAGATCAATATACTGGACGAGCCGGGAAAGAACAACGCCAATACGTTGCTTGACCAGCGCGACGCCGCGGTGCGCGAACTTGCGACCCATATTGACGTGGAGGTCATAGATCGGGGCAGCGGAAACTATACCGTGGCCACAGCCGAAGGGCACACGCTCGTGCACAGGGAAAATGCGTTCGAGCTTGAAACGCGCGGCGCTGATATCCGGTATTATTCTTCCGGCAAGGGCGAGGCGTTTGACGGACAGATTCAGTTTTCCGGAAAAAGTTACCATGAATATACTGTGGAGATCGTCACAGGCGGCGTGATCGGCGATGGAGCCGGAACAGGCGGAACCCCCGCGCAATTCAGGGTGTCGCTTGACGGCGGTAAGACATGGGTTTCCGATGAGCAGGGCAATCCTGTTTTATTTGAGGCGCAAGACAGCGAGCATGCGGTCAATGTGGCCGGCCTTGACATATATTTTGAGGCCGGAACCCAGGCGCTGACGGAAGGCGACACCTTTGTGATCACTCCGAAATCCGGGGTGTACTGGGTTTCTCCCACTGGCGACGCCATGAACATTTCACCGCAGAAGTTTCCGAATGGTCTTGAAAACGAACGCCGGATAAGCGGCGGCACGCTGGCCGGCCTGCTCAATTTCCGGGACTACCAGCTTGGACATTACCGCGAGCGTCTGGACAATCTTTCAAAAAGCATCATCTGGGAAGTCAACCGCCTGCATAGCCAGGGCGTGGGCACGGACAAATCCATTCTTATGTCCGGCACATATGCCGTGCGGCAGACGGACGTTCCTCTTGGCAGCGATTATTCGGGGCTGACCTTCGGCGACAGGCTGCAAAGCGGGAACGTTTCTTTTTACGTATACAACAAGGACACAGGCGCGGCGGTTCAATCTGCTTCCCTCAATTTTACCGGTCTTGGAAATCCGCCCAGCACGTCGGCAAATTTTGACCCGGCCGTGCACAGTCTTGAAGATGTGCGCCAGGCCATTGAAAATGCGTTTCCAGGCGGGGAGCTTGTCGCGGAAATACGCAATAACAAACTGGTCGTCAGAGTGGACGAAACCGTCAATCCGTCGCTTGAATTTGCGGTGGGGAACGATACGTCCGGCCTGTTGGCCGCTCTTGGCCTTAATACCTTTTTTGAAGGAAGCAGCGCCGTGGATATCGCGGTGCGTTCCGAGATTATCCAGAATAACGGTTTGATCTGCGGAGCGCAGGTGAATGGCGGCGATGAAGGCAATATAGGAGACAACGTCACGGCCCGCAACATTGCCGATTTGGTGAATCAGAAAGTGGATATCGGCGGAGTGGGTCTTGACAGCCCGACCAGGAGCACATTGGGCGAATATTATAGTTCTCTGGTGGGCCTTGTGGGCGCGGATACGTCGAACGCCCAGTTTAAGGGGCAATATGAGCTGACCCTGGCCAATGATCTGGATTCGCGTCAGGCGTCCGTATCAGGCGTCAATCTCGATGAGGAGCTGGCAAGCCTGATCAAGTTTCAAAATACCTACAAAGCGGCGGCCAAGCTTATCAATACTGCCGACCAGATGTTCCAGACCATATTGGGTCTTAAAAATTAACGTATGAGCGTCTTTTCCGGGTGATTTCGGAAAAGAGGAATGCCGGATTTCCGGCATTGCGCTTCAGCGACAAGGAGAGCGCGAATATGTATATGCGGGTTACGCAGCGACAGATATACGGCAATGTCGTCGGCAGAATGGGAACCGCTTTGTCCGAGCTTATGGAGTCCAACCTGCAGGCTTCCTCGCAAAAGCGCATCAACCGTCCTTCAGACGATGCCGTGGGCATGACGCGCGTGCTTGATTACCGGACCTCTCTTGAGAGCATAGCGCAGTATCAGCGTAATGTGGACACGGCCACCGGATGGCTTAATCTTGCGGACAATACGCTTCTTACGGTGTCCACCAACCTGACCCGTTGCCTTGAGCTTGCCGAGCAAGCGGCAAACGGCCCGCTGAATGCGGATAACCGGGAACAGATTTCTTACGAGTTGCGGCAGATTTATGAACAGATGATTCAGCTTGCAAACACCAAATACGGCGACAGTTATATTTTTGCCGGTCATAAAAATGATGAGCCGCCGTTTGAGCAGGCGCTTACCGGCATGAGCACGGATGACGCTTTCGCCGATGTGGGGTATGTGGTTCAGGGCGGCGCAAGCAGCACCATCGTTGTTCAATTTTTGGAGTCCGGCGAAATAGGCGGAGCCGCTCCGCTCGCCTTTCGCTATTCCTCTGACGGCGGAGACACCTGGACGGATGGTTCTCTTGACGCCGGTTCGACTACGCTCCAGCTTGGGGGCGTGAGCATGGATTTGAACATTCCGGAAGGAACGACGGTTACGGCGACAGCAGTCGATCCGGACAATAAAAATTCCAATGACAATGGAACCTGGCTTTATGTGCGGCCCACAGCCCTATACAAAGGCGATGATCAGGATGCGGTTCATACTGTGGCGTATGGCGCGCCCAGCGGGCCGACCGCGACGTATGAAGGCGTCGGATACTTCACTTCCGACGTCACGGTGCGCATCGACAGCGTCGAGCCGCCCACCGGGGACAGAATCATCACCTACAGCTACAGCCTGGACGGCGGCCGCAACTGGGTGGAGGGGAACACCAATCCCCTGGAAACCGCGGGCAATACCCGTTTGCCTGTTCCTGGCGGTTTTCTTGAACTGTCTTCCTATGCGGCGCGGGCTGTCGGAGCCCAGTACGTCATAAAGCCCCAGCGCGCCAATGTGGATGTCGAGATATCCAAAGGCGAGACCATTACCATAAACAACGTGGGCAAGGACGTGTTCGGCGGCATTTATCAGGGACCGGGAGACAGCGCCCCTTCAGCCGTATTTGACGGCGACAACCGGAATCTTTTTGAGGTTCTTGGGCGGCTTATCGCGTATACGGAAACAAATTCCCAGGACGGCGCGGCCCAGTGCGTGGAAGATCTGCGTGAAGTGGATAAATTCATTCAGACCAAGAACGCGAACATCGGCGGCCGGGAAAATCGGCTTTCAATCAGCTCATATATGCTTCAGACCATGGAAGATACGGAAACCGAGGCATTAAGTTCCATTGAAGACGTCGATCTTTTTGAACTCACCACCCGCATGGCCCAGCAGCAGATAACCCTGCAGAGCGTATTGAAATCCTCATCCATGATGATGCAGTTGAGTTTGCTTAATTTTATCTAGGCAAAGCGCATATAATTTTACTGGAAGGAACATGCCGCCTTTCGTGCGGCATGTTCCTTTTTTTCGGGATGCTGTTTCTGTTTTTTTAACGCGCCGGGCGTTTTTTGCGTAACGCCCGGCTGCAAAAAAGCGCTCTTTGGAAGGGGCGGAAAAAGACAGGGCCTGGATTAGTCCCAGTTTCGTTTGTCTTCAATGGGTTTGATCTGCGGCGGCAGAGTTCCGGGCGCCACGATTTTGAGTTCCGGGCGCAGTTTGATCTTTTCGCGGAACTGATGCAAAAGCTCGTCTTCCTGTTTAAAGTTGCTTGCTTCGATGTACAGGACCATTTCGTCAATGCCGCCGGGATTGGTGACCTCAATTTGCCAACGCTTGATTTCTTCAAAGCGGGTGATGACCTGTTCCACCTGATGAGGATAGACGAACATGCCTTTGATGCGGGCTGTGGTGTCCACGCGCCCCACAATATTGCCAAGCCGCGGGCTGGTGCGGCCGCAGGCGCACGGCGCGCGGTCGATGTAGGACAAATCGCCCGTGGCAAGACGAATCAGAGGATAGGTTTTGTTGAATGCGGTCACGACGATTTCGCCGACTTCGCCGTCTTTCAGAGGGATTCCTGTGTCGGGATGGCAGATTTCCACGAACGCGCGATTGGCGATATGCAGTCCGCATTTATGGAAGCATTCGTAGCCGATGCAGCCGATATCCGCTGTTCCGTACCCCTGGCGCATAATGACGTCGAATTTTTTTTCCAACTGGTTGCGCATTTTTTCGCTTAACCGCTCGCCTGTGACGAACGCAACCTCCAGGAATAAATCCTTTCGCAGATTAAGTCCTTTTTCTTCGGCTTTTTGCGCCAGATGCAAAAGGTAGCTCGGCGTTCCCACGTAACCGGACACGCGCAGTTTCTGCATGATGTCAAGTTGCGTGGTCGCATCCGACGGTCCGGCCGGAACTACGGCGCACCCAAGGTTGTGCAGAGGCTGCTCAAACATGAGACCCGCCGGCGCAAGATGGTAATTAAATGTGATCTGCGACAAATCGCCGGGACGGAAGCCGACGGAATAAAAGGCTTCTGTGTATCCCCAGTAGTCATCTCCGCGATCTTCGGGGTCAAAAATCGGGCCCGGCGAAAGAAAGACGCGCTTGAGTTCTCCCAAATCTTTGGTCAGCAGGCCGCCAAGCCGCGGACCCATGGACTGAAGAAAGATCAGTTCCTTTTTCTTGAGAATGGGAACATGCTTTAAGTCGCTTAGACTTTTAAATTTTTCAACGTTGAATTGCGCACGGTCAAAACGTTTTTTTACATCTTCCGAATACCGGTATGCATAGGAAAGGAGGTCTTTAAGTTGAATAAGATAATATTGCCGGCGTTCGCTTTCATCGAGCACTTCACGGCGGCTGTATATGCCCTCGGTACGGTCTTTACGGGTCATGGTTGTTCTCCATAAGAAATTTTCAAAGCGCTACTGTATAAGGTTCAAAAAAAAAAGCAAGTATAATCTTTTTTATCATTATAAATTAAATGGTTATGGTGAAATGTTATTTTTCAGCCATAATGCGTATGGCAATCATTCGCAGTGAAAGGCTTCACTGCAAAGCCGCCGGATGCAAACAATATGCGGGCAGGGACAAACGGTTTTGCGCACAAAAAAACGCGGCGCGTATATGCCGCGGCATTCAGTGTTATACTGGCGCGGCATTGGACTGAACGCCGCGCCGTTCCTGTCTTTTTATTTGCGGTTGCCGTCCTTGCCGCACAGATTGATGCAGACGTGGGAAGGATGTGTTCCGCCGACCTGCGGAATCTGCATGCCGATTTTGGCGGCATGGTTGAAAAGAATCGGTCCTGAGAGATTGAGCGTTGTTTTTTCCGGCTGTCCGGGCGGTATGGAGACTGTGACAAGCACCGTGACGTCTTCGGGTTTTTTCACCTGGAGCAGCGCCTGCTCCGCGTCGCCGATGCGTATTTCATAGCTTTTTAAAAACATGTAGGGGTCTGTCACAAGCAACCCCAGGCGAGGCTCATCAAGGCTTTGCAGAACGAGAAAAGCAGAGTTTTCACGTATTTGCAACAGCGCGAAACTTTGCCTGCGCTCAAAGCCGATAAGCCCGCGCGGAAAACGGATAACCTTGTCCAGAGATATGGATTGCCGCCCAATCCGGGTATCCACAATTATTTCTTTTTGTCGTTCCATAGTTGCGTTGCCGCCCAGAAATCACTATCCAAAGTTTCAATGGCCAGCCGGTTTTGTTCCCGGACCCGCAGATATACTTCTTCGCGATAGACGGTCGTCTGCGCAGGAACCTCAAGCCCCAGCCGCACCTGCTTGCCTTGCACGGAAAGAACCGTGATTTTGATATCTTCGCCTACAAACAGGCTTTCGCCAAGGCGTCGTGTCAATATAAGCATATGTGTGTCGCTTTTTTCCGCCACGAGAGGTTCGCTTGGGGAATATTCACGAAGGACATTGTGGGGTTTTACGCAACAGGCCGATCTTTTTCACGGTGTTGGCCGAGATGCTCCTGTCTGCGGGAAAATGAAACCACTTGGAAAAAAACCCGGAATATGCACTTAAAAATTTACATGCGCCGGCGAGCGTTGGAACAAAGAGCCGTTTCCAGAGCCGGGCGGTTATTTCCCGGTCGGGGCAATTTCGTTGCTGCCTGATGCGCAAAGCGGTTAAACGCTATCATGTTTTTGAAAAAATGTCTTTCTCTTCATGGATGGAATTTCGGGCGGTCATGTCAGTTTTTTGCTGTTTCCGGTCGGGGTTGCGACGGGTTGTTTTTGTCTGTAGTACGTTTGAAAGGAAATGGTAAAGAATTTTTCAGACTGTGCGACTGGAAATGGGAAGGAGGAGTGGCACCGTATGCCTGAGTTGCCGGAAGTGGAAACCATTGCCAGAGGATTGGCTGGGCAACTGGTCGGGAGCAGAATCATGGCCGTTCAGGAATTGCGCAAGGGCATGGTTGAAGGCGACAGGGAGCGTTTTTTTTCTGCGACGCCCGGCGCGGTCGTCACGTCTGTGGGGCGCAGGGGCAAGCTTTTGTTGCTGCATCTATCCGGCGAAAAACATCCGGAATGCCTTGCCTTTCATTTAAAAATGAGCGGGCGGCTTTTTGTGTATCCCCAGGATGCGGCGCCTGGCAAGCATACCCGTGTTCTTTTTGACCTTGAGGATGGCCGGCGTTTGTTTTTTGATGACGCCCGGACGTTTGGCTTTTGCCGCATTCTGGATGCAGCCGAAAAAAATTCCTGGACGTTTTGGAAAACATTGGGGCCGGAGCCTCTTGAAATAACGCCGGAATCGTTTGTTCGTCTTTTCAGGGGGGCCAGACGCGCCATAAAGGCCATGCTGCTTGATCAAACCGTCATTGCGGGCATAGGAAACATTTATGCCGATGAAAGTCTGTTTCGGGCCAGGATTCGCCCCGACGCCCCAGGCGGCCGCATTGCCCGCGAATCCCTGGTGCGGCTGCATGGAGAAATTCAGGCGGTCCTTCTTGAGTCCATTGAGCAATGCGGCAGTTCCATACGCGACTATCGCGATGCGCATGGCAATGCCGGCGCGTTTCAGAACGTCTTTCAAGCGTACGGCCGCGCCGGACAAGCGTGCCTGCGTTGCGGCGCTTCTTTGCAATGCGCGCGCATTGCGGGCCGCACGACCGTATTTTGCGCCCAATGCCAGAAAATGGAATGAACAGCGGGCTTATGTGAGAGTCCGTTGCAGGGACATGGCGTTTCGTATCTCCCGAATGCGTTGAGGAATATCCGGAGCGCCGACGATTTCAGAAACCAGAGCGCAGCATTTCGCGCCGTGTCTGACGACATCCGCGATATTGTGCCGTTTGATTCCGCCAATGGCCACGAACGGCATATGTATATTGGCCGCGACCCAGTCAAGATAGTCAAGCGTGACAGGGGCGCATACATCTTTTTTGGTTTGGGTCGCATAGAGCGGCCCTACGCCGATATAGTCCGCGCCAAGGGCGACGGCGGCCTGCGCCTGTTCCGGACTGTGGGTTGACAGTCCGATGATTTTTTCCGGCCCCACCAGACGCCGCACTTCGGGCACAGGGATATCATCCTGCCCGACATGAACGCCGTCCGCATCGCAGAGCATGGCGATATCCACGTGATCGTTGACAATAAAACAGGCGTCCGCCGCCCGGGTGCGCCTGCGTATTTCATAACATTCCTGGAGCATGAGCCCGGCGGGTTTTTCTTTTTCCCGATACTGAATGAGTCTGACGCCCGCAAAAAGCAGCGCGTCCACAATCTCGATGACGGAGCGGCCGAGGGAAAGCCGGTCATCCGTAAGCGCATAGATAGGCGCGTCCGGACCGGGCAGAATACGTGGCATGACAGTCTCCTTGCAACAGGCGGTTTATGCCGTTTCGGCGTGTTGTGCGGGGCATGGCGGCAGCCGGTTAAAGGCCGGCGGAATTCGAATGGTCGGGAAAACCGGCATGACGCATTCCGCGTTTTTACATGAGGATGCGCTGTCAGGGCTGTTTTGGCGTGCCGGCATGATTTCCCAGAATCAGAGACAACGCGGCATCGGCCTGCATGGCGGCGGCCATGACGACGCGCGGCGCCATGGGCGGCCGTTCTGGGGACAGTTCACTGATGAAATCGCCGGTCACAATGAGCCGTCCCATGTCGCGGCGTTTCATGGGCGGTCCGCCCCATCCGGCCATGCCTGAAGCCGCTATGACCGTGTGTCCGTTTTCCAGCAGCCCTTCAATCAGATCCCGCTTGAGAGCGGGGTCGTCCACGGCCTCAATGACGATGCCGCAATTCTTGAAAACCGTATTCAGATTGGCGCGGCTCAGGCGCAGAACATGGGGTTGTATGTCCAAATCGGGCCGGACTTCCTGCAGGGCGTCCTGCAGGGCTAAAACCTTGGGACGTCCCAGATGTTTTGGGGCGTATGCCTGACGGTTGAGATTGGAAAGGCTTACCGTATCATGATCTGCAACGACAAGATGGCCGATTCCGCTGCGCGCCAGCATGAACGCCGCATTGGAGCCAAGCCCGCCCGCTCCCGCTATGCCCACTTGCGCCGCCGCGAGCGCAGCTCGTCGGGCGGCGGACAGATGAGCCGCCATAACTGCGTCCCAGTCAAAATCTGCGGCGGGCGATATCATTGCCGGAGCGCTCCGCAGGCATACTCCTCACCTTCCAGCGGCTCCCAATGCTTGAAAACCGGTTGATATCCCATGGCGCGAATGGCCTGGGCCACTTCATCCACAGAGCGGGTGTCCGCTATCTCAAATTGTCCCACATTTTGTTTGGCGCGGGTCGTGGACAGCGCGTTTTCCGCGGGATGCGCCTGCATTGCAGTCGGCGTATGCGCCTGCGCCGGAACATGACCGCCCACAGCTGTGGAAACCCCTGCCGACAGTTTTGTGACGCCAAGCGGAATGAGACGGTCTCGCAAGGCAGCCCGCTCCCTTGTGGATACGGTGATGCCGGACATGGGCAGAAAAAGCCGCAGAGCCAGAATGATTTGCACCAGGTCGCGGTCGCGCACAGGCTGAACCTGGTCAAACGAGCCCGCATGCGGCCGCATTCTGGGCACGGATACGGCGGTTTCCACTCCCGGATAGCGAGCCTGAAGCCAATTTGCGTGCAGCCCCGTAAAAAAGGCGTCGCGCCGCCATGCGTCAAGTCCAAGGAGCGCGCCGATATTGACGCAGCGCATTCCGGCTGACGCGGCCCGGCCTGGAGCTTCAAGACGGAAATGAAAATTCCGCTTGGGTCCGGATGGATGCAGGCGCGCGTACAGTTCCGGATTGTAGGTTTCCTGGAACATGGTCATGGAATCCACGCCGGACGCGCAAAGCAGCGCATATTCCTCTTGCGTCAGGGAATAGACCTCTACCCCAATGCCTGGAAAGAACGGCCGCAGACGGCGGGCCGCATCCGCGATGTAGTCGGGCCCGGCTTTTTTGGGGGCGTCGCCTGTGAGCAGAAGAATGTGCCGTAAGCCGGTTGCGGCAATGCAGGCGCCTTCGGCTTCTATTTCCTCCAAAGTGAGCATGGAGCGATGAATTGCGTTGCATGTATTAAAGCCGCAATAAACGCAGCGATTGGTGCAGAAATTTGAAAGATATAAAGGCGTGAACAACTGAATGGCCCGCCCGAAATTTCGTTGCGTCAGGCTCTGCGCAGTTCGGGCCATGCGTTCCAGATAGCTCGCGGCGGCAGGCGAGAGCAGGGCCATGAAATCGCGCGCGTCAAGCCATGCGCCGTTTTCCGCTGTTTCCAGGGCGCGCAGGACTTCTTTGTCTGAACAGGCCATGATATCCCGGCTTACGTCGGAAAGCGGATATTTCTGCAACTCCGGAAAAAAATCGTCATTCATGGCATTCACCCAGAAATCCTGTAAGTGGAGACGATGCCGCGGCATGGCCTTCAAGAACGGGAGCTGTTCTGGCAAGATATGCCGCTCGCCCGGCGCGCACGGCGTCGCCGAACGCGGCGGCCATACGCGCGGGATGACCCGACACCGCAATGGCCGTGTTCACAAGACATGCGGCGGCTCCCATTTCCATGGCTTCGCATGCGTGGGACGGCCGGCCGATGCCCGCGTCCACAATGATTGGAAGCGGTATTTCCTCTATGAGAATGCCGATCATTTCCCTGGTTCGCAATCCCCGATTGGTTCCTATGGGCGCGCCAAGCGGCATGACGGCCGCAGCGCCGGCATTGACCAGGTCGCGCGCCACGTAAAGATCGGGATTCATGTACGGCAACACGACAAAACCTTCTTTGGCCAGCGTTTCCGTGGCTTTGGCCGTTTCATAGCCATCAGGAAGCAGGTGGCGGTTGTCTGAAATGACTTCAATCTTGATCCAGTCTCCGCACCCTGCGGCTCTGGCCAGACGGGCGATGCGCGCGGCCTCGTCTGCGGTGCGGGCGCCGGACGTATTGGGCAAAAGGCGCATGTTTTTCGGGATATGCGACAACATGCCGTCTTTGGGGTTGCCGATATCCACGCGGCGCAATGCCACGGTTATAACTTGAGCCCCGGAAGCCTGGGCCACAGCGGGTATTACGGCGTCGTCGCCGTATTTGCCGGTGCCGATAAACAACCGGCTTTCAAGAAAGGCGTCGCCGATATGCAAAAGATCATCATTGGTAGAGGAGGTCATATGCTGTCCGAAATGAGAAAATGGTTTGTTCCCGCAAGACTGGCGGCTGTTTTTATAAGCTCCTTGCCTTTTTGCGGCTTTAAACCGCGCGGCATGCCGCAACGTTCAAGACTTTGGGGGAGTGGATGCGTGGCGCGCCCATATGACGGATTTCCGGCCGGAAGCTAGCCGCCGCCTACAAGATGCAGCAGCTCCAGCGCGTCTCCTGGTTTGAGTATGGTGGTTTCAAACTGGGATGACGGCACAATGTCGCGGTTGAGTTCCGCAATGACGGTGTCGGGGTTAAGACCCAGTTCCGTGATCAGTCCGAAAAGAGAGCATTCCGGCGTCACGGCTGTAGTTTTACCGTTGAGATAAATTTCCATGGCGGTTCCTGCGAAAAAGTCCGACCCGCGGCGCGCGCGAATCGGACTGTTTGGTCTTTCCGTTTTGCGCTTTCCTACGACAGCATAATCTGCGTCAGGTTCAAAGGGTCAGGATATGTCCACTCTCAGCGCGGCGCGTTCCGGGTTGTCCGGCATACGCCAGGCGCTCCCCCAGCGCGGAAAAGTATAAAACGGGCAAGCATGATTTGTAAAGAAGGCTGTATTGTCCGCGAAAGCGCCTATGTCCATGTTTGTTGCAGAAAGGACGCTTGTTTTGATCTTTGCTGTTGCCGGAACAGGGAAAGGCGAAAATCTTGCGCGCGACGTGCGCGATAAAAGGCGTGCGGCAAAAATTGTAAAACAGGGAGGCCCGGCCTCCCTGTTTTGGTCAATATGCGTCGGGACCGTCAATATCCTGGTCGGTGATCTTGTGGCTGAAAAGCCGGTATACCCACCATTGATAGAGAAGCACGATGGGCACAACGCAGATGACGACGCCGAACATGATTTTGAGCGTCAGCGGCGAAGATGCCGCATTGTGGATGTTCAGGCTGAATTCCGGGGATATGTCCGAAGGCACAAGGTCTGGAAAAATTCCGATAAAACCGAAAAAGGCCGTCCCAAGAATCATGACCATATTGGATAGAAACGCTTCAATAAGCCTGTCCGCGCCCAGAAAGAAGCGGACGCATAAAAGGCCGATAACGGCAATGGCAAGCGGAACGTACGCGCCGGGTTTATGGAAGAAATCCGTGTGGAATGCGGTCATGCCAAGATATGCGAGCGCCAGAATCAGTGTGGTAAGCCAGAGTTTTTTGGCCAGAGCCGCGGTTCGCATATGAACCTGTCCCACGCTTTTAAAGGCGAGCCACAAGGCCCCATGCAGGCAGAACAAAGCGAGAAAGAAGATTCCGCCCATGAGCGCGTAAGGGTTGAGCAGCATGAGCAGGTTGCCGTGATATACGCCGTCCTGGTCGATGGGAATGCCAATGAAGAGATTGCTGAAAAATACGCCCAGGATAAGAGCGGGTGCAAGACTGCTCAAAAACAAGATGCCATCCCATTTTTTGCGCCACAGCGGATTGGCGAGCTTGCTGCGGAATTCAAGCGCCACGGCCCGCAGGATAAGCGCGAACAAAAGGATGAGCAAAGGCGCATAGAGCGCGCTGAACATCACGGCGTAAGCGGTGGGAAATGCGGCGAAGGTCACGCCGCCCGCAGTAATGAGCCAAACTTCGTTTCCGTCCCAGAAGGGGCCGACGCTGTCGTGGAATACCCGGCGCTCATTCTCGTTGCGCGCAAGAAAAGGCATGAGAATGCCCACGCCAAGGTCAAAGCCGTCAAGAGCCAGATATATGCCCCATAAAAGAGCCCATAGCGCAAACCAGATTGTTTCAAGCATGATGAAACCTCGCAGGTCTTGTATTTAAACGGTTGCCGGTCCTTTTCGGGCAAAACGGCCAATAAGCCATATGTCAAGCGCTCCCAGAATGAAATAAATCACCCCGAATGCAATGAGCGACGTAAGCACGGAACCGGACGGAACCGGCGAAACAGCATCCGTGGTTCGCATGAGGTTGTATACAATCCATGGCTGTCTTCCTATTTCCGCTACAGCCCATCCGGCCATAATGGCTATGTAGGGAAACGGGATGAGCCACACCAGAATGTTAAGGATGCGCCTGTGATTTTCAATGCGGTTGCGCCAAATCCAGGCAATCAGGGCAAGAAGGATGAATATGCCGCCAAGGCCGACCATAATTCTGAAAGATATGAAGGTTTCGGTTACAGGCGGGCGATTTTCTTTGGGAAACGCCAGTAGTCCCTGAACCGGCGCAGAGGGGTCGTTGTAGGCCAGGATGCTGAGCATGGAAGGAATAGCGCCGAATTCCACGATGTTTCGCGCGTTTTGCGGGTCAGGGACGACAAAAAGATGCATGGGCGCATGGGCTTCGGTATTCCAGAAGGATTCCATGGCTGCGAGTTTCGCGGGCTGGTATTTGGCGACGCTTTGCCCTTCAAGATGCCCGAATGCCGCCGTAATGACGGCGAAAATGAGGGCGAAATGCGCGCCGAAACGAAATGAGCGTTTGAAAAAATCGACTTCATTTTTGCGCAGAAGGTGCCAGGCGCAGATGCCCATGACGAAAAATCCGGCCAGCATCCAGGATGCGGTAATGGTATGAAAAAACTGACCCCAGGCATAGGGGTTGGCGATGACCTCAAAGAAGTCCGCAAGTTCGGCGCGCCCGTTTTTCATAACGTAGCCGACGGGGTTTTGCATCCAGCCGTTTGCCAGGATGATCCACAGTGCGGAAATGTTTCCGGCAATGGCCACAAGCCATATGGCGGCGGCATGGGTGCGCTTTGAGACTTTGTTCCAGCCGAAAGTCCACACTGCTATGAATGTGGATTCAAGGAAAAAGGCCACTGTCGCTTCAATGGCCAGCAATGAACCGAACACGTCGCCGACATATTTGGAATAGCGCGACCAGTTGGTTCCAAATTGAAATTCCAGCGTGATGCCGGTCACCACGCCAAGCGCGAAGTTGATCAGAAACAGTTTGCCCCAGAATTTGGCCATGCGCTTGTAGACCTCATTCCCGGAGCGCACGTAACAGGTTTCCATGACCGCGATGATGAGCGACAGCCCCAGAGTGAGCGGGACAAAGATGAAATGAAAAAACACCGTTACTGCGAATTGCAGGCGGGACAGCCAGACAACATCCATAAATCCTCCTCTCTTTTACGGGGGCGAACGGCGGTCCGCCGGATAGTTCAGATGCGCATTGCAAGCGCGTCGCGCGGTTGCGGCGCGGCCTTCCGGAAAGAACGGCAGGGCCTAAAACAGGCACGGATGCCGCCTCTAGGTCATGGGGCGTTGATTGCGTGGGGGAGACGTGTTTACAAAGTGGACGAGCGTACAGTCAAAAATAAATATTTTTGGTAATAATATCAGTGATGCAAGAATGGCCGGAGGGAAATGGTCCCTCCGGCGGATTTATGTATTGCGTATCCTTTTTCAGATATACTTTTTATTCAGCTTCAAATGCGCTCTTGTCCGCGCTGCATATCGGGCAAACCCAGTCATCGGGAACCTTGTCCCAAGGCGTTCCTTCGGCTACGCCGTTTGCGGGATCGCCGTCAGCAACCACATACTCGTATCCGCATACAGTACATACGTAGTTCATAGCTCTTCTCCTGGTTCCGTGTCGGGGACACGGAGTTTTTTTGCGTAAACCGGATGGCGCGTCTCTCCGGACGCGCGCCATTTGCCTGGGGTTGTTTCTTCCGGTTTTTTTACGCGCTTACGTTGCATATGCTGCCGCATATGTGTGTTTTCAAGCCTTTGCCATCTATAGAATATCCGCCCGACGCGGGATGCGTCTGCCGGGGACGGCAGCCCCGCCGGCGGCGGATAGGGGTCACCATGTATTTTGATGAATTTTGCGCTGGTCGTATGTATCGCGTCTGGTGAAAGGCTGGTCTGTATATCCCACGGCCACAAGCGCAAAAGGGCGGACAGTTTCCGGCAGACTAAAAAGTTTTTGGAAAGCTTTTTCCCGTTCTTCAACAGGGTGAATGCCACACCAGACTGTTCCTATGTTGAGCGCCCGGGCCGCAAGCATAAGATTTTGCGTTGCGGCCGAGCAGTCCTGGGGCCAGAATCCACAGAATTTTTCCGCCGTGATATCCGCGCAAACCAGAATGGCGAGCGCCGCGTTCGCCGCCATGGCCGCATATGGGTGGATGGCCGTGATGCGTTGCAGCAGCTTTTTGTCCCGGATCACGACAAAACGCCAGGGCTGAGCATTTCCCGCGGAAGGCGCGGCCATGGCCGCCTCAAGCATCTGCTGCAAGACGCCGTCTTCAATGGGGGCGTCTGTAAAACTGCGAATGCTCCGTCTGGTATGAATCGCTTCCAGTGCTTCCATCTGCGTCTCCATGGCATGCGCCAGAGCGTATCTGATTATTTTTTCGTTATGGTCTGCGTGGACCAAAGCCCGTGAAGATTGCAGTATTCACGGATTACCGGAGCCGTCCCGGCCGGGCAATCGCCGCCGCAGTTAAAAAGCGCTTCGGGCGCATCGCCGGGCGAGAGGTAACGCATCATGCTTCGGTCCCCTGCGATGACTTCAATCCATTCAATGTAGTGCTTTTCTTCCATGGGGTGAGCTACAGAGCCGACCTTGACCAGAAGTCCCTTTTCCGTGAGTTCAGCCACAGGCACATGTTTTTCCTGAGCCGCATCAACCGTGTTTTCGAGCATGCGGCGCATCGGCTTGCCGCAACATGCCAGTTCTCCATTTCCGGGATGGCGTCCGGACACGATATTCCCGCACGTCTCACATTTGTATATATCGTTTCTTTCCATATTCTGCTCCGTTTGACGGCGGAGGGAGAACATTCCGCCGCGGTATGTTTCGGGACGAAGATTATTTTTTTACTGCCTGTATGTACAACGCGCTGTTCCTCTGGTCAACAGCAGACAAATATTGATGGTATATTTTTACTCCCTGCCGGGACAGGATGTATAATTGGTAATAGTAATCTATTCCGTATTATATGTCCAGTTATTCGCAAAACAGGCATACTTCATAAAAATATCTTTAAATTTCAATAAATTGAATTATGCGAACACATCATATGTCCTTTGCGGCGCAAGATCGAAAGCTGCGTTTCGGATAGAGCCCCATGCCGCACAGAAGGGCTCTATCGCCTTATTGTTTTTTTAAGGAAACGAAAAAATGCGTTCTTTGTGTTTGTCATTGCGTTTGCCGGGTATGCGTCGGCGGCGTTTTTCCGGGATGATCCGCCGGCGATTCGGGATTGCTTGGGTGATCCTTGACGCGGGTTATGCGCATAAACAGCACAAAAAAGAACGGCACGAGAAGGGGAGCGAAAATCGTCGCCGCGATCATGCCGCCAATAATCCCGGTTCCCAGCGAATGCCGGGAAGCGGCTCCCGCGCCGGAACTTAACACAAGCGGAAGACAGCCCAGAATAAACGTCACTGAAGTCATCATGATGGGCCGAAAACGCATGCGCGCCGCGTCAATTGCGGCATCAAGAACGCTTAAGCCCTGACGAAAGCGTATGTCCGCAAATTCCACAATCAGGATGCCGTTTTTTGCGGCAAGCCCAATAAGCGTGACCAGGGATATTTGAAGATACACGTCGTTGGACAGCCCAAAAAGCAAGGTTGCGCCAAAGGCTCCGAACAGCGCGAACGGAACGGCCGTAAGCACGGCTATGGGCAAGCCCCAGTTTTCATAAAGGGCGGACAGAATAAGAAACACCATAAGCAGCCCCAGAATAAACACTTGGGCTGAAGCCTTTCCCGTGAGTTTTTCCTGGTAGGCGGAACCGGTCCAGGAGATATTGTAGCCTTGCGGCAGGGTTTGGGCCGCAATCTGTTCCATGGCGGCAATGGCCTGACCCGATGTATATCCCGCGGCCGGGTTGCCCACGACTTTTGCGGCCGGGAATCCATTGAAGCGCTCCACCACGCCTGGGCCTGTCGTTTCCACAATATTGATCAGCGAAGGCAGTTCAATCATATCTCCGTTATTGGACGCCACAAAGACGTTGCGTATGTCTTCGGGACGGGCGCGGTAGTCTTTTTCAGCCTGTAAAAGAACTTGAAACGTCTTCCCAAGCATATTGAAGTCGTTGACGTACATGGTCCCGAAAGTGGCCTGCATGGTTGAAAAAACGTCATTCACAGGCACGCCCATGGCTTTGGCTTTATTTCGGTCCAGTTCGACCTTAAGTTGAGGCACGTCGCTGCTGAAGGTGGTGGACACCCCGCTTAATTCAGGGCGCTTGTTCGCCGCGGCGACCAGCGCCTTTGCGCGTTCCGCAAGCTGCGCGGAGGATTCGCCCAGGCGGTTTTGGACATACAGCTCAAATCCGCCGGTGTTGCTCATTCCAGAAATTGGCGGCGGGTTGAATGCAAGAATCAGCGCTTCCGGAACGCCGAAGCCATAGGCCAGCACTTTTTTTACCAATGCAAAGGATGAATTTTCTTCGCCTTTGCGTTCGTCCCAGGGTTTAAGCGTGACAAAGGCCGCGCCTGAACTGGTTTTATTTGAGCTGTTCAGGACGTCGAATCCGGAAAACACCAGAGCGTTGTCCACAGTCGGCTGCTTTTGGAGATATTCAGTCAGCATGCCGCCGACGCGTTGCGTACGCGCAAGAGAGGCGCCGTCCGGCAGGATGATCGAAGAAATGATGTAGCCCTGGTCTTCTTCCGGTGCAAGACTTGAGGGCAGTTTGGCAAAAAGGCCGTAGGTCGCGGCCAGAATGGCCGCAAAACAGAGAATCGCCACCAAGGAACGCTTAAGGAAGAATTGGACGCCGCCCACAAATTTTTCCGTGGTATGGTCAAAAAAACGATTGAACGCGGCGCCGAAGCCTTTTTGGGGGCGCGGCTTTTTATTCTTGAGCAGCAAAACGCACAAGGCCGGAGTGAGCGTCAAGGCCACTGTCCCGGAAATGGTCACGGAAACCGCGATGGTTATGGCGAACTGTTTATACATCGAGCCCGCAAGACCGCCCAGAAACGCGGTAGGCACGAAAACCGCGCACAGCACCAGAACAATGGCGACGACCGGGCCGTTCACTTCCTGCATGGCCTCGATGGTCGCCTCTTTTGAGGAAAGACCTTTTTCGCTCATGACGCGCTCCACATTTTCCGTAACCACAATGGCGTCGTCCACAACAGTGCCGATAGCCAGAACCAGGCCGAACAGGGTGAGGACGTTGATGGAAAAACCAAAGAGATACATGCCGGCAAAGGAACCGATGATCGAAACCGGCACCGACATGCAGGGAATGAGCGTGGCCCGCCAGTCCTGGAGAAACAGGAGCACCACCAGAAAAACCAGAATCATGGCTTCAAACAGGGTCTTGATCACTTCTTCAATGGAGATGCGCACAAAGGTTGTCGTGTCGTACGGTATGGCATAGGCCACGCCGTCGGGGAAGTTCGCGGACAATTCCTGCATCTTGTCTTTAATGAGCTTTGCGGTTTGCAGCGCATTGGC
The DNA here is from genome assembly GCA_944324045.1 of uncultured Desulfovibrionaceae bacterium. GTDB lineage: Bacteria > Desulfobacterota > Desulfovibrionia > Desulfovibrionales > Desulfovibrionaceae > CALUUT01. The sequence continues at coordinate 15,191 of CALUUT010000025.1, read as the reverse complement.
GCCTGGAGACAGGAAGATGCCGATGGGAATCGCGGGGTTTTCATTCAGTTTTCCGGTAAATGAATACGTTTTGGCCCCAAGTTCAATTTTGGCTACGTCTTTCAAAAGCAAACTGGAGCCGTCCGGCAGGGCGCGCAAAATGATGTTTCCGAATTCTTCGGGCGTGGACAGGCGGCCTTTGGCGTTGATTGTGTACATCATGTCCACATCCGCCGACATGGGCTCGTCGCCCATGCTTCCGGGCGCGAACTGCGCATTTTGCTCTTTTATGGCGTTTGCAATATCCAGGACGCTGATGTTTGCCTGCGCCATGCGATCCGGTTTGAGCCAAATGCGCATTGCATAGTCCATGGAAGCGAAGTTCAAAGCGTCGCCGACGCCGGGCAGGCGTTTTAAATCGTCAATGATGTTGATTTGCGCATAATTGCTTAAATACAGCGTGTCGTGCTGTTTGTTCGGCGAAGTCAGGGTGATCATCAGCAAAATGGCCGTGGACTGTTTGGTCACGGTAATGCCTTGTTGCTGCACTTCGGCGGGCAGTTTTGAAAGCGCGGTCTGAACCCGGTTGTTGACATTGGTCATTGCGGTCTGAGGGTCCGTTCCCGTGTTGAACGTCACGGTAATGGCAAGCTGGCCATTGGCCGAGCTTACCGAACTCATGTAAATCATGTCCTCGACCCCGTTGATTTGTTCTTCGAGCGGACCGGCGACCGTGCTGGCTATGATTTCAGGGGACGCGCCGTAATAGGAGGCGGAAACTTTTATGGCCGGCGGCAACAAATCGGGATACTGGGCAATCGGCAGGTTTTGCATGGCGATGATGCCCATCAGAATGAAAAAGATGGAAATAACGGCCGCGAATATGGGACGCTCAATAATAAAACGCGAATTCATATCAAAAACTGCCCCCTTGCAAGCTGATGCCATTCGCCTTGAAATGTTGCAAAGCGCCGGTCAGGGCGGAGATTCTCTCATCCATAACAGGTTTGCGGCTTTTAGGGAAGAGCTGCAATAAAAAGCAAGGAAAGTTTGGGGAAAGGACAGGAAAATGGGACTTCTGTGCGGAAAGAGGGCGTTTATGTCGCCCCATGCAGGGCATAAGGGTTGCCCTGCATGGGGATATGTTACTTTCGCATCGCTCTTAGGCCGTTGGCGACAACCAGAAGCGCCGCGCCGACGTCGGCAAAGACCGCCATCCACATGGTGGCGTTGCCGGTGAAGGCGAGGGCGAAGAACAGCGCCTTGACGCCGATTGCCAGAGCGATGTTCTGCGTTAGAATGGCATAGGTTGCTCTGGACAGGCTGATGAACCGGGGTATTTTTCGCAAATCGTCGTCCATAAGCGCTACATCGGCGGTTTCTATGGCGGTATCGGCGCCGCCCGCGGCCATGGCGAAGCCTATATGGGCTTTGGCCAGCGCGGGAGCGTCATTGATGCCGTCGCCGACCATGCCGACCTTTCCATCGCGCTGTTCCAGTTGCTCAATAATGGAAAGTTTGTCTTCAGGAAGCAGATTGGCCCTGAACTCGTCCACGCCCACCTGTTTCGCAACGGTTTCAGCTGCATGCTCATTATCGCCGGTCAGCATGACGGTTTTCACGCCAAGTTTCTGCAGCTCCTTTATGGCCTGGACGCTGCTGTTTTTTACCGTGTCGGCCACGGCGAACAGCCCTTGAACTCTGGATTCGCCAATCAGGGCGACAACGGTTTTTCCTTGCCTTTCAAGACCAAGAATTTGTTTTTCAAGGTCTGCGGAACACTGGTTCAGTTCTTCAACCATCCTGCGGTTGCCCATATGCCACGTTTGCCCGTCAATAACGCCGTTTACGCCCTGACCGGGGATAGCCGCGAACGCTTCCACAGGCTGCAGGACGACGCCCGCTTCCATTGCGGACTGGGCAATTGCCTTTGATACAGGATGGTCGGAACGGGCGGCAAGACTTGCCGCAAGAGAAACGATGCGCTTTTCATCCAGCGTCCCTGTTCGGATGCAGTCGGTCTGACGGGGTTTGCCGTGGGTGATGGTGCCGGTCTTGTCCAGCGCCAGCCATTTGAGAAGCCGGCCCTGTTCAAGGAATATGCCGCCCTTGATCAGAATGCCGTAACGGGTCGCCGCCGCCATGCCGCTGACGATGCTGACCGGCGTGGAAATGACCAGAGCGCAGGGACAGCCGATAACCAGAACAGTCAGCGCGGTGTAGAGGGAGTCCATCCATATCCCATTCAGAAACAGCGGCGGAACGACAGCGGCGAGAATCGCAACAAGGAAGACTGCGGGCGTGTAATATCGGGCGAAGGCGTCCACAAAACGCTGTATGGGAGCGCGGGTTCCCTGCGCTTCTTCCACGGCATGAATGATGCGGGCAAGGGTGGAGTTCGCGGCCGCGGCGGTTGTTTTAAATTCAAATGAGCCGGATTCATTGACGGAGCCGGCATAAACGACGTCGCCGTTTTTCTTTTCAACCGGCATGCTTTCGCCGGTGATAGGAGCCTGATTGACCGTCGAGCGTCCGGAAATCACGATGCCGTCAAGGGCGATTTTTTCGCCGGGCCTGACGCGCACGCGGCTGCCGACCGCCACCTCGCGGATATCCATTTCCTTCCAGGTTCCATCCGGACGCAGCGCCGTGGCCGTGTCGGGCGCAAGGGCGAGCAGGTCCTTTATGGCGTTGCGCGCCCTGTCCAGGGCCTTTGCTTCAATGGCTTCCGACAGATTGAACAGAACCATGACCATGGCCGCTTCCGGGTACTGGCCAATGATGACCGCGCCTGTTACGGCGACGGACATAAGGGCGTTGATGTTCAGATTGAAATTGGAAATGGCCAGCCAACCTTTTTTATAGGTGCCCAGTCCGCCAAAGAGAATGGCGATGACGGCGAAAAGCAGGGGCAGACCGGCAGAAACGGAATAGCCGCCAATGGTCCATGTGGACATGTCCAGGCCAAAGGGTGCGGCGTTCCATTCATGAATCAGTTCAAAGCATTCCGAAAGCGCGGCGAATATTCCGGCGGCGCTCAGTTTTTTCCAGGGAATTTTGGGTTCGGGCAAGGCGTCGCTTTTTTCGGCTTTGGCGTCAAGGAGCCGGGCGTCCATGTTCAGGGAATCCAGGGCCGCGGATATGGCTGGAAGCGCCTGCGGCTCATGCCGCACCTTTAGCGTGCGCGTCATGAGATTGAACTCAAGCCCCAGCACGCCGGACATTCCGGAAAGTTTGCTTTTGATCAGTTTTTCTTCAACAGGGCAGTCCATCCCGTTGATGGAGAACACCGCCAGCGCGCCTTGCGTTATGACGGGTTCAGGCGTCATGTCGATTGCCTTCAGGGCCGCTTCAATGGGTTCCGTGGACGGAAGTTCATGATTGACCGTAAGCACGCGCTGCATGAGATTGAATTCAAGACCGGTAATGCCGGGGACCGTGGCGAGTTTTTTCCTGATGAGCGCCTCTTCCATGGGACAATCCATGTTCATGATGCGATATATGGCCCGTGTGGCCGAGGCTTCTCCCAATGTTTTGAAATCAATATCCTGAGGGGCCGCGTGTTCATGACCGCAACATGCTTCTCCATGCTCGTGAGCATGATGATCATGACCGCAACAACTGCCGTGTTCGTGGTCATGAGCGTGCGCGCCGCAGGATTCTTCATGATTATGGGCATGATGGTCATGACTGCGGCAAGCTTTGTGGTCATGATGACCATGGTCGTGTTTTTTGGCGGGATTTTTTTCAGGCGCATGATCATGCGGGCATTCGAGAGGATGCCGCTTTGCGCGCTGCTGTGTTGTTTCACATATAAAATCCAGCGGATGGCTCTCTCCACACGCGCATGAGATGGAAGTATTGCTGCCCATACTGTTCCTCCGTGAGAATTTTTTATAAAATGGCGTTTGCTTTTCTTGCTATGAGCAGACAATAAGGCCTATAGTCCCTATAGGGTCAAGGGCGTTCAAAACATATTTCAAGAAAAAATATCTATTTGGCCGTTTGGCGGCGGGAAGGGCCAGCCCCGACCGCATGGGAGAAAGAGAGGGATGAAAGTCAGAATTGGAGAGCTCGCAAAAATGACAGGGTGCCAGGTTGTGACTATCCGGTATTATGAGAAAGAGGGGCTTTTGAAAGCGCCGGAACGCACGGAAGGAAATTATCGTCTGTATGGCGATGAGGATATCGCCCGTCTTCGTTTCATCCGGCATTGCCGTCAACACGACATGAGTCTTTCTGAAATTCGTGATTTGCTTGCATTTAAAGATCATCCGTCGGCGCAATGCGACTGGATTACGTCTCTTGTGGAAAAGCATATTGCCAGCGTCGAGGCGCGGATACAGTCATTACTGACGTTAAAGGAGTACTTATCTGATCTTGCTTGCCAGTGTTCCGGCGGAAAGGGCGCGGATTGCGGAATACTGAAAAGTCTTGATAAGGGAGAACATTGCGCATATTGCAATAAATCAAACGTTAAAGAAAGACAGGAGAAGGAGTCTTCCGTTTTATGAAATTGAAACAGTACGTTGTGGATGCGTTTACCAAACAGGTCTTTTGCGGGAATCCCGCGGCCATTTGCATATTGGATCATTGGCTTGCTGATGGGCTTATGCTGAATATAGCCTGTGAAAACAATTTGTCGGAAACCGCTTTTGCGGTGAAAAAAGACGCGGACCGCTACCAGTTGCGCTGGTTTACTCCCGGCGGGGAGATTGATCTGTGCGGTCATGCCACATTGGCCTGCGCCTTCGTCATAATGAATTACTACGATGCGAAGGCGCAGACGATACGTTTTGATACCTTGAGCGGAAACCTGACGGTCGTAAAACGGGATGCGCTGTACGAGATGGATTTTCCGGCATATGCGCTGCGCGCGACAGCCGTGACGGAAGAACTATGCGACGCGCTCGGCGTCGCGCCAAAAGCGGCGTACATGGGGCGTGATCTGTTGTGCGTGTTTGATGATGAAAAACAGGTCCGTGCGCTTTCGCCGGATATGGAGAAAATCAGGAAACTGGAAGGACTGCTGCTTCATGTCACCGCGCCGGGAAAAGAAGCGGATTGCGTTTCCCGTTCCTTTGCTCCTAAATTAAATATAGCGGAAGACCCTGTATGCGGCTCCGGTCATTGCCATATTGTTCCATACTGGGCCGGCAGATTGCAAAAGCAGTCCGTGGTCGCGTATCAGGCGTCAAAACGCGGCGGCACACTGTATTGCCGGATGCAAGGCGAAAGGGTCAGCCTTGCGGGAAATGCCGCGCTGTACGCCGTTGCTGAAATATATGCGCCGCAAACGCATGACGTTGCTGAAAGTTGATGGAAGCCGGGCAACAATGAGCGTCATGCTGTCGCGCAGTTTTGCCGGATGCGAAAACGACGCATGACGCCTGGGCTTTCACGCGCGAAAGCCCAGGCGTCTTTTTGATGGAGTGTCCTGTTGGTGCAGATATTTTGCTGTAATAACGAAAGACGCTGTCCGGAAATATGTTCTACAAAGCCTCCGCGCCGCGTTCGCCGGTACGGATGCGTACCGCGTCCAGCGCTTCAAAAATGAATATCTTGCCGTCGCCGATTTCGCCGGTGCGGGCGGCGTCGGTCACGGCGGCAAGAACCTGTTCCACAATGGCGTCTTCCACAACCGCTTCCAGCTTAAGCTTGGGCAAAAAATCCACCTGCACGGTGCGTCCGCGATAGATTTCTTCGTGACCCATCTGGCGGCCGCATCCGCGAATTTCAGTATAGCTCATGCCGTGCACGCCGGCTTGGGAAAGGGCTGTTTTGACCTCGTCCAGCTTGTTTGGGCGAATGATGATTTCCAGTTTTTTCATCAAAAATTCCTTTATGGTTTGCAACTTCCCCCTTCAGGGGGAAAAGATCTGTTGATAAAACGGCGAAGCCGGTGAAATTCTTTTCCGTACCCCCGCCAGAAAAGCGCGGGGCAATCCGCACGCCCCCTGTCCGCCGCGCCGCTTCAATCAGCCGGCGGGTGATGGGGCGACCGTGGATTGAAACATAACTTTTTCTTTTCTGAAACGCTGTAATGGCGAAAACATGCGCCGCTGGCTGCTGTGAAATCGATTCATTTTTTGTGCGTAAAGCGACGTTTTTGGGGTTGGCTGCCCCAGCAACAACCGATTGCTTTAAAATTTATATCCGCGTTCGTTATGCTCGGCAAGGTCAAGACCCATGGCTTCAGCGTCGGCCGTTACGCGCAGCCCCACGATCAAGTCCGTAACCTTGAGCAAAATACGGCTGGCAATATAGACAAAGACCCAGGTTGCCACGACGGATATGGCCTGTATGCCCAGTTGCGCGGGATTGCCGTAGATCAGGCCGTCAACGTTGTTGATGGAAGCGCAGGCGAAGATGCCGGTCGCCAAAGCGCCCCAGGTGCCGCCGATGCCATGTATGCCCACGACGTCAAGCGCATCGTCGTAATGGAAAAAGTTCTTAAGCAGCACGCCGCCGTAGCAGATGATTCCGCCTGCAAAGCCGATGCCTATGGCCGGCATGGTTTCGACGAAGCCCGCGCCCGGCGTGATGGCGACAAGTCCGGCCAGCGCGCCGGAAATGACGCCGAGGGTCGTCGCTTTGCCGGTGCGCTTCCATTCCACAATCATCCAGCCGACGATTCCGGCTGCCGAGGCAAGATGCGTGTTGGCAAGAGCCTGCGCCGCCAGACCATTGGAGGCAAGAGCGCTGCCCGCGTTGAAGCCGAACCAGCCAAACCACAGCAGGCCGCCGCCAAGCAGAGTCAAAGGCAGGTTGTGCGGCAGGGGCGCGTCGGCCGTCCGTCGCGGTCCCACAGCATGCGCGCATGCCAGCGCCGCGGCTGAAGAGGCCATGTGCACGACAGCGCCGCCGGCGAAGTCAAGCGCGCCCATTTCCATCATCCAGCCGCCGCCCCAAACCCAGTGCGCCATGGGACAATAAACAAAGATCAGCCAGAGGCAGGAAAAAAGCAGCATGCCCGCGAAGCGAATCCGCTCGGCATAAGCGCCGGAAATCAGGGCAACCGTCAACACGGCGAACATGCCCTGGAAGGCCATGAAGGCGATGCCCGGCAACTGGGGCGCAGTTTCGGAAGCTTCCATGCCCACGCCTTTAAGGAAAATATGGGAGAAGTTTCCAATCAGGCCGTTGACGTCGCCGCCGAAGGCCAGAGAATACCCTACGAAAGCCCACAGAATAGAAATGACGCCCAGTGAAGCGTAGCTGTGCATGTGCGTGGAGAGCACATTGCGGGAGCGGACAAGGCCGCCGTAAAAAAGCGCCAATGCCGGGGTCATGACCATAACCATAGCGGAACACAAGAGCACAAAGGCGGTATCAGTAGCATTCATCAAAAATTCCTTTAGGATTCCGTTGCAGAGGGAAATAAAGCAGTCAATGAAAGTGACGCTGATGCGGTTATATTCCGGGAATGCGCATTGAAGAAAAAGGTGGCGGGCGCACGGCGGCGTCCTTCAACCGGGAAAACGACTTTTGGGGATATCCGTTTATATGCAGCGGCATACCTTTCTCCGATAACGACTGCTGCAGATGCAGAAAAGGTTTTTACGCAAAACATCATTGCCATATTGCCATTGCGCCATTCTGAGAATATTTCGCCTTGAGCCGGTGCGTTTCCCGGCCTGCGGGCGGCATGTCCGCAACGCTGAACGGAACGCCTGGCGGCGGCTCCCTTTTTGTGCGGCCTTGCGGAATGCATTCCTCTGTCCGCTTTCCTTGAAAAGCAACAGCCGTGCCAGAGAGAAGTTTTTTTTGACAGATAAAAATGCTTTCTGAAAAAAAGTATTTTATTGCAATGTGTTATAGTAATATATCTGATGCGTTTGCTGCAGGACGTCGTATGTTTGTCAGGCGAGCCTGGGCTTTACATGTTTGTGCATTGCTCGAAATTGTTTGAATGAGATGATGTTTTCAACATTTTTGTCGGTTTTTCCGAGCCGCATCAAATACGGGGGCCTGGATGAGACGCTGAATAGGCGGCGACGGCGTTGCCGCGTTCATCGGTGTATTCGCCGGAAAGTGGACAGCTTTTGTCTTTATTGCGTGCAGGCGTCCTGCCGCGTATGATGAAACAGAGCGATTATGCTGCATAATCGCTCTGTTTCATTTTATACGGCGGGGTATGCGCAAGGCGGCCACGGTGTTCGCTGGCGCTGGCCATGGCTGGATAGTCTTGTGATACAAGGGCTACGGCATTTTGGGGGTTGCGGCGCGTCGTCTGTATTAAAAAAATCGACAAAAATGTGAAAAATGTATGATTGTGGTGCAGCCAGTATGGGTTTGCCGCCCGAATCGTGCGCGGCGGAATGCGTTGCGGAAGCGCCTGGCTGGCGCCGGGCGTCTAGCGACGCATTTTCCGATCTCCAACGAGAAGGACTTCCACATTGGGCGTCCTGAACAGAGTTTTTCTGCGAATGCGGGCGGCGATGAACGTCAGCACGTTGCTGCGATTATAGCTTTTCATATCCCAGAAAAGCCATGGCGCGTTCGGAAATGCGGCCTTGACGAGGTCGTAGTTTGCAAGATGCGAGGATACAGCGGTGCTCCCGGAGCGATAGAAGCGCTCCCTGAGCTGCTCGGTCTGTTCCCGCCAATCCGGTCCGGACGGCGGCGTGAAATAGAAGCTGGTGACGTATCCCTTGTCGTGAAAGGGTTTAAGGGCTTCAATTGCGGAGGATTCCACAATGATATGGTCTCTGGGTATGGGGCATTCCGCGAGCAACGTTTCAAGATGGGCGAGGGCCATATCTTTATTGCCGTCGTCCAGATTTTTGAAATCAAGCCACACCCAGACATTTTTGCCTGTTTTTTCCCCTTTTTTCAGCGTGTTGAACATGTCTCGCAATGTAGTGTTGAAATCTCTGTTGTCATGATCGACATTGAAAAAATTTCGTGAAGAATCATAGTATATATCCATTTCAAATCCAGCGTAATCATTCAGAAAATATGCAAGCCGCTCAGGGCTGTTGACCCTGTGCAGCCATATTCCATCAGGAACGTCAAGCTGTTGCGAAGGCGCGTAGGAAAGATGTGGAAAAGAAGCTATTTCATTATGGGTATAATAAAATAGCTTATGATATATCGCATATGCCAGATAGCACAGGACAAGGATGCAAAGGGGCGCGGCAAGTTTTTTTATGAATTTTTTCATGACAGGTCTTCTGCCTATGATGCGGATGTGCCGGGAATGTGGCGTTTCCTATTGTTTGCGTGGGAAGAGCGCATCGTAATCTTTTCCGCCCATGACTCTTTTTTCAGGGATGTAATCCGGTGAGAGAATGTTTTTGCTTGTTTGGATGCCTGCAAACGTGATTCCAGCCAAATCCAAGAGCGGGTATATCAGGTCGTCCGTTTGCCAAGGGCGCGCCGTATAGTCCTTCAACCTTTCGAAAAAGGCGGGCCGTTCCTTTCGATATTCAGGGGAAAGCCAGATCAGAAAAGGAATTTCAAACATATAGCGCGACCCCGCGTTTTCGGCGTGACCGCGCGTATGCCCGTCTTCATACATGGCTTCGCCATGATCCGAAAAAAAGAGAAAGGCTGTGGGACGACTCTGCTTTTCCAGTATCCGTAATATCTGTTCCAGAATAAAGTCGGTATAGGCGACGCTGTTGTCATAATCGTTAATCTCCTGAATATGCCTCTTGTCAAGGGAATGTTTTTGTGCGTCAGGCGGAATATCGGCAAAACGCGCCATGTGGCGTGGAAAACGCATGCTGTATTTTGAGTGGCTGCCCATGAGATGCAGAATGATTGCCGTATCGCCGGCCCGGGAGGCCTTTTGACGTAACGGCTTCAAAAGGACGCTGTCATGGGATGTGGCGCTGTAGTATCCCCCGGCATTGCTGGTGTTGAGGAAATGCGTTTCGTCTGCGCGCCCAAGCAAACGACTGGACGCTGTTTCGTTTGGGCCGAACTGGGGCTGATTGGAGAGGGTGATGACGTAATATCCCGCGGCTTTCAATATGTCGACAAGGGAACAGCGCGCCGGATCCCCTTCATGATTGGCGAAGGTCAGGGCTTTTTCAAGGGCCGGTATCGTATGCGCGTGGGGCGCGACGACGTCGGAGAAGACCAGAAGCTCTTTCTTGCGGGCTTCAAGGTTGGGCGTCGTCGGTCTGGGATAGCCGTAAAGGCTGTAGTGGTTTCGGCCTGAAGCCTCTCCGATGACGAGCACGATAAGCCGGTTCATATTCCGGACGTTGCGGATATCGGAAGGAAGTTCGACGTTTTCGGCGATGCTGGATGAGAACTTTTTATACTCGTTCCATTCATCAACGCATGAAAGGAAAAGATCCCCCATGTAATGCCGTCGGATAAGTTTGCCGGGCGCGACATCCAGGCAGTTGAAGCCGACAATGATCAAAACGGCGAGAGCTGGAATCCAGTTGTTTTTCATGCGGCGCGGCCTTTTGGCGAGGCTTAGGACAAGAAGGGGCAAAGAGAGCGCAAAAGGCGCGGCGGCGTGGAGCAGAAGCTTTAAGTCCAGGTATTGCCGCACGAATTCCTGAACTTCACTGACGTACGTTTCATAAAAAATGCCGACGAGATAGGAGGAAATGGGCGTATTGTAGAGCGTCGCGTGAACCCAGTTTGCGGCGGTCAGGCTCGCAAGCAGCAGCCATAAGAGAACGCTGTAGAGCTTTCCGGGCCATGAAGGAAGAAATGCGGGCAGGAGGAGAAGCAGGGAGAGATGCAGCTCGCGTCCCACGTATTTCCATACGCCGCTGGAGCTTCCTGTGGAGAAAAGAATATATCCATTGATGATCGCCAAGATTTCCAGGCAAAGAAGCATCAGGAAAAGGGACGGAAGAATGTTTGGGCGCAAGGCGGACAGGGCGCGTCGGATTCGGTCTGCGGCGTTCTTTTTCATGGAGCTGTTCCTTGGATGCGATGCGCGTCGGGAAGCGTTTGCCTCCGTTTAAAGTCCATATATCGCTTCAGTCCTGGGGCGCGGCATGGCTTTTCAGCGCACGGACATACTTATCCACGTAAAATTGCATGTTTTTGCTTTTATACTGGATGACATAACGAGGATGCTCAAGGGGGATGACGCGCGTAAAAAAGCCGTATTCTTTGTTCAGCTTGGCGATGAAGGCAGCGTTTTTTCCGGTTCCCAGACAAAAGCAGACGTCGTTTTTTATATTGAAGGTCAGTTGCCGTTTCAGCGATTCCACTATAAAGGGCTTGGCGGCATTCTGCAAATCCGCGCGGTCGTAATAGTTGAAGTTGATCTCCCGGCCCTGTTTTCCAGGCGTCGTAAACCCCAGCGGGCATATGGAGTTGATGTACCAGTCGCGGTAAAACGCCTGCTCGCCGCCGTATTGCCTGATGACTTCATATATGAAAACGCTGGACGGCTCATGAGCGTTTGGGCCGTCATAGGACAGGATGCCGCAGCGTTCTTTCATGCGTTTGGGGTCGGTAAAGGGCACGCCTGTGAGCCCGGCGCCGAAGCGGCCCGGATTGATGCCCAGAATCATGCGGCGCGGATTCCGGTCATTGTAGTATTTGCGGTAGAATTCCGAAGATGCGGCAAGGGCCTGAGGATTTTCGACAAAGGGGTTCATCGCCCGAACGCCCTCAGGCAGGGGCGCGGTGAACTGCAAACTTTTATTGAAGGCGATAACATGCTCGGCAAAGGTCAGGTGGCTGCAGCGTTTCATATTGGAAACAGGTTTGAACGGTTATACATGATAAAAACACGCTCCTGCATTGGGATGCGCGTTTTTCCCAAAAGTCTGAGACGCGGCTAGAGGCCGCTGTCTTGTTTCGTCTGCGCCTTGAGCTGGCCGCATGCCGCTTTGATATCCTGGCCTTTGCTTTTACGGATGATCGCGGTGATGTTTTTGGACCAGAGGTATTGCTCAAAGGCAAGAATGCGCTCTGGAGTCGGTTTCGTGTATGGCATGCCGTCTGCCGGGTTGTAAACGATAAGGTTGAGTTTGCCGCGTACGCGCGACATAAGGCGCGCAAGCGCCTTTGCGTGCTCGATGTCGTCGTTCACGCCGCCGAGAAGGAGATATTCGAAGGTCAGGCGTTCCCTTGTTTTGAGAGGATAGGCGGAAAGCGCCTCCATGAATTTGTCCAGAGGCCAGCGCGCGGCTTTGGGCATGATTCTTTCACGCAACTCCTGGGTTGGAGCGTGAAGCGACACCGCCAGATAGGCAAGCCCGCTGTTCCCAAGCTCCTTGAGTCCTTCGCGCAAGCCGCAGGTGGAAACCGTGATGCGGCGCGGGGAAAAGTTGAGGCCCGTTCCGCTGTTTAAGGTTTCAAGGGCGCGCATGACGTTGGGCAGATTGAGGAGCGGCTCTCCCATGCCCATGAATACCAGGTTGCGCAGGGCGTCCCGTCCGTCGCGTCCCGGCGCGGGCGCATTTTGAGCGGCAAGCCCGCTGCTTTCCGGGCTGGCTTCGCCGTCGTCATCCCGGTCGCCGCCTTCCTGGTCCATTTCTTGCGCTTCAAACAGGTCTTCAAGGCTGTCCGCCGGATTTTCCGCGCCGGGCATGGGCAATCCCCGCTGCGCGAGTTCATCGAGATAACGCCGGGCCACGAGCACCTGTCCGAGGATTTCCGCCATGGTCATGTTTCGCTCAAAGCCCATGGCGCCGGTGCTGCAAAAAGTGCAGCCCATGGCGCAGCCCACCTGACAGGAAAGGCATTGGGTCAGGCGTCCGCGCGCGCCCGGAATCAATACGGTTTCAACAAGAGCGCCGTCCGCAAGGCGCAAAAGGAACTTGGTGGTTCCATCCGTTGAAACCTGGGTCTGGGCTATTTCCGGCCAGCGGATATACGCCCGTTTGGCGAGCTCGGCCCGTGTGTTTTTGGACACGTTGGTCATGCTCTCAAAGTCCGTGACGCCTTTTTGCCAGAGCCATTGCCAAAGCTGTTTTGCGCGAAACGGGCGTTCATGCATTTCCTCTGTAAGAAAGAGCTCCAGTTCGCCATATGTAAGATCAAGAATGTCTGTCATGCGTTAGGCCCGTTCATCTTTGAGTTCGCGGCTCATAAGAGCGCGCACTCCGGCGCGCGGTTCAAGTCCGTCGTAAAGCACCTGGTGCATGGTTTGAGTGATGGGCATGGACACGTCCAGTTTGTCGGCAAGGGCTTTGATTGCGGTTGTTGTTTTTACGCCTTCGGCGACCATGAACATTTCTCTGGAGATGGTCTCAAGATCTTTGCCCTGAGCAAGCCTGAGTCCCACCTGGCGGTTGCGGGACAGATCGCCGTTGCAGGTGAGCACAAGATCTCCAAGCCCGGACAGTCCCATAAACGTTGATGCCTCCGCGCCAAGCGCCACGCCAAGGCGGGTTATTTCCGCAAGGCCGCGCGTGATCAGAGCCGCTCTGGTGTTGTGTCCGAACCCAAGGCCGTCGGAAATGCCCGCGGCTATGGCGATGACGTTTTTTACGGCGCCGCCAAGCTCCACGCCAAGGACGTCGCGCGAGGAATAGGCGCGGAATGCGGGCGTGGTGAAGATTTCGCGCAGGCGCATGCCAAGGTCCGCGTCCGCGCATCCCAGTACGACGGCCGTGGGCAGGTCGCGTACGACTTCAGCGGCAAAGGACGGCCCGGACAGGACGGCGTACCGCGGGTTTAAATCCATGAGCTCTTCCTGTACAATCGCGCCCATGGTGGATAAACCGGATATTTCCACGCCTTTGGAGGCGCATACAATAATGGTTTCCGGGCGCAAAAACGGCCGGATGCCGCGTAATGCCTCGCGCCAGTTCTGGCACGGCACGGCCCCGATCAGGAGTTCCGCGTCGCGCAGGGACGTTTCCGGGTCCGTTTCGGCGCGGATGCCTTTTGAAAGAGTAAGGCCCGGAAGATATCGGGCGTTTTCGCGCTGTTTTGCAATCGCGCGCGCCAGTTCCGGATCGCGAACCAGCATGGTCGTAGTGTATCCTTTGCCCGCCAGAAGATGAGCCAGGGCTGTGCCCCAGCTTCCGCCCCCCATAATGGTGATGTGCATGCCGTTCCCGCTCCTGAAAAGATTTGCGCGAGTATAGGGAATTTATGAGGATTGCTCAAGACGGCTATACCTTGTCCTTGCGTGCTGGTCAGGGTATGGAGTAGTGAAGAACGTTTGACGCGCGCCATGAAGGAAGGTTGGGCCATGGAAGAAGAAAAATACCCGGAACGCGCGGGGTCCGGCATGTTTACGGAAATGCAGGCGCGCATACTGCGCGCCGTGCAGGCGGATATGCCGCAGAGTCTGACTCCGTACGCGGACATTGCCGCCATAGCCGGAACGGATGAAGATTCCGTGATTCGTTTTTTGCGCGAGCTCAAGGAAAAAGGGTTCATTCGCCGTTTTGGCGCAAGCATCCGCCATCAGAGAGTGGGGTATGCATACAATATTATGGTGGTCTGGAAGGTGGACGAGGCGCGCAAAGACGAGGCCGGGCGCATCGCCGCCGCGCATCCGTCGGTTTCGCACTGTTATTTTCGGCCCGCAATCGCGCAGGATTGGCCTTATACGCTGTACACCATGATTCACGGCAGAAGCAGGGCGGAATGCGCGGCGGTCATCGCGTCGTTGCAGGAACGTTCTTCTGTATTTGCGGAATACAGGGCCCTGGAGAGCCTGAAGGAATTGAAAAAGGTTTCCCCGGTATATTTTTAGGCGCATGACATGCCGCGAAGAGAATAAACGCGTCCATGGTCAGGCTGTGGGCGTTTTTGAAAACCGGGTGCGTTTGCGGCGTATTTTTGAAGAACTTGGAATCGGGCATGGAGGGCATATGAAGACCGGTTTGTCGGAAGCGTTGTTCGCAAAAGCGGAGACGCTGATTCCCGGCGGCGTGAACAGTCCCGTGCGGGCCTGCTTGTCCGTCGGATGCGCGCCGTTGTTTATAGCGTCGGCAAAGGGCGCGGAAGTCACTTCCGTGGATGGCGATACCTATATTGATTTTGTGCAATCCTGGGGCCCGATGCTTTTGGGACATGCCCATCCGCATGTGAACGCGGCCGTTCACGCGGCTGTGGAGCGGGGAACCAGCTACGGAGCTCCTTGTCCAGATGAAGTGCGTCTTGCGGAGTTGATTCGGGAGTGCATGCCGCATATGGAAATGGCGCGCATGGTCAATTCCGGAACCGAAGCGACCATGAGCGCGCTCAGACTGGCGCGCGCCTATACGGGACGAAATTGCGTGATCAAATTTGAGGGGTGCTATCACGGGCATGCGGACGCC
>CALUUT010000024.1 GCA_944324045.1 uncultured Desulfovibrionaceae bacterium | reverse complement strand
TGTGGCTCTCCCTCTCTCTCTCTCTCTCTCTCTCTCTCTCTCTCTCTCTCTCTCTCTCTCTCTCTCTCTCTCTCTCTCTCTCTCTGCTTTTTGTACATCTTGGCAACTAGCCGGTTATTATCAGATGCCGGAAAAGATTGCAAGGTATGGCAAATGAATCTTTCCTCACCTGCTCGAGTTAAGCATATATTATTGAAAAAATTAAATATATTCAAAAAAAGCAGATGCGGGCTACTTTTTTTCTCCAGGAAAAAAAACGAAGCCGCATACCGCAACTCTATCAATGAAACCGTGAAGGTCTTAAAAATGCATAGCTTTCAAAAAAGGGAAATGTAGAGCATTCTCATGAGATTATAGAAGATGCACAGCGATATGTAGTATTGTTCTTCAGTCATTATACAACCATAAAATTCTTTCACCATACCTTAACTATATCCGTTATATGGCTTTTTTATTTTCTAAAAAATCTGTTTACATTTTCTATTAGAAGATACGCCTCCAACTCTAATTGAGATGGAGGCGTATCTTCTAATAGATGGAGAGAGAATTTTGACCATTGGCTGAGATATGCCATATGCTCTTTAGCAAAGCCTCGATTGTTTTTTAAGTGCGCCGGACTCTTTGGGCATTGATGGAACCACCTTGTCCCAAATTCGCTCCAAAGCGTGCCATGTCCATATTCCACTAAAAAAATCGACGCTATCCAGGAGCCGGATATTCGCAGTGGAGCACGGCTCCACTGCGAAAAGCAACTAAACCAGCAAGGCGCGGCTCTGCGCCTTAAACAGTATGCCGCTAGTTGGCCGTAATATTGCTCGTCACAACATTAAGGTCATGGATCAGATCTTTTTTCACAAAGCCACGCTTGTCAACATGGCATCTGGGGCAATAAAACGTATCCGGCAAATCTTCAAAAGCTGTTCCAGGCTTGATGCCCTGTGAAGGCTCTCCAACAACAGGGTCATACGTCCAGTTGCAGGGACAAAACCATCTTGTTTCCTTTTTCATCGCACTATCCTCACTATACTTTAAATATTGAACTACAATTCTTCATTGATATAGCAGGCAATACCCTGATCAAGGTAAATATCCTGAAGTTCGCTCATTTTTTCCGCAGAAGTGGGCTCATAGCTTTTGTATTTGTATTCTTTGCCCAGCTGAGTCCACTTTGATTCGCCAAGGCGATGGAAGCTCAGGATATTGATCTCAAACAAACCGTTTTTGTTCATGAACTCGGCAGTGCGCAGAGCATTTTCAACGCTGTCGTTAAAATCCTGGATGATGGGCATCCGCAAAACCAGGCGCCCGCCATTTTTGGTCCAGTCCGATGCAGCCAATGCGCTGATATTCTTGTGAATCAATTCATTGCTGACGCCGGTTTTTTCTTTATGCTTGACCGGGTCCATATGCTTGATGTCAATCATGCCGTAGTTGATCAGGCTGAAGACCTCCAGAAAATCCTCGGTCTTGGCGAAAGCGGTGGTTTCAATGGCGCGATGCACATGATGCTTTTTGCATTCTTTCAGCATGGCCAGCAAAAAGTCTTTCTGGAAAAGTGCTTCTCCGCCGCTGAAGGTCACGCCGCCGCCGTTTGACCAGAACTGGCTGTCGCGCAGGATAGGCTTCATAAGCTCATCCACAGTGTACCACTTTCCGGACATTCTGGGCGCTTCATAAATGCAGGCATCCACGCAATCATGCGTTTCGCATTTATGACAGATATCCAGGTTGAAATGCACCTTGTTATCTTCATCAATGCTGATCGCATTATGTTTGCATACCCGCAGACAACCATTGCAACGGGTTTTCTCGTGCCGACACTTCAGAGAGCTGAAGAGAAAACGTTGCTTTTTTTCCAGGCCTTCCGGGTTGGAACACCATTCACATCGAAGAGGACACCCGCTTAAAAAAACAAGCGTTCTGCTTCCGGGGCCGTCATGGACAGAGAAACTTTGTATATCAAACACCAGGCCTTTAAGCTCGTCACTCATAACACTCTCCGTATGCCGTGATTCAGGATATCAAGAGAAGGCTTCGGAGGTTCCTTCTCCCGTCCGTTATGCAACGGTCTGTTATAGGGTTTTCGTGAAAAGCGGCAGGCCGAAAGCCGAACCTGCCGCTTGAGTCATTCCTTAGGCATTGGCCTTGAAGCCGGGGCAGTTCCTGGCGATCATTTCATCATAGGCCCAGAAGCTCTTATCGGGAAGCCCTGTGCATGTTCCCATGTTATCCTTGTCAGGATGATAGTTGGAGCAAATTTTGCACTTGGGCAGCGCTTCAAAACGGGGGCACGGAGGCGTATCGATAACAACCATCTGATTGGTCCAGGCGCACAGGCCCTTTGCACAGTCCACAGAGATGAAGTGTTTGCAATCGCTATGCTTTTCCATATGAATCTCTCCTACTTACTTTCGTGTACGCTTACGTTTAGATGGATTCGTATTCAGTTCTGGCGATAACTTCGTCCTGAACAGGCTTGCCGATTTCAACCCAGTACTGAGTGAAGCCGGCCACGCGGACGAGCAGGTCACGGTACTGATCCGGGTTTTCCTGAGCCTTGCGCATGACCTTGGAGTCGCACACGTTGAACTGAATATGGTGAGCGCCGCGACGCAGGTACGACTTGATAAGTTCAGCCAGATGCTTGGTTCCGTTTTCACCCTTAATTGCAAGAGGATGGATCTTCATGTTCATCTGGGAGTTCTGCGACCAGGACTGGTCCCAAGTGGTCGCGGACTTGAACAGAGCATAGGGGCCGTTGCGGTCCGTTCCGGGGTAAGCGGACATGGAGCCGTCGGCGAAGGTCGTGCCGTAGAGGCGGCCGTCGGCCGTAGCCAGACATGCGCGGCCCTGACTGGCGTGGGTGGATACGGAGTTCTGACAGGTGTACAGAGGCAGACCGAACAGGGATTCATAAGACGGAGCGGCCACTCTGGTAAACCACTTTTCCCACATGACCAGGAACTTGTCGGCTTCGGGATCGTCGTTGCCGTACTTGGGAGCATTCAGACAGTCGCTGTGGATCTTGTCGTACTTTTCGCCGCCTTCCTTACGAACCTGTTCAGCCAGCGAGAAGGAGTTGATTTCATCGGCCTTGTAGAAGCCGAAGTTGTTGGAGATAGCGTCGCGGATATCGTCGAGAGTGTACTTCTTTTCTCTGTACACAAGTTTGTCGATGGCTGCGAACGCGTTGACCATGTTGATGGTGCCGCAGCTTTCAATGTTATACGTGCCGTTCCAGCGATATCCCATATTGCCGATGTGGTGGCCGCGTTCAAGGCAATCGGGCTTGAACATGGACTGAATGATGCACATGTTGTTCTTGCGCCAGATATCGTGCTGAATGTTGTTGCAGCGGCACAGAGTATCGATGGTCTGGGAATAGTAGTCCTTGTAGACTTCCCAGAGTTCTTCGAAGGTTTCAAGCTTCTTGTTGTGCGGTTCGAAGACCTGAATATCGGTGCGCTGATCATAGCCGTTGAAGAGCACCATTTCCAGAATCTTCGGGTTGGAGATGAAGTGTACGCCGACAGCCGCGGGCTGGCTGGCGCCGGCCGGAATTTCATATTCCTTGCCGTTCAGATGGATGGTCTTCCACACGGCGGGAGCGGTTTCAAGACAGCCGCCGATAGCATAGGAACGGGCTTCGTCCAGGGTCATGCCTTCTTTCTGGTAGTGGTTCCAGATGAATTCAATGCCCATGCGGTTGCTGAACCATGCGGGATAACCGGTGCCGATCTTGGTGCATTCAGCGCACTTCAGAACAAAGTCTTCAGGAGTGCGTTCATCCCAAAGGATGGACAGAGTCGGCTGCGGGCAAGGCTGGGTCATACCGGCATGGATAATCAGGTATTCCAGACGGTTGGCAGCGGATTCGCCGAAGCGGTTCACGCCGCCGACAGCCAGGTTGTTGAAGGTGTTTCCGGAAAGAACGCCGCCGACGACGCCGAAGGAGGCAAAAACGTCGAAGCAGGTGAACTTGACGCGCTGGAGTTCGAGAAGTTCGAGCACTTCGTCTTCAGTGATGCGTCCGGCAGCCATATCCTGTTCAAACCAGGGATACAGAACCTGACCGATACGGCCGGGGGACATGCCGGAAAGAGCGTCTTCATTCAAAACGATGGTGTGCATGCACTGAATCATCTGAATGGCTTCATAGAAGGTGCGCGGCTGACCGTGAGCAATCCAGCTGCAGCAGTCGTGAATCTTGTCGTAATCGGCCTTAAGCTGCGGATCATCGGTGTATTCCTTGAGGCGCAGAGCTTCGGCGGCATAGTTTTCAATCCACTTCTGAATGCCTTCCATCAAAACGATGCAGGATTCATAGAAGTACAGGCGATCCATGCCGATGATGCCGTCGCCGTCCGCATTGCCGGCAACTTCATCACGCAGTTCCTTACACATTTCAAGCAGCTTGTCGAAGCCATATTCCAGAGGATAGTAATAGCTCATGACTTCGCGGCCCTGAGGCAGGGTGTAGCCGGAGTCGAACATGCAGATCATGGTGCGCATGATCTTTTCTTTCAGCTTGTACGAAGGAACCTTGCGTTCCCAGCGGTTGCCCAGGTCGTCAACGGACTTCTTATACCACTGACGGGCGATACGACACAGAGCCGGAACTTCTTCGGAACGGATGCCGAATTTGCCGGCAATGGACACGACCTTGCCAAAGCTCTTGGTCACGTTGCCGCCGCCGGCGCCGATGCTCGAAAGTTCACCCGCGGAAGAGCCGCCGCGATCCAGAGATTCTTTAAACAGTTCGTCTTCCTTGGCCATGAAGAACGCTTCGGAAAGCTGAGGCATCGGGAAGGAGCCGCGATAGAAAGGCGCCTTACAGAAAACCAGAAGTTCACCGGGGATAATCACCGGAGTCGTTCTTTCAAAAGCCACGGAAAGGGCCTTGGCGCGGCGATACACCGGGATTTCGTATTCATATTCAGCATAGGTTCTGTTATACCAATACGGGAACTCCATACAAGTGGAAGAAAGCGTATTCAGATACAGGTCATATAGCTTTTCAACACGGGGATGGGGCTTGAGATCGGTGAATTCGCGCTCTACTACTTCTTCAGGAGCCTTTCCACCATACTGGAAACTCATTCCAATACCTTTTTCAGCCAGGATATCAGCCAACTTTTGCTTCTTGCTTTTGTCCAGATTCGTGGTCATAAGTACCGTCCTCAGGTTGAGTTATAGAGATTAAACTTCCATCCAAACCTAACGCTCTTTTATAAGCAAGCCGCGTGCCAACCCTGTTCTATTCAACAAATATACAATAAATTAAGTGTGTTATAAAAAATTATCTGCTATACCGTCTTTTATACAATCAAGAGGTGTGATATGTGTGGGTCACAGATGACCCTTTCCTCAAAGCAAAACATCATTATCCATTGAAATTATTATATATTTTTTTATAGTGCCAAAAATGGCACTAAAAATGCCTTTTATGACACTCAAACCTCCCCTGTATAATTCCACCTGTCATTTCTTTTTACAAAAATAAAAAACAGCCCCCAGATCTCTTTTTTATCTTTGAGCCATTCTTGCCCATTATCAATATATATTGTATATAAGAAAACAAGGCGGCGAATATATAGGCTTCAAACAAGTGACGTTCATGACACTCGAGGCTGATGAAAAAGGCCGGATTGGTTCGGGATTTGCAGAAGTGAAAGAGGACGCGCCATTGGCATCGTACTTACTTGACAGAGCATTCTTTGCCGGGGGAAACGACATGACCCTATCCTCTCCGTCTGCAGAAGCCGCGGCATTCGAGTCGCTGCCCGCCGCCGCATTTTCCGCGGATATGAATTTAACCATCATATCCTGGAACCAACGCATGGCAAAGCTTTCCTCATGGGACGCTTTGGACGTGATTGGAAAAAATCTGGCTGAAGTGCTTACCCCTCTGGTGATTGGCGGAGAAAGCATTATCACTGACCTTATGGCCCGTATTGCTCCCCAGCCTCCCCTTTCAAATTTCAGGGAAAATGCAGACGACGCCTGCATGGAGATCACTCTCAGGGCGCTGCCTGAAAAAAACTTTTCTCTTTTGCATCACAGAATCCGGAATATCGAAGGCAAAGATGAAGGTTTTGGTTTCGTGCTGGTGCCCCGTTCCGTAGTGCTTCCCAGTCCCACGGAAGGTTTTCACAGGCGCCTGCTCAACCTGTCTCCAGGCATGGCATATCAGCTTCTAAACGACGGACAATGGTCCATACGGTATGTGAGCGAAGGATGCCGCGACCTGACCGGGTACGAACCAGAATATTTCATCAATCATCCGGGCTCCACGCTGCACTCGCTCATTCATCCTGACGATGTGTCCAGAATACAGGAAGCCTTTCATTCCTCAATCATAAACAAGCAACGGTATGAGCAGGAATACCGGCTCCTTGACGCCAACGGAAATGAGAAATGGGTCCAGGAACATGGAAGCGGCGTATATTCCTCCAAAGAAGAATTCCTTGCTTTTGAAGGATTCATCACAGACATAACCCTGTCCAAACATAAAGAACAGGCTCTGCTTGGAGAACGGCATCTGCTCCAGACGGCCCTGCGCGACCGTCACGGTTTCGGCGAAATTGTCGGCCAAAGTCCGGCCATGCAAAAAGTCTTTGAAATGATCATCAAGGCCGCAATTTCTTCGGACAACGTCTTTATTTTCGGTGAAACCGGAACCGGCAAGGAACTTGTGGCTCATGCCATTCATAATAACAGCACCCGAAAAGATCAGCCTTTTATTGCGGTAAACTGCGGAGCTATCCCCGAAGGATTGGTGGAAAGCGCGTTCTTCGGACACAAAAAAGGCGCATTCACCAATGCGACCCAAAACCAGAAAGGATATCTGGAAGCAGCCAACGGCGGCACGCTTTTCCTGGATGAAATAGGGGAAATCAGCCTGAGCATGCAGGTCAAGCTCTTGCGCGCTCTTGAAAAAGGCGGGTTTTCCCCGGTCGGCGGACAGGAAGTCATCCACCCGAATCTGCGCATCATCGCAGCATCCAACAAAGATCTCAATGAAATGGTGCATGACGGACAAATCAGACGGGATTTTTTTTACCGTATCTATATAATTCCCATTCATCTGCCGCCGTTGCGCGAGCGGGAAGGCGATATTGAACTTCTTGCCCGCACGTTTTTCGACATGTTTGGCGACCCGGTTACATCGCCGCCCCTTACCAAGCACGAGATAGCGCAACTGAAAAGCTATCCCTGGCCGGGCAATGTCCGGGAATTGCAGAACGTCATCCGCCGATACATCACCATCGGCAATCTCAATTTTCTGCAGGATATGGCGAACAAGGAACTTGCAGAGGCGCAGGACGGCGCTTTGACCGCCGAAGAAGAAGGAAGCTTCAACCTTGAAAAGGCTGTGGAATCCTTTGAGAAGCATCTTCTGGTCCGCGCGCTTGAGCAGACAAAATGGCACAAGATGAATGCGGCGCAGCTTTTAGGAATTTCAAGGCGAACGCTGTTTCGCAAGCTGAAGCTGCACGGCCTTGATTAGAAAAGAGGCAAAAGCCTCCTTTCCAATAAATGTTAATATATGCGGATTCAGGATACGAAGTCCAAGACAACTCGGCGGAGAAACGCTATGCTTATAACTGAAATTCTGTCACGCAATGCACGCTTGTACAGCAATGAAGTGGCTTTGGTAGGAAGAAACCCCGGAGTAAACCAGCGCAGGGAAATCACCTGGCATGAATTTGACCGGCAGGCAAGCGGCATCGCGACATATCTCATTGAAAAAGGTTTGAAAAAGGGAGATCGGGCGCTTATTCTCATGCAAAACTGCATTGAATGGCTCCCTGTATATTTCGGCATCTTGCGGGCCGGCTGCCTTGCCGTTCCTGTCGATCATGCATACGATACCGCCAGAATGGCGCACTGCGCGGAGTTAACTGAGCCTAAAGCCATATTCTTTGAAGCATCGCAGGTCTGGGCCACAAAAAACCTGAAAGCGCAACTCAATGATTCCGTATCCGCCTATGTGCAGATCGGCAAGGATGAATGTCTTTTTCCCGAAGCCGTACAGCTTAGGGAACTGCTCGACAAGGAAGCTGAAAATATCGTGTTTCCGGAACTTGATCTATGCGACGAAGCGGTTTTATATTTTACTTCCGGAACCACGGGATTGCCGAAAGCGACGGTGCTCACGCACCGAAACCTTGAGTTCGCCTGTTATATAGAATGCTTTCAACATCAGCACACGCACAAAGACAATTTTCTCTGTCTTACGCCACTGTATCACTGCGGGGCCCTGGTGCACTGGCTTGGCGTTTTCATTATGGGCGGCAAGGGCGTCATTTTAAAAGACATACAGGCCAAATGGATACTTGAGGCCGTGTCCGAAGAAGGGGTCACCGCGGTCTGGCTCACTGTTCCCTGGGCCAAGGATATCATCTGCAGAATTGAAAACGGGGAAGTGAACCTTCAGGACTATAATCTTGAACAATGGCGGCTCATGCACATGGGCGCGCAGCCTATTCCGCCCAGTTTGATCAAGGAATGGCGGGGCATGTTCCCGACCCATCATTATAATACGACCTACGGGCTCACTGAATCCACAGGGCCGGGCTGCATCCTTCTTGGCATCGACAACGCGGAAAAAATCGGCGCCATAGGCAAAACCGGTTTTGACTGGGAAGCAAAGGTTGTGGATGACGAATTGCGCCAACTGCCGCCGAACACGGCCGGCCACCTCATGCTTAAAGGGCCCGGCATCATGAAGGGATATTATAAAGACCCCGAAGCAACCCAAAAAGTGCTTATTGACGGGTGGCTGCTTACCGGCGATATATGCCGCATGGACGATGACGGGTATTTCTGGCTGGTCGAGCGTGAAGAATACATTATTCACGTGCAAAACCATACCGTGTACCCTATTGAAATTGAAAACTTCCTTGTACTGCACCCCAAAGTGCAAGACGCCGCGGTCTTCAGCATTCCGGGGGAAAAAAACGCCATTGCCGCCTTAATCCAGCCCAAAGCAGGCCAACATGTCACAGCGGCGATGCTGCGGGATTTTTGCGCGGTTTTGCCGCAGCATAAAAGACCTTCCCAGTTCTTCTGGGGAGAGATACCTCGCAGTCTGACCGGAAAAATTGAAAAATACGTGCTGCAAATGATACTCACGGGAAACAGCCTCCAGTGTTCTGAAAGCGTGCCACAGGCCAAGGCGGACGACGTTCACGCGCCGGCCCGTCTGCCATAAACAAAATCATTATACGACAAATTCAGATCTTTTGCCGTATAGCCTTTTTTCTCTCTTGCGCCCGCAGGCCTCCCTTGCCTGTGGGCGTAGACGTCATACGCAAATGTAAAAAATGCAAAAAAATTCCGCCGTGCGCTTTTATGTGGTTTAGCCGCAACACGCTGTTCCTTCCCCGCTCTTTGCATCTTATCGCTTTAGCTATCAAGAGTCATTCTATTTACCAGATATCATTTCATAAACTTCTTATGCAAAAATAAACCGCGCAGGTACAGGCTCGCCTGCGGTCCGGCTTTATCCGGATCTGGGCCGGAAGCCGAATGAGTAAAGGGTTGACAAGAATGCTTATCAAAGATCATTATTGCCCAAGGATTACCTAAGAAGGAGGAAGACACATGATAAGCCTCACAAAAACCGCGTATGAAAAACTGGTCGGAATTCTTGGCGACAAACGCCCTACCATCAGAGTGGAAATCCTCATTGGCGGATGTGGATGCGGCGGCAATATTCCGACAATCGTCTTTGACGAACCGACGGATGACGACGTGGTCTATGAGGACAGGGGATTCAAATTCTGCATCAGCAAGCAGCTTGACAGCGACTTCGGCGATGTAGGCATTGATTACACGGAACCGTCTTTCAAAGTGCATCCTGCGCATCCCAAGGGATTGTGCAGATGTTTTGATCAATAACAGTCACGCTTTTCAATAAGGAGAACTGAAATGGTAGGCTTGACCACAACCGCACGTAATAAACTGCAGTCGCTTTTGGGCGACAACCGCCCCACCATCCGCGTACAATTGATCATCGGCGGCTGCGGCATGTGCGGGGGCAATATTCTGGGCATCATTACCGACGAACCCACGGAAAAAGACCTCATTTTTGAAGACAAAGGCTTCACTTTCTGCATAGACAAGGAACTCATGGACGACCTCGTCAATGTGACCATCGACTTCATCGAACCTGAATTCCAGGTTATGCCCCAACAAGGCAAAGGACTGTGCAAGTGCGTAAGCAGCGGCATGTAGCCGAATGTCTCCAAAACTTCCATGAAGTATGGCCGCGACACCGGCTTCCATGTTTGCATGGTCTTGTCGCGAGCTGTCGTGAATGCTGAAATTGCGCCCAGGAGTACAGCATGGATATCTCTTCTTTTATTCGAAAAATTCCGGATTATCCCAAACCGGGAATTCTTTTTTATGATATCACTCCCTTGCTTGGAGCCGGCGATGCGTTCCGGCAGACCATCGACCTTATGTATGAACAGACATGCAGCCTGCGTCCGACCAAAATAGTCGCCGCAGAGGCGCGTGGCTTCCTGTTTGCCGCGCCTCTTGCGGTCCGGTTCAACATAGGCCTTGTCCCTGTTCGTAAACCGGGCAAACTTCCCTACAAGACGCTGTCCGCATCCTATGATCTTGAATACGGCTCAAACACGCTGTGCATGCATTGCGACGCCCTGGAATCAGGAGATCGGGTGCTCATTGTAGATGACGTACTTGCGACGGGCGGAACAGTGCAGGCCATGGTGCAGCTTGTAAAGCAGTGCGGCGCAGAAGTTGTCGGATGCGCCATGCTTATGGAGCTGGACGCGCTCAAGGGTCGGGAAAAAATCGGGAATACCCCGCTTTGTGTGCTTATGCATGTATAGCGTTGTAACCCTGTCTGAAAAAATTTTTCCAACGGCCAGCCGACGCCTGAAACCCCAGAAAATACGCCTTGGAGCAATTCAGTATTTGAAAAAACTGAATTGCTCCAAGGCTTGTTGTCTTAAATTCATGCACCCTGCTATTTCTTTTTGCACGCCGCACTGACGCGCGAGCCCAGCTCCTTTTTGTACACAGCCTTAGGGGCATAAGGCGTATCTTGCGGCGCCGGTCCGCCCTCATGATAAAGGCATGAACAGGTAAAAAAACCTTATTCAATATCCCATGTCTTCATTGATAAGAACGACATGAATTCTGTTGACCGGCGCGCACCGGACAAGAACGCTCCATTGATTGCATATGCGTTCAGGGCTCTTGCAATCGGCGCATACCCCGCTTGCCGCGCAAGGCGTCTTGCGCTTCAGGCGCACGGCATTAGCCGGGGCCGCGATATTCCGAATGCGGGATATCGCTTCATCCAGACTTTCCACAATTTTGTTTCGGCCGACAAATAAAACGACACGCTTCGGCCCGAAGGTTATGGCCGCCACACGGTTGCCCACGCCGTCAAGATTGACCAGAACGCCGTTGCTCACAACAGCGTTTGTGCCTGTGACGAAAAGGTCCGCCAGAAGCGAACGACGTCTTAATTCATAGGCCTGTTCCTGGGATATGCCCTGCGCATACGCGTCAATGAGCGTAGCGGCATTCTGGGAGCGCAGAATATCCAACAACCCCAGTTCATTCATAAAGGTGACCGAGCCGCCGAAGGCTATGGTTTCAGGCTGAATCCGCGGCATAATGTCCGCCATGAAAAGGGCCTTGGCTTCCTGCGCGTCCTGGGCCACAGAAGCCATGAACCCTCTGGAAATAAGAGCGGCCTGAACCTTTTCCAGCTTTTTGCTCCAAAAATCATGCAAAGGCGTCGTCATGATGACCTCCTGAAATTAGTGCGCATTATCCGCATGCTGCCGGTACGGCATATTCAGCTTGTACATGCCGTACCGTTCGCGCCATGCCTCAAGCAAATCCTTGGGGTATCCATTGTTTTCCGCCAACGCGAGGGCCTTTTTCTGAATATCGGCAGCCTCGTCGAAACGGCCGCACTCAGCCAAAGCGGCGGCCAGCGTGTCATATAACCCCGCTTCCGGTCCCGGCGCTTCCACCACAGCCTTGCGCGCCAGCTCCAAAGCGCGTTTGCCGTCCCGAACCCCGTCATCCGGGCATGTCGCCAAAAACCACGCATACTCATTCAGCACATGCGTATTTTGAGAAGCAAGGGCAAATGCCGCCCGAAAATCTTTCAAAGCGCCAAGATAATCGTGAAACTCCCCTCGCGCCTGCGCCCGGCCCAAAAGCAGCCGCACATCCTTTGAATGCCAGGCCAATCCGGTATTGAACCATTCAAGGGCGCGTTTTGGTTTACGCTGATGCCGCAGTAAATTGCCCATATTCAAACACGCCCCGGCATGTCCCGGCTCAAGGCTTAATGTGCGGGCAAAAGCCTTCTCCGCTTCATCGACGTTGCCCATGGCCAGGTTCATCATGCCGAAATCATTCCATGCTTCCGGATCATCCGGTTGCGCATAAAGAACCGCTTTCATGGCGTTCAGCGCTTCCTCTATCCGCCCTTCACGCCACAATTCAAGAGAAAGCGCCGTCTGATCTCGTGCAAACGCCGCAACAGGCGATACGGCGCAGGCAAGAACCAGCACAATCCATACGCGCCATGCGCCCCTCGCCATACGCCTATATATGTCGCGCATATTCCGCATCCAAAACCGCCAACGCCTGTTCCAGCACCTTTTCAACGCTTCGCGCCCCGTCCACAATACGAAAACGCGCTGGAAACATGTCGGCCAACGCTAAAAAACCCTGCCTTACCCGCATATGAAAACTCACGTTTTCCGCCTCAAATCTCCCTTCCGAAAGAGTCGTATTTTCCCGTGCATTACGGGCCATGGCTCGACTCAACCCCATTTCCGGGTCAATATCAATCAAAAAAGTCAGATCAGGAAATGTATCCTGAACAGCTTTTCTGTTCAGATCAAGCAGCCACAGGGGGTCAAAACCGCGTCCATACCCCTGATACGCTATAGTTGAATCCACATAGCGATCGCACAAAACGACCTCGCCGCGCTTCAAAGCCGGTCGGATCACCGTGACCACATGTTGAGCACGATCCGCAAGGTAAAGAAATAACTCAGCTTCAGGCGTCAAACCGGTATTATTTGCATCAAGCAACACGGAACGCAGCAATGCTCCAAACGCGCACCCGCCCGGCTCCCGCGTGACAAGCGCCGTATGGCCTTTAGCCTCAAACCACGCACGGACCCCGGAAACCAGGGTGCTTTTGCCCGCTCCCTCTATTCCTTCGAAAGTAATGAACATTGCATCTCTTTTCCTTCGGCTTTTTTTCTGACGCGGCTGTGCGCATCCGTGGGCGTCGCAATGGGCGCATACAGATACCGATCAAGAAATTTCTGATAGGCGGACCAGTGTCCCGGCTCCACTCCCGCGCCGCTTAACACTTCCTCGATTTGCGCCAGTTTCGCGTCAATATTGTCCGCATGGTGCAAAACCAGCGCTTCGGCAGTCATGGGCGGTTTGGGCGAGCCATACTCCGCAAGCCCATGATGACTGAGGATAAGATGCCTCAAATGCAAACACAGTTCAGGCTCAAGGCCTGATTGCGCCATGAAAGGCTCAAGCATCTGCAAACCGAGCTGAATATGCCCAAGCATGCGCCCCGAATCCGTATAATCAGGCACAAGACCGGATGAAATCTCCCACAGTTTTCCGATATCATGGCATACAGCCCCAGCCAAAAGAATCTGACGGTCAAGATTCGGATAGCGGTCGGCTATGGCCATGGTCAAATTGCAAACCGCCAGAATATGTTGCAAAAGGCCGCCGCAATAGGCATGATGCACAGATTTTGCGCCTACAGCCACAAGAAGTTTCGGCTGAATATCCTTATCCTGCAAAATGGCCAGAACGAGCTTCCGTAAAGGCGGATGCGTTATTACGCTTCGGACCAGTTCCACAAGCTCGCTGTACATTTCCTCAGGCTTGCGCGCGGCGGAAGGCAAAAATTCGGACAAATCCAGTTTTGCGGTTTCATCTTCGTCCAGTACGCGCAGATGGTCAATGACCACGTCAAGCCGCTCGCGATAGAGCGTGGCCCGTCCATTCACCTCGACAAACATGCCGGGCGCCAGTTCCGAATAGGCCTGACTCTGCGGACTCCATATCTTCGCATCCTGAACGCCCGTGCTGTCCTGAAGCTCCAGTCTCCAAAACGGGCCATTGCGCGCCTGCAAAAGTTGCGCCGCCGTCAGAAGAAAAAGGCCCTTCACCTCTTCACCGGCCTGCATATCTTTGATAAAATGTTTTTTGGAGAGAGACATTGTACGTTGTACACTCCTGGATTTTTGCTTTTGGTTGGTATCGTCTTTTTTCCCCTTTGTTGTCAATGTAAACCGTTTTGAGTCATAATATGCATATTGTTCTTACAAATGATGACGGCATTCAGGCGCCAGGGCTCAGGGCCCTGCATCGCGCGCTCCTAAAAGCGGGCCATACTGTCTCGACCATCGCGCCGGTCACGGAACAGTCCGCCGTGGGGCATGCGCTCACCATTTCTCTGCCGCTCAGAGTAAAAGAAATCATCGAGCCGGATTTCCAGGGTTTTGGCGTATTCGGCACGCCTGTGGACTGCATGAAACTCGGCCTTAGCCAGCTTGTAAAGCAAAAACCGGATATGGTGCTTTCCGGCATCAACGCAGGCGCAAACGTAGGGCCGGATATTCTGTATTCCGGGACGGTCGCCGCGGCATCCGAAGCGGCCCGCCAGGGATTTCCGGCTATGGCTGTGTCCTATGATTCGTTTGCCCGGCGCGACGTATCCGCGCACGCCGAATTCACGACGCGGCTGCTTGAGCGTATCCCATGGTCGCGCATCCCGCGCGGACGGGCCCTGAATCTTAACTTTCCGGACAGACCCGTTTCCGAAACAAAGGGACTGGCCCTTTGTCCCCAAACAGCCGCGAACTGGCACGACTGGTATGTCGAAGGCCGCGACCCGCGCGGCGTATCGCATTGGTGGCTTGACGGCGACCTTCCGGCGGAACAGATTGAACCCAAAAGCGACCGGGCAATGCTCAACAGCGGATATATCAGCCTGACCCCGCTCAAATTCGAATTCACGGATGAACAAACCCTGCGCGCGCTTTCCGATACGCTTTTCCAGAACCTCTAAACGGGAATACTTCTTTACCTGCAACCGGACATGACGTACAAATAAAGAGTGTCCGCTTCTGATGAGACATTTCAGCCCTAAACAAGGAGAAAACATCATGCCGCTAGTTGAGCCCCGTTCTATGTTCGAACGCGCCTATCGCGAAGGCTATGCAGTTGGTGCATTCAACGTCAACAACATGGAAATCATCCAGGGCATCATGGCCGCTGGCGAGGAAGAACGTTCCCCGCTTATACTTCAGGTTTCAGCGGGCGCCAGAAAATATGCGGGCCAGAATTACATTGTAAAACTTGTTGAAGCCGCGCTCCTTGAAACAGATCTGCCTGTGGTGCTGCATCTTGACCATGGACAGGATTTCCAGATCTGCAAGGATTGCGTAGATGGCGGATTCACCTCGGTTATGGTTGACGGCTCGCATCTGCCGTTTGAAGAAAATATCGCCCTGACCAAAAAGGTAGTGGATTACGCGCATGAAAAAGGCGTCTGGGTTGAAGCGGAACTCGGGCAGCTCGCCGGAGTCGAAGAAAACGTCTCCGCTGAAAAATCCATCTACACCGACCCTGACCAGGCAAAGGAGTTTATCGAGCGCACTGGCTGCGACTCTTTGGCCATTGCCATAGGCACAAGCCATGGCGCCTACAAATTCAAGGGAGAGGCGAAGCTTGATTTCAACCGCCTGGAAACCATATCAAACCTCCTGCCCGGCTATCCCCTGGTTTTGCATGGCTCGTCGTCCGTCCCCACGGAATTTGTGGAAATGGCGAACAAATACGGCGGAGAAATCGGCGCGGCGCGCGGCGTTCCTGAAGAGCTTCTGCGCAAAGCGGCCGGCATGGGCATCTGTAAAATAAATATCGATACCGATATTCGCCTGGCGATGACCGCCGTCATCCGCAAGCACCTGACCGAAAATCCGCAAAATTTTGACCCAAGATCGTATCTGAAACCCGCACGTGAAGCGGTGAAGCTTATGGTCCAGCATAAGATCCGCAATGTGCTGGGGTCTTCCAACAAATGTTGATTGATCAATTTTTAGGAGGATATCACGCATGCCCGTTAAAATTGGAATAAATGGATTCGGACGCATCGGGCGCTACCTTGTCCGCTTGATGAAAGACAGCAAAGATGTGCAGGTTGCGGTCATAAACGCGCGCGCCGACAACGCCACTCTTGCCCATTTGCTGAAATACGATTCCACGCATGGACATTTTCCCGGTGAAGTCAGTCATGATGAAAACGGTCTGATTGTCGACGGATGCCGCATTCCCGTAACCCGCTATCCCCTTGGAGAATGGAAGTGGGCTGATTACGGCGTGGATATTGCCGTGGAAACATCCGGAAAGATCAAAGACCGCGACGGATTATCCGCGCATCTGGCTTGCGGCGCCAAAAAAGCGCTGAACAGCGCGCCCCTGAAAAATGCCGACGTCACCATTGTCATGGGCGTCAACGAAAACGCCTATGACCCGGCAAAACACGATGTCGTGTCCGCCGCTTCCTGCACCACGAACTGTCTTGCGCCGGCGACCAAGGTCATACTTGATCAATTCGGCATCCGCCACGGGCTTATGACGACCATCCATTCCTACACCATGAGCCAGCGGATTCTTGACGGAACGGACAAAGACCTGCGTCGCGGACGGGCCGCGGCCATGTCCATGATCCCCACCACCACCGGCGCGGCAAAGGCCATTGGTCTTGTCATACCGGAACTGTCCGGCAAGCTGGACGGCATGGCTGTGCGCGTGCCCACGCCCAACGTTTCCATTGTGGACGTGGTCTTCGAATTGGACAGAAAA
Organism: uncultured Desulfovibrionaceae bacterium; assembly: GCA_944324045.1. GTDB lineage: Bacteria > Desulfobacterota > Desulfovibrionia > Desulfovibrionales > Desulfovibrionaceae > CALUUT01. The sequence goes on along the minus strand of CALUUT010000024.1, from coordinate 1,135 downwards.
ACCACGGCCTCGGAAGTCAACAGCGTGCTCAAAGCCGCCGCCAACGAACACATGGGGTATTCGGAAGAGCCTCTTGTCTCTATTGACTACAATGGCGACACCCATGGCGGCGTTGTTGATGCTTTAAGCACCAAAGTGCTGGATGACACCATGCTGAAACTTCTGGTCTGGTACGACAATGAAGCCGGCTTCACTCACCAGCTCCTGCGCCTGATACGGCACATGGCCAAAAAGCTGTAAAAAGCATTTCAGCACATTATAATGGGGAGGCGGACAGCCTCCCCAATCAAAAAGACCGCATTCAGATATCATAAATGGACAAGCCTTCAGGCTGCCGCTTTTCCCAACCCCACAGGCGTTCCACACTACTCAAGGGCGCGCTCAAGACGCATTTCCAGCTCCGGATCCACGGGAACCGTATAGCTTCCCATGCTCCGCAAGACTTTGACTTTGCCGTCCGGCCCGCCTTTTACCGGTTGCACATCCCGCGCCAGGGCATACATGATGCGCGCTCCGCTGTCTTGCCTTCGCCAACTCTTTACGGCAACAAGGCTGGCGGCTTCCCGCATCGTGCGTTCGGGAACGCTCTGAGCGGCATGTTTTCTGCGTACTATCAAATGTGCGCTTGGCCCATCCTCGCAGTGAAACCAATAATCATACGGCGCCGCCATCTTCAGGGCCGCCCGATTTCCTTTGGCGCTTCGACCGCGCAGAAGCAAAAATCCGTCGCTGCTGACAAATGCCGACACCTGTTTTTCGGCAATATGACGGCTCTTCCGGTCAAAATCGCCGGCGCCTTCAATATTTTTCCCATTTTCCGGAAGCAAAGCGGGTGGAACGGAACCGGAAGCCTCCAGGCATTCCCGCCGGCAGAGCGCATCCGTCATTGCCCGCTCCAGTTCCTGCCTGCGACGTTTAAGGTGCGTAAAACCGCGTGTCGCCTTGGCGGCCTGGTGAAACATGTGAAGCATATTTTCCCTGACCGTCAGCCTGGGATTGAGCGCGATATGACGCTTTACTTCTCTTTGGGCGACGGATGTGGGAAGAACCACGCTTTCCCGATGTTCCCCTTTCTCAAACGCATGTAAATGCGCCTGAAGCAAAAGGGCATCCTGCTTGCGCTCAAGAAACGCAT